>CAZSUA010000134.1:0-14002 GCA_964609655.1 uncultured Polyangiaceae bacterium | reverse complement strand
CACACCTTGGGCCCGCCACCTCTAACTTGCTACACGGCTCCGTGAATCGGATACCACCAATGTGCTCACGCACGGTGTGCCTTATATGTGTTTGCTGTGGATCTACGCACGGGCTCAGGTTCAGGTAGGCGTAAAGAGCGTGGGTGCTCAAGTCGCCACGGCTGGGCTCGTGGCGTTTGTCGGTCTCCTCTGGGCGTTAGCACTTCTAAAGAAGTTCGCTTGGGCGCGTGGCTTCTACCAAGATCACGCTTGGCTCCTTGGCGCACGCGCCTTCCCGCTACCCGCCAATTTCCACGTTTGGGTCGTTCCGTTGCTCGCTCTCCCCCAAATCACCCACTACGCGTTGGATGGCGTGCTCTGGCGTCGTTCAGAAAGCGCGAGTAATCAGGCTCAGCGCCGGGCGCTGGGCTTCGGTGCTGGGAGCGATTAGCCTAGAAGAAGCATGGCGGCACTCGTTCGTAGCTGGGAAAACACCGAAGAGGGAAGCTTACTCTTCACTCCCGATCGAGCACGTCAGGAAGCTTCCAATCTAGCTACGTTCATGCGTTGGCTCGCCGATAAAAAGGGCGTCCACGTCGACGGCTACGCCGCTCTGCATGCCTGGTCGGTGAACGAAGTCGAGGCGTTTTGGCTCGCGGTCTGGGAGTTTTTCGAACTGCGTTCGGCCACAGCTATCGACTGTGTGCTGACGGCGCGCACGCTGCCTGGCGCGCATTGGTTTGTCGGTGCGAGCCTGAATTTTGCGGATCATTGTCTGAGCCGCCGGGATGGCGCGCTGGCGCTGATCGCTGTGTCCGAGGATGGGCGACGGGAGACGTTCACGTACGCGGAGTTGAGTGAGCATGTGGCGCGTGCAAGGGCGGGACTCAAGCGTTTAGGCGTCGGGCTTGGGGATCGGGTGGCTGCCTATTTACCGAATGGCCCCGAAGCGCTGATCGCGTTTCTAGCCACGGCGAGCCTGGGAGCTGTTTGGTCTTGCTGCGCGCCAGAGTTCGGCGTGCCGGCGGTGCTCGATCGCTTCACACAGATCGAGCCTAGAGTGCTGTTCGCAGTGGATGGCTATCGCTACGGAGGCAAATCCTTCAATCGCCTCGCCGCGGTTCAATCGATTGCTGAAGCGCTTCCCTCGCTAGCTCATGTCGTCGTCGTGGAACGACTGGGGCAACAGTGTGAGCTTCCGAATGTGCTCTCGTTTGCCCAATTTATGAGCGAAACCGAGCCGCTGGTGTTCGACGCCGTCCCCTTCGAGCACCCGCTTTGGATCCTCTATTCTTCGGGAACCACGGGCCTTCCAAAAGCGATCGTGCATGGCCACGGCGGGATCCTGTTGGAGCTCAACAAAGCGCTCAGCTTGCATTGTGATCTGAAGCGAGAGGATCGCTTTTTCTGGTTCTCCACGACCGGTTGGATGATGTGGAACTTCCTGATTGGCGGCTTACTCGTGGGATGCACGCTGGTGCTGTACGATGGGAGCCCGGCCGAGCCGGATATCCAGCGCTTGTGGCGGCTGGCGCAAGATGAAGGGGTGACCTTCTTTGGAGTGAGTGCGTCCTTCCTTCAAGCGTGCCAGAAAGCAGAAATTGTTCCCGGGCGCGATCTGGATCTTTCTCGCTTGCGCAGTATTGGCACTACAGGTTCACCGTTACTCGCGGACGGCTTTGGCTGGGTGTACGCGAACGTTGGAGCCGAAGCCCCAGCGGAAATCCTGCTGGGCTCAGTCAGCGGAGGTACTGACGTGTGCACCGCCTTCGTGATTTCTTGCCCGATTTTGCCAGTTCATGCAGGCGAGCTGCAATGCGCGGCCTTGGGAGCGAAGGTGGAAGCCTACGATGCTCATGCGCAGCCCGTGATCGGCGACGTGGGAGAGCTAGTGCTCACCTTGCCGCTGCCGTCGATGCCTTTGTTCTTCTGGGGTGACGCGAGCGGCGAACGCTTCCTAGACAGTTATTTTTCGACTTATCCAGGCGTTTGGCGGCACGGGGATTGGGTGAAGATCAATGAGCACGGCGGCATGGTGATCTCAGGGCGTTCGGATTCAACGCTCAATCGTGGGGGCGTGCGCATGGGAACCAGCGAATTCTATCGCGTCGTGGAAGCAGTACCGGAGGTTTCGGATAGCCTGGTGGTGGATACTGCATCCGTTCAAGATCCGAACGGAAAGCTGTATTTGTTTCTCGTTTTGAAAACTGGGGTTGCGCTTTCGGACCCGCTGATCGCGACGCTCAAGCGCCGGATTGCCACCGAAATATCGCCACGCCACGTCCCAGATCAGATCGTCAAAATTGAAGAAGTCCCACGCACACTCAGCGGAAAGAAGCTGGAGGTTCCGATCAAGAAGATCCTGATGGGGCACGATGCAGCCCACGCAGTGAGTCGCGATACCTTGAAAAATCCGGCGGCAATTGACTTTTTTGTGGCTTGGGCGAACGACAGGCGTCCATGAGCGCTTTCCGCGGGGCGACGGAACCGGATGCCCCGCAGGCGTCGCGGAGGTAGTAAGCATGCTTACTACCTCTGCTCGCTAGAAATTCAGCCGCCCTAACTGCGCGCGCTGCGCGAGCAAAACTTCGAGACCGAGGCCCCTCTCGCCACGAACTTTTCTGCGGCCACAACTTGCACGCAAGTGGGCTCCGAGGGAAAGTCCTGGTCCAGTCGAGAAAGCGGCCCACGGGCTGGCAGCCTTACCTAGGCGAGGTTCGCTTCAAGTCTCCAACTTTTCGGGGGTGGTTTCTTGGCAGCAGAAAATCCGACAATAAGACATGTCCCAGGAAGCCTTTAACTTCAAAAGCGCGAAGCTCAGCATCGTGGTGCCCGTGTTCAACGAGGTCCAGCAGATCACGCGCAATTTGGATTTGTTGCTAGGCGAAGTGGACGATCACTTCGAAGACTTCGAAGTGATCGTGGTTTCCGACGGAAGTACCGACAGCACCAACGCTAAACTGCTCTCACTCAAGCATCCGCGCATACGCCCGATCATCGTCGAGAAAAACACCGGCAAAGGCAATGCTGTGCGTGTCGGCTTTCAAGCTGCGGCGGGCGACTATGTGCTGTTCATCGACGGCGGTATGGAGATTCACCCCAAGGAGATCCGAATTTTCATGGGTCTGATGTCGCTCTACCAGTGCGATGTCGTCGTCGGCTCCAAACGCCATCCGCAGGCGCGCGTACAGTACCCTTGGTACCGCAAGTTTCTCAGCTGGTGCTTTCAGCAAATCGTTCGTGTTCTATTCAAAATTGACGTCACTGACACACAGGTTGGCATCAAGCTCTTTCGCCGCGAAGTGGTAGAGGCGGTGCTGCCGCATATGGAAATCAACCGCTACGGGTTTGACTTGGAGATGCTGTCATTGGCCAAGCACCTGGGCTACGATCAGATTCTCGAAGCTCCGATCCAGCTCGACTACTCTGACTCAAGCAGGCGCTTTATCTTTACGGATCTTTATCACGTGTTCAAGATCAGTTACAGCCTGTTCAAGGACACGTTCCACCTTTACATGCGATTGCCTAAGATCAAGGCCGGCGTTCATCCCGCTTTGGACAAGGCTGAAAAGCGCGCGGGATAGCCCGTTATGACTCCCGATCTTCTACAGCCTGCGGCGGCGCTGCGTATCGATTTCGAACACACCAAGTTCGCCGTCAGCTTGGCCTTCGACGGTGCTGTGGCAGGGGGCATGTTCTCGGAAGCGCTCGACAAGGCAGCTCTGCCGCGTTCGACGTGGGAGCCCAGCGGATTTGCCAACGACCTGTTCGTCAGTCGTTTCGTCGCACAGTGCCTGCGTGTGCGGATTGGAGGCAGGGAAGCCACGCTTTCAACTCGCTACTTGACGCGAGTGCTCTGCCAGCCACCCGCGGAGATCGCGATTGTCGACTATCGACGCGAGATCCTAGCGGAGCTTGCTGCCTCGAGCGACGCGCGCCGCGCATTCGAAAAGCTCTACCTCGCGCTCTGTAGTCTTCGCTCATTGCTGGAGAACGCGGGAGCCGGGCGCGTGTGGGACGCCAACCGCCGTAAGCTCGACATCCTGACGGCGTTGAAACAAGTGTTCCAACTCTTGGCGGAGCAATTCTCCGACTGCCGTTCGGGGCTCGGCTGTCTCGGAACCTTCGGCGCTCAAGTCACCGCCAGCGAAACGTATCAAGCGCTTTCGGATCTCCTGAACTACGACGCTCACCTGGCATCCTTGAGCGTGCGTGTCGCGGTCGGTGCGGACGGGCGCATTCGGGGCTTTGAAGTGCTGTCGGTGAACGAGAACTCCGATAATCCTTTCGTGAATCCTGTGTGGCGGCGCTGGCTCTCAAAAATTGAGCTTTTTTTGCGCGGATACCGCTTTGGGGACGGCGAAGTCATGGCGCGCTTGCTCGATTCCGTGTTCACCGGACTCGAAGTGGAGCTCGTGGCGCTGGTTCAGCTGCTGGGCGATTGCGAATTCTATTTGGGTGCGCTCGGGTTCCGAGACCAAGCCGAAGCAGCAGGGCTCAAGGTTTGTTTGCCGAAGCTTGTAACGGCCGAGTCCCCGCGCGATCTTCGCAGCCTGTTCAATCCGCTGCTGCTGCTCAACGGCAGTGTGCCGGTGCCCTGCGATCTGATCGGGGATCGGCTCACTTCCACCACGCTCGTCACCGGTCCGAATTCAGGCGGGAAGACTCGCTTGCTACAGGCACTCGGCTTAACCCAGTTGCTCGCCCAATCTGGGCTCTTCATTCCAGCGCGCGAAGGCTCTGTGGCTCTCTCGTCGGGCTTGGTGGCGTCGCTGATTGAACAAGTGCAGGCCGATCAAGCAGAGGGCCGGCTCGGGATGGAGCTGTTGCGTATTCGCGCGCTGTTTGAGAGTCTGCCTCCGGGGGCGATGGTGCTTTTGGATGAGCTCTGTTCGGGCACCAACCCTTCGGAGGGTGAGCAGATCTTCGAGCTCGTGCTGACAATGCTCAATCGGCTTGGGTTGCAAGTGTTCATCACCACGCATTTTCTAGCATTTGCCGCGCGCTTGGCAGGGAGTGCCACCATCGAACGGCTCAACTTTCTTCAGGTGGAGCTCAACGCCGACCGACAGCCGACGTATCAGTTCAAAGCCGGCGTGGCACAGACGTCGCTTGCGGGTCACACCGCCGAACGATTGGGCGTCACGGGCGACCAACTGCTGCGGCTGGTTGAGGCAAGCCTCAGCAAACAAAGCCGACCGACTTCCGAGAGGCCTTAACCCGTTGGCAACCTTCCTTGCCACAAAGAAGATGTCGCCTGCGCTCCGGGCACGGTTGGAAGCCAGCGTGAGTGGGCGCAAAGCGGGTGATGCAAGGGCTTGGGCGCCGAGTTCCGCTGCTGTGATCCGGGTGGCCGTCCTGGTCGGAATAGTGACAGTGGTGGCAACCCTCTTCCTGGCGAGACAGAGGTCCCAGGAGGAATTGGCTCAACAGCGCGCTACATTGCTGGCGCGATTGCGGGGCGAAAGAGTTGGATTGCCAGCGAATTTCAAGACGCTGGTGGCTCGCCAGTATCTTTGGTTTGAGTCGAGTTCCCGAGCTTACGCAGGCGATCAAATCGACCCCTCGATTCAGGAAGACACGGTGTTTTCTGCTGAACTCCTGCGTCGGATGCTCTACGTGCGTGGCCCCCTTGAAAGCTTTGCGCGACCCACGGGCATCGCTGAAAGTGCGGCCCATTCCTACCGAGATGCGTTCCTGCTCTGCTTGCTCGATCCTCCCGCAGCGCGCTCTGAGAAGCTGCTCTTGTCGCGTGCGCGGAAGGCGCTCACGGGAGGTGAGCAAACATTGGTGGCCGCGCACGTCATGCGATACCTTGAGTTGTTGGTTGGGTTGCCTTTCTTGCTCCCCGATTGGGAAGCTCGAGTGCAAGTCGCGGAGTCCTCGTTTGAGCTCGAAAAGCTAGCCCGCCATTTCGATCAAGCGCCGATTCAGGCGGCCAAGCAGGCGGCGCAGGCGGACCTCGGCTTACTCGTCATGGACGAACCGAACGATGGCTCGGGCCCCACCGAGCTCGATGGGGCAAGTCCGCATTACGTGAGAGTCGAGCTGCGCGAGCTCCGAACGGGCAAGCTCTTGCTGCGTTTGCGCAGGCACGTCGATCCTGGGTGGATTTCGACTAACGTACGCTGGGAACACGCCAACGGGATCAATAGTTGCGCGCTGGGGCTCGATATCCGCGAGCAGGTGAGTGGGGCCGGGGCGGGGGACGCGCGCTAGACTTTCTTCTGAGGCTTGACGCCGGCGAGGCGTTTCCGCGCCACTTCAAACGCGACCTCACTCTGATCGATGCCCGCAAAACGCCGCCCGAGCTTGGCGGCGGCTACGAGTGTCGTGCCGGAGCCGCACATCGGATCGAGCACGCGACTCCCCGGAAGGCTCGAAGCGAGCACGATGCGTTCCAAGAGCTTTTCAGGCTTCTGCGTGGGGTAGCCGGTGGCTTCGCTGTTCAGCGGAGTGTTGGCGCGCATGGACTTGCAATCCGTCCACACGCTCCCCAAACGTCGCCCCGTGTCAGCGTAGTAGCGGTAGGCTTTGCCGGCGATCACGCGCTCGCGGTAGTGGCGGCCGTCGGTGTCTATGTTGGAGAAATGCATCTCGAGACTTGTGGTGGCGTAGGATTCTCGCAGCTCCGGCGCATCTCCATTCCAGATGAAGTGGGCGGTCTTCGAATAGATCAGGATCGTTTGGTGCGTCACGCTAGGGCCCGAGCGCCGCCGGCCGCCATTACCCGGCACCCAGATGATTTCCCCTTGAAAATGCGCTCTCCCAAACACCTGATCCAAGATCAGCTTGGCATCGTGAATGCCGCGATAATCCAGCTGCAACCACAGGCTTCCCTGAGCACTGAGCGCATCGCGCATCGCTGCCACACGCGGCTTCAGCATTTCGCAGAAGGCGTCGAGGCCGCCCCAGGCGTCGCGGTAGGCTGCTTCGCCAGAAATGCGCTCGCCTTTCTCAGCACGTGCGCCACGGGTGCCACCAGCGTTGAATGGAGGATCGACATAGATGAGGTCGAACGCGTCCGCGCCACTGCTAGTGAGCTTGGGCATCCACGCGAGACAGTCTCCCAGGTGCAAAATGCCGCTCTCAAAGGCCACGGAACGGTGACCTGAATCGAGTCCTGACTCGTGAGCAACGGCCACACTCATGTGCCACCGGGGTCGGGGAGAGCGCGTTCCGCTTGTTGGGCCACGGAGCTTGCGGGGCTCGTCGGCGTGGCACTTTCCTCGGCGGGCGGCGGATCGCTGTTGGCAATTTCTTCTTCTTCAGCAGTGCCCAAATGAAATTCTTGCTGAGCCGGCAGCCATTCCCAATAGGGCCCGCCGCCTTCGCAGCCGAGCACCATTTCCTCCGGCGAACAGGCAATTCTGAGGTGCAGGTGGTCGTCGTGTGGGGCGCTGTCCCCGGGCTGGAGCATGACGGTTTCTGCGCGCCAGATGAGCTCAGCGGGTTCTGCTCGCGCCCGCGCATACTCGATCAGGAGGCCCTCGACGGGCTCACTCACGAATAGAAATTGGACGCCAATTTCCGGGGAATTCAAGAGCTCACGCACGAGCAACCATTGGCGCTCGATGTCCAATTGGACATATTGTCCGGTCCCATAAAGTGGGGCGAGACCATCGGGGCCAAGATGCAGGAAGCCTGGGTTGACGATCGGGATCTGCGTTGGCGTCATCAGAAACCACAGCAGATCCACGTCGCGCCCGGAGCGATGCGAATTGTGCCGAGGGATCTTGCCGCCCCACTCGGCTCCCAGATCACCGATGACCAACGGCGGCCCGCCCGGCAGTTGCTCGTCGATGCGTTTGGCCACCTCGCGCAACGCCGCAACCAGGCGTGGGCGTCCAAAGTGATTCTCACCCTTGGGCCGGAGGCGCACCAAGCCAGGCGAGCGCACGGGGAGTTCAGCGGCGTCCGTTTGCACACCGTGGTACGGTAGCCCCACCGAGCCGCGGAGTCCGGGTGCGAGCGGCGTGGGGCTGCCAAAGCAGGCGGTGGTGGTGGCCACGCCCAGAATTCCGAGAAGTTGTAGCAGACAGCGGTTCATGCGTTGGGCTCCGAAATAGGTAAAAAGCGAGCAATCGACGCTTCAATACTGAGCACAGCGGCTTCGCTCTGAAAAGGTTCGGTGACCGTCCACTTGCCCTCGAGTTGCGTGATGTAGCGGTGTTCTGCGAATGCGGCGACAGCGTTCTTGATGAGCGGTGTGCTGATAGCTTCGCGCCGCGAAATGGTGCCTGCGAGGTAGAGCTTTTGACCTTGCGCGAGCGCAAGTTTCTCGAACTCTTTTTCAGCAACCGGTCCGGACAGGAGCGTGGGCAGACAACTCGCCACGATCCGATAGCCCTCCAGAAAATTCCGTAGAACTGCGGCGTAGATTTCCAGCCACTGCTCGCCTGAAAACTCGCCGAAGCCAGGACCTGCGGCCAGTACTGAGTCTGCTTCGCTGAGTGTCCCCCGTTCTTTGAGCGTACCAATCGTTTCGTCGAAGATGGTGTCAAAGGGAGCATCCGCGCGGAATCGAAACTCAAACTTAAAGAGTCGCGAGAGCTCTTGAACGCGCTCTCGTAGGTAAGCGGCGGGGGCTCGGCCAGCGCTTGCGAGCAACGCTAGGCTCACCAGGGCGCGTTCTACAAAGAAGTGAACGATGATATTTTTTGAAGTATCCAGCACCAGGCGTTTGCTCTCAACCACGGTATAAATCGGATTTCTCTTCGAAAAACCCCGGTTCCCGTTGCGTGAGAGGCGCTTGCCTGAGGGGTCGTCAGGAGCGTGCAGCGTGATACCTTCAGTCTCGGCAAACATTTGTATCGACTCGGTGATAGCTAGAGGACGCAGCACGCCGGGCGCAAGCTCGGTGGTCGTAGCAACGCGTGCGCCTTGAGCCTTGAGCTCCACGAGCAGGTGTGAACACAACGTTACCAGATCCGTGTGGCTGATGCCGCGTTGAGCTTGGCCAAGCAGCGCCAGTGCCGTGAGGGCCCCCGGCGTGACTGCGGTGACTTGATTGATCTCGTCCATCACTCGATTGCCAAGTCGAGTTACAAGGGCTCTCTTTTTCGCTGGTGTGAGTGCCTCTTGGTCAGCAAGGCCCAATTCGCGGTGCACTTCAGCTAAGGTCATCACCTGGCCGACCTGCAGGTTGATTCGCCCGTAACGATGGCGGAATAGATTGGAAGAACGCAGCAATCCGGCGGCATCTTCCTTCTTCTTCTCACCACCTGAAAGCTCTCGTTCGAAGCTGTCAGCCTCAATAATGCGCTCGTAGCCGATGCTCACCGGGATGAAGAAGGTTTCCTGTTCGGGCACGGCTAGCGCCGCATCCACGATCATGTTGAGAAGCCCAAATTTGGGGGGCAAGAGCTTTCCGGTCCGGCTTCGACCGCCCTCCAGGAAAAGCTCAATGGGATAGCCGTCGCGGATCAAACGACGCACGTAGGCGTCCACAACAGCGGCATATAAACGATCCCCCCGAAAGGCGCGTCGAATGAAAAACCCGCCCGCTCGCCGGAGGATAGGCCCCGCAGGAAAGAAATTCAGGTTATCTCCGGCAGCGACGAACGGTAGCGGGAGATTTTCCTCGTTGAAGATGTAGCTCAGTATCAAATAATCGATGTGGCTCTTGTGGCTTGGGAGCAGGATCAGCGCGCCACGTCGCGCCACGGCGCGCACGCGTTCTATATCCTTGGGGTCGTATTCAATCCCTGCATACAGGCGGTTGAAGACGCGATGCAGAAGCACCTCGAGCGCCTTCAGCGTCGAGAGATCCGGCGCTGCTTGCAGTTGCTCCAACATTTGCAGGGCGCGAGCTGTGAGCGCGGTGCGTTGTTCCGTGCGTTCGCCGGCGAGCTCTTCAATCGTGCGCCGAAGCCGCGGACTGCGCACAATTTCATTGCGAATGCGTTCTGGAGCTTTGGCGCGCGGGCCAACCACCGCTTGGCGTTCGCGCTCGAGTCGTCGAAGCACGGCATAGGTGATGCGACGCACATGTGAGGCGTCCTTCAATCCCCCAGTTTGTTGCAGGTATTCCTTCAGATTCAGTGGCTCACCGAGCCTGAGCGTGACGTGTCCGCGGTTGAGCAGCAGCTGTGCAAGGGTGCGAGTCGGAGAGGGCCATTGGCGAGATCCGAACAGTGCGTTCCAAGGGCTGGAGCCAGGCGTGTCAGGTCCTCGCGCCCAAACGAAGACCTGAGGAACCAAAAAAATGGGCCTTTCTTGGCGCCGTTGAGTTTCAAGCAGCGCGTGGATCAGGTCATCGCCCTCGGTGAGGCCACGTTCGCCACTCGATCCCGCTGCAATGTCGAGCACGCTCGGAGGACGTTTCAGAAAGAGTGCTGCCGATCCGCCTTGCTGCAAGGCGTGCGTGAGCTTCTCTGCTGGGCGCGCAGAGCTTAACGCTTCCGCCCAGCTTGAATTGAGCGGATTGAGCATCCCGAGGCCCAGATTGTTGACGAATCGGATACGGGGTAGCTCATGCTGTCGGGTGAGGTGATCGAGCGCGAGGAAATCGACGAGATTGAGGCTGCGTAGCACATACACCACCGTGCCGACATTGGAGAGCGCACGCACGGCCTCCGCCCACGTGGGGTCCACCTGAATGCCGCGGAAGGCTTGGTCATAAACACGCCGCAACCATCGGTTCGGTTCATAGGGCTGAGCTTTGCTGGGTGGAGTCACAGGAGAGCTAATACCGTCGACGTGAGCCTCAGGGTGCCGATGCTTGGGCAGCGTGGCAAGCGGAGAGCGCAAGGTCTTTGGGGGTTGCGAGCGCGTGCAGCGCTGTGTATGCGGGTGAGGCCGAAAATGCGATGGAAGACGCCCAGTAAAGTAGCTTGTTTGAGCTGTCTCTTGCTGGCCCAGCTCGGGTGTCGTTCACGGCCCAAGCCCAAGCAAGATTTTCCGGTTGAAGTCGTGCCGAGCACTGAGCTCGCGACGGAAGATCTGCTTCCGGAACAGGCCAAGGGGGAAGCGGGAGCGGCCCCGTCGCAGTGTCAGTTGAGTACAGGTTCTGGCTTCACGCTGGGCGAGCCGGGGCGAACCAGTGCCGACGCTGATGAGGCTGTCGATCTGCCATTTGGAGTGGACCTCGGAGGTGTCGTGAGCGCCTATGGAGGGTTTGCGGTGGGCGCACTGGTTCCTGTCGGTAAAAGTTTGGAAGCTCAGGTGGTTTGGCTACCTGCTGAGGTGAGTCGCGGAGTTTCTGTGGCATTGGGCTCGGTGCACGGCGGCGGTCCGGCGCCCGAGCTAGCTCTCAATTCGGAGGTTCTGCTGGCCGCCATCCCGGACACCGATGCTGCCGGCAAGACGTTGCGTCTCGCGAGTGTGAGCGCCGCTAACCTGAAGCCGGTGGTGCACTTTGGCGAAGAGCTGGCAGTCGGGCGCGACGATTCGGATGCATTCTCGCTGGCCAGCGTGCACCACCAAACGCTGCTGGTTTGGGACGACTTTGACAAGAAGGCTAAGCCGAAGGGCCACAGTGTGATCCGTGGAATTTCCTTCAGCCCGACGACAATAGACAAGCCTGGGCAGCCATTTCTGATTTCCCCTCCGTTCTTAGACGCGCAAGCTCCTCGCCTAGTCGCACGAGGCGATGCCTTTTGGTTGGTGTGGGCCGCGAGCGAAGGTATCGAAAAGGCGCCACCGCGTGCTATCCCGAGCGATGAGAACTCGGCGACACCTGAGGAGACTCACTTGGTGGACGCTGAGCGGCGTTATTTGCAAGTCGTGTTGCTGGATGGGGCGGGCAAGCCACTCGGAAAGCCGCTGAATATCTCGGAGCCGAGTGGTCAAGTGTTGGCGTATGATTGCTCGGTAGATGCGGCGGGCGCGCTGATTGTGGCGTTTCGCAACGAAGCCGCGCCGGGTGTTGAGCGGGAAACGATCGAAGTGGCTCGCGTTTTGCCGGATGGTTCGGTTCGGCGGCGCTCGCTGCCTGGCGCTTGGGAGCCAGGAGCCCCCGATTTGTTGTTGGATTCCGGCCATCAACCAGCGCTTCTCCAGCTGCTGGTGGGGGATGAGGCGGGGGGAGTGCGCCTGAGCGAAGCGCTCAGCGAAGACGTCAATCCCGCGTTTTCAAACGAGTTAGCGTTAGCTCGCTCCCGCGTTCTCGGAATCAACCAGGGCAGAGTGCTACTGGCTCAGCCGCGTGGGCGAGCGCTGCAGCTGCTTTCGGCTAGCTGTGGTGTTACTCAGAAATCGGAGAAGGCGAAATGACAGATCGCGTTTTGGTGTTCATTGCGGAAGGCTTTGAAGAGATCGAAGCCGTCACCCTGGTGGATGTGCTGCGCCGCGCCGAAATCCCAACCGAGCTGGTGGGCGTCGAAGGATCTCTTGTCACCGGGGCGCATGGCATCGCGGTATCTGCGACGCTTCTGCTTTCCAAACTGGTACTCGGGCCAACCGACGCGATCGTTCTGCCAGGCGGTATGCCTGGCTCCGCTCATTTGCGCGATAATCTGCGGGTGCGGGACTTGCTTCAGTCAGCGTTCGAAGCGGGAAGCCTGGTCGGTGCGATCTGCGCGGCGCCGATTGCGCTAGAAGCGGCCGGGATTTTGAAAGGCAAGCGAGCCACAGGCTACCCAGGCTTTTCGCTACCTTCGGCGATTTATTCGGATGCAGCTGTCGTCATCGATGGCAACATCATCACCAGTCGCGCTCCAGGCACCGCCCTTCAGTTTGCGCTCGCCTTGGTGGAGCGTATTCGGGGTCGAGAAATTTCGTCACGGCTAGCGGCAGACATGCTCACTTCGTGATGAGCGTTTCGGTCTTGAGGACATCGGCTTGGAGTGGCGCCCAACGGTGTCCAATCGACCAGGCTGTTCGCTGAGCGAAATTTTGGCCGAGCGTTGCCGAAACTACTTCAAGGGCTAAATCGAGGGCGTGGGTGCTCAGCTTCGCGAAGCCCAGCTTACCCTCGAGCGTCACGCTGGCGCCCAAATCGATGTGAGCTTGTGGCGCAAACTCTGCGAGCAACCTCGCGACATCTTCGGAGGCCGGCACATGGGCTGGCCCGAGGGGCACGGATTTCGCCAAAGGGAGCACTCCTTCGCCAACAGTGAGTGTCCACTCCGTGAGTGGTACGGTGCGGGCGAGCCACTCGACAGCGGGCGCATCCTCGAGCAGCCGCCGCGCGCCATACCCACCCGGAATCAGCAATATTTCAGGTACTTCTAGCTCACTCAGAGCCTTTTGGGGCACCAGCGTGGCTTGGGCTCGGCTTGCTACAGGCCGCCCGGACACCGACGCCAAGGTGATTCGATAGGGCCTGAAGTTATAGTGGCGCCCCGTTTCTGAGAGAACGTGGAGCACAGCCGTCACGTCCAAGAGATCGACTTCATCGAAGAGGAGGACCGCAACATCCCAGGCGCGAGTTCTCATAGCTCCGGCACCAGAATCGTCGACCCGATCGTTTGGCGTGCTTCTAAGGCACGGTGCGCATCCGCAGCTTGCCCAAGTGAAAAGCGCTGACCCACATGAATTTTGACGGCTCCGTTTGCCACGACATCAAAGAAGCGCTGAGCGCTGAGCGCGAGATCTTCCGGGGTTGACGTATAGTGGAAAAGGGTGGGCCGAGTGAGGAAGAGCGAGCCCTTCTCCGCCAGGCGCACCACATCGAACGGATCCGGCTTGCCCGAGGCATTGCCAAAACACACCAGCAAACCTCGCGGCTTCAAGCAGTTGAGGGAGCCCTCAAAGGTATCTTTGCCAACCGAATCATACACCACGCCGACTCCGATCCCCGCTGTCAGTTCGCGGACTGTTGCGACGAAATCCTGCTTTCCGAGGACGACCGGATACGTACAACCGAAGGCGCGGGCCAGTTCGGCTTTTTGCGGTGTTCCTACGGTTCCTATCACCGCGGCGCCGAGATGCTGCAGCCATTGGCAGAGAATGAGCCCAACGCCTCCTGCTGCGGCATGCACCACGACTGTTTCGCCTGGCTGCACCGCGTACACACGCCGAATCAGGTACTCCGCAGTCATCCCCTTGAGGAGCCCAGCTGCTGCCGTGGCCGCGGCCA
>CAZSUA010000133.1:11736-14094 GCA_964609655.1 uncultured Polyangiaceae bacterium | reverse complement strand
GGTATTGATTGGAGAGGTGACGTATGGCGAGCAAGAAGAAAAAGGTTCAGAAGCGAAAGCCAATCGATGCACGGAGGCACTTAGAAAAACTCATCGGAGGGCCTCTTACCTTCGGTCTTATGATCGAGTCGACGCGTCTTGCCGAAGAGATGGCGCTTGAACCCTTTGCGCGCCGCCTCGGTGTGTCTCGTGCCTATCTTTGCGACGTGGAGAAGGGCCGGCGGAAAGTGAGCGTCGAACGCGCAGCGGCCTGGGCACGCAAGCTTGGTTGCCTTGAATCACAATATGTTGCGCTTGCGCTGCAAGCCGAAGTCACGGCAGCAGGCTTGAACCTCAAGGTCAGCGTGAAGGCAGCGTAAAGCCCTCACCCCCTGAACACCAAGACAGGGCGTCTTCTTTGTCCTTCAAAACCAGGGTTGCGAGGGCCTCTAGCAGCCCTCAGACTGGGGTTCTTATGAAGTCTTATTACCTCGGCATCTTATTGCTGTCGTCTGTTACCGGTTGCGCGGAGAGCCCTCACTCCGCCGACGAGAACGTTGGAAACACCCCGCTCCAAACCTGGGCGCCAGCACCAGGCTGGGCTGCGACTGGGGCGTTGGCGGTGGCGGCGAATGATAGTGAGCTCGCTCTTGCCTATGTGGAGGAACAGTACCAGAACGATGGGCAAACTTTGGCCTCACGGGTTTTAGTTCGTCGCGTTGACCCGTCTGGACGTTCGCTGGGGGAGCCAACGGAAATTGCGCAAGCGTTACCGAACGGCGCGCGGTTCACGGGGGTGGCGATAGCTGGAGACGGCCGCAACTGGTTGCTGTGTTGGAGCGCGAGCGCCACTGTTGAGTGCTATTCCCTGGACGCGTCGCTCGGTAACTCGCGGTCAGTATACAAAGCGAACGGCACAGAGCCTGCGCTTGCTTATCAGTCGGGGCATTGGGCGCTCACCCAGCTTTCGACCGAAACACCAACCGAAGTATCGTTGCGGATCCTGCCCATGGCTCCGCCCGTGTCGTTCGGACCTCAAACGGGACTTGGGGCGTCGTCGCTGCTAGCCGCTACAAACAACGGATTCGCTGTCGCAGCAGGCGAACCGCTTCGCCTCTACAGATTCGATGCGGCCCAGCAGCAGGCGGGTGCTCCGATTGATCTCAACATTGAGCGATGGTGCCCCAGCCACGGAAATGTCGAGCATGAGTCCTGAGGTCGTTGTTGCGCGAAGCCGAGGCACTAAGCCCCTCTTGCTCAGTGCGGAAACGGAAAGTCCGGGATCGTACGTGATGAAAGGGATATCTGTTTGGCGCTTGCTCTAGTGGAGGACTCGGGCCGAATCTTCAAGACTCAGTTGATGCGCATACGAAGTTGCAAGGGCGGCCGCCTTTGTAGCGAGGGCAGCTCGGCGCTCAGCTCGCCGCGCAGGTAGTATTCGCCGCCTAAGGAAATGGGGGGGACTGGGGGCGCCTGGCCCGACTCGGTCACCTCAAGGCGGAACACCGACTCTGACACTGTCATGGTGGCCAAATCCAGGCGGTAGACGCAAGAATCGGCCGTTGTCACCTGGATCGCACCGGTGAGCGGACGAGTGTAGACGCCCGGCAACCACGTCTCGTTGGGCACCACAATCGAGATGTAGGGGTTCACGGCAGGCCCGCCAGTGGGTGTGGGGATGAAGAACAAGTGCGATCCGTTGGGCACCGTCACGGCCGCCGCGGTACCGAACAGCTCCAGCTTCTCATTGCCAGCTGTCGCGCTGCCGCCCATCAGGGGGCCGTATTGGGTGCCTGCCATGCCCGGATCGCCGGGAGGTGGTAGCGAGGGCTCCGCCGGCTCACACCGCCCGCCCTTTTCCGGGGGAACACCTGTCGAAACCGGGGGAACACCCGTCGAAACGTCCATGGGCCCGGCACCGTCGTCCTCAGGAGTTGACTGCGCATCCGTCGACTCGGCCTGACCCCCGCAACCCCACAGACTGAGTGCTGCCACTGTCAGGACCCGAACAGCCCCTCTGATTTTTGCCACTTGCGACCTCCGGGGCGCAGCTTGCCACGCAGCCTACGTTCTGCAAGCCGTCTAGCGCCATCCCGTGCCTGCCCTGACGAGCCTGTCAAGAATTGGGCCCAAGCTGAGCAGCGGTGCTACTCGTGGCCCCGGGCTTCTATGGACTCAGCGAACGTACGCAATCTTGACCAGATCCAAGAGCAGGAGGGCAGCGGCCGCCCTATGCAATTTCTAACGCTCGGGCTGGGAGCACTGGTGCTAGGGCTGCTCACGGTGGTGGGCATCACGGTGGTGGATCGACGTGACACGACTCAAAAGCCGAGCGCTGACCCGTTAGAAGCGCTTGTTAAGCAGGCGCGGCGTCAAAAC
>CAZSUA010000133.1:0-11636 GCA_964609655.1 uncultured Polyangiaceae bacterium | reverse complement strand
CATCCCCGGCAAGGGCACCTGGCACCGGGTTCGGATTGGCCCGTTCAAGACTAAATTTGAAGCTTTACGTTATAAAGCGAGCTTCGAAGCCAAAGAGCACATGAATGGCTACGTGGTCGATCCGGAGCAAGTCAAACGCGCCGAGGAGATCCGTGACATGAAGGCCAAGGCACGGCTCGCCAAGCAGCAGAAAAAACAATAGCCGCTTCAGGCTTTATTCTTCTTCTCTTTGCGTTGCAGCTGTTGGCGGACAGCCTGCGAGATCGCGCCCGTGATGTTCTTGCTCTTCGAGAGGATCTTGAGATCGCTGTCCCGCAGGTGCGGCACGATGCGCGAAGCAAATGAAAAAGGCGTGCGCGGATTGCTCACCAGGTTGAGCTTGATTTGGTAGCTCCGGGTAAATTCGCGATTGAGCGAGATGATGCGCAACACGTCCTCGGAAACGGCTCGGCTGGCTGCGATCCGCACCGCTTCGGGTTCGCGCATGTTGGGGCTTTTAGCCGCAGCGGCGGCCACTAGCCGATTGGCATCTCTGACCAAAATCAAACGTGCAGCGGCATCACCCAGCATCGCCTTTCTGATCTTCTGGGTGATCGTCATTTGCGCGATCAGTGCGTGGAGCGGTAGGCACTTCTCCTTAACTTTCTCTTCGCCCTCCTCGTCTAATTCATGGGTGTCATCTTCGTCACCCAGCACGATGCTCTCATCGAGCGCACGGGCTTCACTGAACAACACATCGTCGAAGGTGGGCTCTTCCGAGGGCTCCACGAGCAACTCGTTGCGAATGGCTTGGGCTGCTTCTTTGTAAGCGGGAATATTGAGTTCGATGTTGTTGCGAATCGCAAGCTCAAGCAAGCGATCGGCGGTGGACATCCGCACACGCTTGTTCATGTAGAGCTTCTCGATGATGGTGGGGTGTTTCAGTAAGAGGTTTTCATTGGTCGCGATCAGCTCACCGGAGCGTTCGTCGGCGCTCGTGGCCAAGTACTCAAGAGCGCGAGCCCCGATCTGGGGCATGCGCAGGAGCTGTTCGATAACACCGTGGTTGCGCGTAAAATGTTCGGCGAATAATTCGATGACGGGCGCTTGCAGGTCACTGGTCAGAGCGCCGTTCAGGATGGGCTCGGGTAGCTTTGCAAACGTGGCGCGGGCCGTCTCCGCCACTTCGGGATCAGCGTCGTGGGTGAGTGCGGCAATAACCGTGGCGATGTCGCCCGGCTTGAGGCCTGGGATGACACCCCGGGCAGCTAGCTTTTTGGCGGGGAGCGGTGTTCCGGAGCCCAGAACGCGCTGAACAGCGGCCGGGAGCGCCGGCAAATCCAACGCAAACGCCTGAGCGGGCGCCGGCAGCTCGGCGCCTCTTGGGGTCGGTAGAATGGGTTCAGACACTCAACGGAAAGGTTAGTGTGTTGCAGGAGCCACCTGCTAGCACTATCTTTTGGCTGCCGCGCCGCCTCGTCTCTTCGACATGGGGTCTAGGTTGCAGGCGCTCTGCGACAACTCTGGTGATTTCAGGCTGAGGAATAAGATGGGTATCTTCGACTTCGTAAAAACTGGTGTTGAGCGGATGGCGATTGCGCGTCCGGATGCGCAAAAAGACAAAGTTGTCTTCAAGCATCCGGATCAGACCTTCCCTTTCCACAGCCAGCTCACGGTGGACAGCGATGAGGTGTGCCTGTTTTTCAAGGATGGTAGGTTTGTCGGCGCACTGGCGCCCGGGCGCCACACGCTTCAAACCCAAAATATTCCTTTTCTGAACGCGTTGGTGGATAGCCTAACAGGCGGAAACGTCTTCATTTCGGAGTTGTTCTTCGTCACCACGCGCCCGCTCTACAATCAGTCCTTCGGAGACAGCATTGGTTCGATGCGCGATCCGGAGCTGGAGATCCGGGTGACACCGCGCGCATTTGGTACGTTCTCGTATCGCGTGATCGATCCGGTGCGCTTCGTTACCGAATTCGTGGGTCAGACCGGAGCTTCGGATCCAGAGCAGGCGCTGCGTTGGGTGCGCGATCAGCTGTTCATGGGCTTGCGCACGACGCTCACTGAGCTCATCCGCTCAGGCAACCTGACGTTCATGGATCTTGGAACGGCGGGGCCCGAAGTGGGGCGTTCGATAGTCAGCAATTGCCCGAGCCTCACTCAAGTGGGCGTCGCGGTGCTTGAAGTTGCCAAGCTGAACATCAATCTTCCTGAAGAAGATCAGGCCCGCGTCGATCAGATGCAGGATCAAATCGTCCAGGCCAAGCTCGACGCGCGCAAGGCAAAGATTGGCGTAAGCCGGGCAGAAGCAGAGGCTCAACAGCGGCAGTTCCAGCTGGATCAAGAGTTCATGAATCGCGCTCGCTACATGCAGCATTTGGACATGAACCGGTACCAGCAATTTGCCGCAGCCGAGGCGATGCTCGGGGCGGGGCAGGGCATGGCTCAGCCGGGAGGCGGTTCGGGGCTGGCAGCTGCCGGAGCTGCGCTGGGTGTTGGCCTTGGGATGGGCGGTGCCATGCTGGGGGGCCTTCCAGGAATGGCTCGACCCATGCCAGGCTACCCAGGTGCCTATGCCGCACCCATGCCAACCGCGCAGTCACCAGGCGCAGACGTAGGCGCAAGCCCAAAGGTCCCGTGCCCGCAGTGCGGAGTGCCTTGCGCCAGGCTCGCCAAATTTTGTGAGGAGTGCGGAGCGAAGTTAACCCCTGCCTAAAAGCAAGAGCGTGCGCACCGAGGCTGCTGTGTGAAGGAAACGGTTACTCAGTTCAGCGAGCCACCGGCTGATTCGCTACCCGAGGTTGCCGGCTATGCCGTGAAGCCCCTGGTCGCGCGCTCGCACCGATCCACTTTGTGCCCAGCGTGCGAGCAGTACTTTGCGGCGGATGCTCAGTTTTGCCCGTTTGACGGGACAGCTCTGGAAGGGAGTGAGCGTGCACCGCGCAACGACCCCCTACTCGGCGTGGTGATTGACCAGCGCTACGAGGTCGAACGGGTGCTGGGCGAGGGGGGCATGGGAACGGTCTACGAAGTGAAACATGTGGCGCTTGGGCGTAGTTTCGCGCTTAAAGCGCTCCGCGCCGACCTCGCCAGCGAAGCTGAGCTTGGAGCCAGATTCTTGCAGGAAGCCAGGGCTGCGGCTCGCATCAATCATCCGAACGTGGTGCAGATCACGGATTTTGGAACGCTCCCCTCAGGCCAGACGTATTTCGTCATGGAGCTTCTCACGGGCACGTCGCTGCGTGAGCTGATTCGCCGAGAGGGAGCCATTCAAGTGCCGTTCGCCCTGGAGCTCATTCGGCAGATAGCGACGGCGCTTGGCGCAGCGCACGCTGCAGGGATCATCCATCGCGATCTCAAGCCTGATAACATTCAGATTATTCGTGCAGCTGGCGAACAACCCGTGATCAAGGTGTTGGATTTTGGTTTAGCACAGGTCGCAGGTTCCAGCCGTCTCACCAAGAAGGGTATCGTGTTTGGTACACCACACTACATGAGCCCGGAGCAGGCTGCCGGCGATGATCTGGATCAGCGAGTAGATATCTATGCCCTCGGTGTTGTGATGTATGAAATGTTCACAGGGAGAGTGCCCTTCGAGGCGGATTCCTTTATGGGGGTGTTGACGAAGCACATGTACATGCAACCGGTGCCTCCGAGCCAAGTGTTGGCGAGCTCGACCTTAGGGGAACTGGAAACGGTAGCCTTGTGTTGTCTCGAAAAGGATCCAGCGAAGCGATTCCCAACTATGGCAGCGTTAGTTGAAGCACTCGATCAGATCCGTGACGCGTGGAGTGCCAATGGCTCGCCCCGAGCCTCAGCTCCCGAGGCTGGAGCAAGGTTCTCGCTTTCTCAACGTCAGCTTCCGGTAGACTTCGAACCCGTCACTCAAGGGTTCGAAGTGGTGCAGCCCGCTCGGCGCTGGCCCACTTGGGTCAGCGTCGCGCTCGCTGTCAGCCTCCTCATGGTAACTACTGCCGTCTGGCTCTGGCGGAGCCGGGGTGGCCCCGAACCCCTTGCTGACACGCAAGTTTTGCCTCTGGTGGCTTCGCCGAGGAAGCTCGCGTTGCCCAGTGCCTCGGCCGCGAAATCAGCGAATTCTGCCGTACCACAGCAGGATGCTGCAGCGTCCCAGGAGGTGGCGCCGGAAGGCCAAGAGCGCGTTCTCAGTGGCTCAAGGGTTCCCCCCACACGCCCCGAAGTCGAGAAATCACCCAAACGCCCTACCAAGAAAGCGCGCTTTGGCGCTGGTGAGCTAGTCGATCCTTGGGCAAGATAGGCGTCTAAGCTCGTGGCAAAAAAGCAGCTCCTCCTCGTCGACGCCGATCCCCGCAGCGTACGTGTGCTGGAAGTGAGCCTTAAGAAGGCAGGCTACAGCGTCACAACCGCCGAAAATGCCGCCGATGCACTTGAGAAGGTGGAATTCTCCGTTCCCGATCTCATTCTCACAGATACGCGTCTGCCAGGCACGGATGGTTACGCGTTTGTCAAGCGGCTGAAAGACAATCGTGAGCTATCAACCATTCCGGTGGTTTTTCTCACGAGCGAAAAATCGATCGAAGACAAGATGCGCGGGCTTGAGCTTGGGGTCGAAGATTATCTCACCAAGCCCATCTTTGTGCGTGAGCTGATCGCTCGGGTGACACTTCTGCTCGCACGGAAGACTCAACAAAGCATGGCAACCACCATGCCGAATAGTCGTCGCACTCGCCTGAGTGGCTCTTTGGAGGACATGGGGGTTGTCGATTTGCTTCAGACCTTTGAGGTGAGTCGGAAGAGTGGCGTGGCGCGGGTTGCCGACGGTCCACGAGAGGCGCGTGTTTATTTTCGTGATGGCAAAGTGGTGGACGCCGTGATGGGCCGTCTGCGCGGTGAAGAAGCCGTTTACCGGGCATTGCTCTGGACGGTTGGCACCTTCGAGGTCGAGTTTTGCCCTGTCGCGAATGATGAAGTCATCACCACTTCAACGCAGGGTTTGCTCATGGAGGGGATGCGCCGGGTGGATGAATGGGGTCGCCTCGCTGAGCAATTGCCGCCGGCCTTAGCGGTTTTTGAAGTTGCCAGCGAACAGCTCATGGAGCGTCTCAACGAGATCCCCGATGAGCTCAATGCTATTCTAAAACTGTTCGACGGCAGACGAACGTTGCTCGATGTGGTGGATGATTCGCCCTTTGAGGATTTATCGACGCTCCAGACCGTCAGCAAGTTGTTCTTCGAGGGCCTGTTGGTGGTCAAGGAAGATGCTGACCATTTGGGGGCGGACGAAGACATCGTGCCGACGAGTCACCCTAGCGAGAGTCTGCCCCCACCCGATAAACGCTCCCCGTTCGATGAAGTGGTTCCCGCTCGCCTACCCAGCGAGTCCAGGTTGGAGGCATTGGGCGAGTTCGCGGCGAGTTCGGGCAAGGAGCTTGCTGCTCAGCACTGGAGCGATCCTCCTCCGGGGCCCGCCACGCCGAGTGATCGCCCGCGGGCGGTCCCAGATTTTGACATGATGGTTCCTGTGCCAGAGGCGACGAGGGTCACCATGTTCGGGGTTGCCCCGCCAGCGAATTCCCCGCCCGAGTTAGAGGTTGCCGACGAGCGACCCCAAGCTGCGCTTCAGGACGCCGTGGGTGCCGGGCGCCGCGGCCTCAACCAGACGGCCAGTGGCCTTGGGCCACTGGTGCCATTCATGGATGGGTCAACCGATTCCGATTTGCAAAGCTCCGCGCGCGCGCTCGGCGTGACACCTTCGCCGCGAGGAGCTGCCCGCCACGAAGAAGGAAAAGTTATCCCTTTCCCCACCCGTCGAGAGGATGGCGAGCCCTTGTTAGCTGCTCAGGAAGCAGCCACAGAAAGAACGCACGGTTCACCTGGGCGTTTCGAGGAATCGTTCATACCGGTTCGCGAGTTGCCAAGGGTCGCCGAACCATCGCAGACCCTGCCCGCGTCGCCTGCGGCGCTCGCTCTCGGGCGCACAGCGACGCGTTCTCCAACCGTTTCGCACAGTGAACCTGATGATCACCACGAATTCTTCGCAGCCGGTGAAGTCGGTCACTATTCTGACGGGCCAGCACCGTTGAACTCCGGGGGGGAGCTCCACGATGTGTTCACTGAACCAGAGCCGCCACGGCTTATCCGCACACCCGAAATGGACGCGCGCAGGGCTCGGAATCTCAAGATAGTCACCTTCGTGCTGATGGTCTTCGTGGCGATTGGCGGGTCCGCGATCTACCGCGCGCTCAATGCTTCGCACGCGCCCTCAGGCGCGCCGAGCGCTGAACCTGGCAAGAGTCCAGATCGCCCAGCCCCCGTGGAGTCGGCCAAGGCCTTGGATCGCCAGCAACCTGCTGCGAGCCCAGTGAGGGTAGCGGAGGTTCAGCCCGCCGTGCCGGCTAGCGCTGCGCCGGAGGCCAAGCCGGCGCCTGCAGAAGCGCCGGAGCCCGAAGCCGTCGTTGTAGTTCCGAGCCCGGCTGCTGCAGAGTCGAAGCCTGCACCTGCAGCGGCCACCAAGCCTGCACCTGCGGCAGCACCACGACGTGCACCTCGCTCACGAAGGGAACCCACCTCGAGCGTTCCCGGTCGAGAGCCTCCGCGTGCGGCCGCTCCCGCATCGAAGCCGCCCACAGCATCGTTTCCCGTTCAGTAAGTAATCTGCTCAGAGAGTGTTTTACTTGAGTCGATGCTTTTTGGGCTGATCACGCTCCTGGTCTTGCTGGCGACGTTTTTCGCGCGTCGGATCGGAGATCCTGAAGTTGCTGTTGTTCACGCAGAGCGCCGGCCACAGTGGCTCTTGATACTGAGTTGTGGACTTGTGGTGCTGGCGGGGAACGTCACGGCGCTCGATTTGATGCCGCTATTTCGAGAGCACCTCATGGTGCAGGGAGACGCACGCACGCACGCCTACGTGATCGCTGAGCTTGCGAGGGCTGGCCTCGGAACGGGCTGGCTGGACGCCTACCAAGGTGGCTTTCCGGTCGGGCACCATTACCCGCCCTTGGGATGGTTGATCGCGTCGGCGCTGGTCTCGCTCGGGGTGGATAGCTTGAAGGCGACCATGCTGGTTGGGGGAGCCAGCGTCATCTTGGCACCGCTTGTTGTCTTCGGGTTTGCGCTTCGCTTCGGTGTGCGACCGCTTCATGCGTGTCTGGGTGCACTCGTGATGAGTCTCATCGCCCCGTTCAACGGATTCGTGGGCGGGATGGACGCATTTTTTGTCATGGGGCTCTTTGCCCAATGTGTCGGAACGCTTCTAGCGACGGTTCTAGCTGGATTGGTTCTGACTTCGAAGCGAGCCTCTAGTTCGCTGTTGGTTGCAGCTCTGGCGATGGCAGCGCATCCCCAGGTTTCCTTAGCATTTCTAGGCGTGCTTGGCATAGTGGCGCTGGTTTCCGGGTCGGTGAGAGTTCGCGCCAATGCTGTTGGTGCGGGGCTTGGGGCATTGATTGGCGGGGCTGCTCTCTATGGTCAAGGAATGGCAACGCTCGCGCCACCGTTTGGATGGCCTGATTTTGCCAGTTGGAAACGTGTTGGGTTTGGAACACGGCGCTTGGGTGATTGGTTGCTGGATGGTGAGTTGCTGGATTTGAATCGAGAACCTTGGCTGAGTTCCTTGATCTTGGGGGCGGTGCTCGTGCTCGTTCTGTTCTGGAAGAATTCGAACGCACGGCTTGGCTTGTGCGCGTTGTTTGCAACGTTAGTTCTTTCATGCGCAGGACCGCTTCTGGACTCCAACACGATCACTCGGGTCATCTTGGAGTTTGCGCAACCCCTCCGTGCGCTGGGAGTCGTTCCGGTTGTGGTGAGCGTGGTGCTGATGCTTGCGCTTGAGGTTTCTGAACCAGCCTTGCTCAAGCTCGGCGCTCGTCTCATCGGTTTTGGGGCTGGTTCACGATTTTTTGGTTCAGGGATTGCGGCCGCATGGCTACTGCCGTGTCTGTTGGATACGTGGGTGCGTTACGCTCCGGTGCGCTCTGAGCTCAGCTCCGTCACCCGCAATGCGCCCTGCGGTGCTGCGACGCCATCCGCCTTTACAGCCGTTAAGGGCGCTTTGGCAAAGGTTGCCGGAGCGAGATTGTGGGTGCCCCTGTCCATTGGTTCCAAGTGTCGTTGTGCCGGGACGGCGGGCTTTGAAATGCCGAGCCCCGCTCACTTGGCCGCTTCGGGTGCGATCGGGGCACACGTCGGAGTTCTGTGGCGCGCGTACCACGCTTTTGCTCCAGCAGCGGCTAATTCATGGGTCGAAGCGGATGCTCTCGGCGTCGGCTTCGTGTTGACGTGCGATGTGTTATCCGACCCGCATTACAAGATGCTCGCGGGCGATGCCGACTTTGGTCTGTATGAAGTTCAGCCGAAGCCGTCAGTACTCGGTGTCGGCTGTGTTTCTGGGGAATGGTCAGGTCCCACGGCGCTGCTGAGGGACAAGGTGATGGCCACGCTGGCAAGCAGCCGAGCCTCGGTGCTGCTTGACTCAACGAGGCTGGTCCGCTTGCGCTTCCCAGCTGCGGCGTTGCAAGAGACCCCGGTACCCCGTTCAACCTGCCATTTGGAAGGTGCGAGCACTCGAGTCTTCAGCCAGAGGCCGGGCGAAATTATCGGTGAAGTGTCGACGTCATCCTCAGTTGTGGTGGTGGCGCATGTGAGCGCCTTTCTCTCGTGGAAGGTCGCTGTTGATGGCAAGCCTGCGCTGTGGTTTCAGGTGGCACCTGGGTTTGTGGCCGTCGAGGTGGGCCCCGGCCGGCATCGCTTGGAGTTTCGGGGAGGAACGCTCCCAGGCTATGGAATTTCCCTTGGGGCTGGCTGCGCGTTGCTAGCAGGGCTTGTCTTTCTCGAGCAACACTCCCGCTCACGTCGGGGATTGCTCGAGCTTGCGCGTCCGTGCCTCAGAGCTACGGATGCCAGCGATCAGTAAATTCGCTGAGCACGCTCGCCACAGTATCGGGCTGTTCTTCTTGTGGGGAGTGGCCGGTATCCAGCAATCGGAGACCTGAACCACGGATTTGTCGGGCCAGGCGCTGGCCGAGTTCGCAGGGATACACACGATCCTGCCGACCCCATACGACCAGCGTGGGGGTCACAATCCGCGCAATGTCTGCCACGATTGGCCGTGTATCCACGGTGGCGCGCAAGGTTGCCAAGGTTGAGCTGCGCGCTGCAGGAGAATTGAAATTATCGTAATAAGCGTTGAGCCGCGCTGGATTAGCCTTGAAATGCCGACCCACGACGCGATCTTCATAGAAGGCCCTGAACGCGGACCGTCCGAGCAGTTGCTTGAATACGAGGCTCCCCACAAACGGTACGCGCCCAAGCCAGCGATAAAGGTCCGGATCAACCGGGTAACAGAGTGTGTCCACCAAAGCGAGTGCTGAGACGAGCTCAGGATGCTTGGCTGCCAGGCGCAGCGCAATCGCACCTCCCAGTCCGTGCCCGACAACAGCAGTGCGCCCAAGGTCCAGACCGCCGTAGAGATCGCACAGTACCTCGGCGAAGGCATCTACGGTGTACTCAAAACGTGCCAGGGGTGGCTTTTCACTCTCCCCAAATCCAGGCAGGTCAACAGCGACGACCCGCCGTTGCTCCGTCATGCGGCTCATCACGTCATCCCAAGTTCGAGCGTCCTCAAACAGACCATGGATGAACAGTACAGCGCGACCGCTTCCGGCTTCAATGACGCGAAGGCGGGTGCTCTTGACCGTCACGTCGCGGTGTAGCCAATTCTCCATCGTCGGGCCGGACCCTAGCACACTCATCAGTGCACCGAGCCAGTCGAGGAACTGGGGCTCACACCGGACTCGGACCACAACGCGGGACGGGATGGCAGCGCCTGGAAGCGGCATGGACGGTGAATCAGCTCCATGGACGATTCATCAGAGAGGACATAAAATGTCATACTGATGCAACCATTCAAGGTCCATCGCGCTATTTACGGCTGATCGCAAAACTTCCTCTGAAAAGTGTTTTGAACACTCCACTGAGTAGAATATATTCACGCTTACCTCCCCGACTGTTCCCGTCGCTGAGAGGATGGACTCATGGCCCCCATGATTAGTGACGCGCTTCTCTTACAGATTGAACATACGTTCCCTAAGGGAATCAGTTCATCCGAGATTTTGGACGTTTTCGCCAGCCATGGCGTCCAGCTGAGTGAGGCCACGCTCCGTAAGTACGTGCAGCTCGGCCTGTTGCCCCGGAGCACCCGCGTGGGACAAAAGGGGAAACACCTCGGGTCCAAAGGTATTTATCCGGTGGGGGTCGTCCGGCAGATCGTTCGCGTGAAGCAGATGATGGCCGATAGTTACACCATCGAGCAGATTCAACGCGAGTTCCTGTTCATGCGGGGTGAGTTGGAGCAGCTTTCAGTAACACTTGAAAGTGTTTTCGGAAAGCTGGACGGCGTGATGCGCGAACGGCGTGAAGAGTCAACGGTACGCGTCGTGGCTCGCGAGGTTGGGGAAGCGAAGTCTATCAGCAAAGATTTGATACAACGCTTATCGGCGATTGAGAATCGATTGACCTCACGGACCAACGTGCAGTCTGTAGCGATTTCTTGAAGCAAAAACGGGCGACGACCGAGGAACAGTGAGCAGAGGCACCATGGAAGAGAACTTAAACGCGATGCAGAATCTAAGCATGGATAGTCAGGGGAGTACGGCGCTCGCGTTGGAGCCGAAACCGATCACGCGTGAGCAGCGTCGTTCGCGACGCAAGCGCGACGTGCGAGCTCGCACGATCAGCGTCAAGCGCATGACCAAGCGCGAGCTAGAAATCGGCCGTTTGCTCTACCCAGAAGCCGAATTTCAGCGGCCCAAGGTGCGCGAAGAATGCACAGGCGGCCCCCGGCCCTGTCCGTTTGTTTCTTGCAAACATCACCTTTACATTGACGTTTCGGCCCGAACCGGTGCCATCAAGTTAAATTTTCCGGATTTGGAGGTTTGGGAAATGGGCGAATCCTGTGCGTTAGATATTGCAGATCGTGGCGGCACGACGTTGGAAGACGTGGGCGCCATCATGAATCTCACCCGAGAGCGTATTCGCCAGGTTGAGGTCAAGGCGTTGGCAAAGCTTGAAGCATTGCAGGACATGCTCGCCTTGCGTGACTATGTGGACGAGGGGCCCATCGGTAAACGCCGCTTGCCGCGCCTCACGCCCGCAGATCTTACAGAAATTGATGAAGACGTCGAAGAAGCCCGTGCTTAGCTTAACGCGGTCAGCCTAACGGCACCAGCCTAACGCGGCCAGCCTAACGGCCGGCACAAAGTATTTGAGTCAATCACCCTCCGCTCGCCGGCACGCTCGAACTTCTCGAAGCGTGCCGTTCGAGTTTTGTCTTGATAGCGCGTCTGTCGGCGTCATCCTGAGCGATCCACAAGGCGCGAGCCGCGTGAATCGGCAGTCACTTGTGATCAAACGGATGGTGTTCTTTTGCCTCGTGTCGTGCTCGAACGGATGTGAAGGGGCTCCCAACCCCTTCACGCGTTCGTCAGCCAACTGGTATTAGAATGGATGATGTCGATTCGTTCGTTCTTGTGCTCGAACGGATGTGCCTTTTCGTTCCTTGGAGGATAGTAAGCATGCTTACTATCTTGTACTCGACTGAAGAGCCTCCCAACTCCTTCACGCATTCGTCAGCCAACTGGTATTAGAATGGATGATGTCGATTCGTTCGTTCTTGTGCT
>CAZSUA010000132.1:0-14286 GCA_964609655.1 uncultured Polyangiaceae bacterium | reverse complement strand
CGAAGGGTGGTCGGCTCGTGAGAGTGATCTCCGCCCAGGCCTTGGAGAGCACATCGAGAGCCAAAGAAATGGCAGAAACCACCCCAAAGAACACGAAGGTGGGGCGGCCATGCCAGGCGGGGGTGGCCGCTGGCATCACGGGAATGGGCTGGTCGGACATCGAGTGGCTCACCTTTACGCCAAAGCCTCTGCTTTACAAACTACCGCACATCTGTTTAGTCTTCCGGATGGGCGCGGCACCTTGGGCCAAGTCGGTCGGCATCGAAAGCGTGCTTCAGGCATGGGGCGAATCCGGCCAAATTCAAGAGTGTTTTGCGGCACAGCGCCGTATTGAAGCGGAAGATCCGCGCATGAGCCCTGCCCCTTCCGGCTTGGCGCCCGCCTTGATGCAGGCTCTGGCCAAACGCGGGATCCGCGATCTGTATTCCCATCAAAGCCAGGCGGTCGAGGCGGCGCTCGCGGGGCGGAACGTCGTTGTGGCGACGCCCACTGCGAGCGGCAAGAGCTACTGTTTTCATTTACCGGTGCTCGATGCCCTGATTCGGGATCCGAGCGCTACGGCGCTCTACTTGTATCCGACCAAAGCGCTCTCCCGCGACCAAGAACATGGGCTTCGGGGCTTTATGGCCGAGGCGGGAATGAGCACACCTGCAACTGTCTTCGACGGTGACACACCCGGGGATGCACGGCGTGTCGCCCGCGAGCGAGCACGGATCATCCTCACGAACCCGGACATGCTCCACTCGGGGATTTTGCCCAACCATGCACGTTGGTCGAGCTTATTTCGCGGCTTAAAGTACGTCGTTTTGGACGAGCTGCACACGTATCGCGGGATTTTTGGTTCGCACATGGCGCACGTGATTGCCCGTTTGCAGCGCATTGCACGGTTCCATGGCAGCAATCCTAGGTTCATCGCTGCAACCGCCACCATTGGCAATCCGCGCGAACACGCGGCGCGGCTGTTGGGCGTTGAGCCCGCTAGTATTGAGCTCGTCGATCGCTCGGGAGCTCCGCGCACGGCACGCGAGTTTTTTCTTTACAACCCCCCGATCGTGAACGAAGAGCTCGGGATCCGAGGCAGCTCCTTGCACCATTCGGTGAGCCTCGCCGCCGATTTAGTGCGCGCCCGCGTGCCCAGTATCGTGTTTGGGCCATCACGCAATTCCGTGGAGATCATGCTCAAATATCTGCGCGATCAGTGCAGCGAGGTCGCTGGGCCGGAGTCGATCAAGGCTTACCGCGGGGGCTACTTGCCGAAAGCCCGTCGGGAAATCGAACGCGGTCTACGCGAAGGTGAAATCTTGTGCGTGGTGGCGACGAACGCCCTGGAGTTGGGCATTGATATTGGAGATCTGCAGGCGGTGATCTGCGCAGGTTATCCGGGATCGGTGGCGGGCCTTTGGCAGCGCTTTGGGCGAGCTGGGCGCCGGGGTGAGAAGAGTATCGCGGTCTTGGTGTGTGGCAGTGGAGGTTTGGACCAATACTTGGCACAAGATCCGGAGTATTTGCTCAAAGCCTCCGCCGAGGAAGCGCGCATCGATCCGTCTAACGTGGAGATTGTGATCTCACACTTGAAGTGCGCCACCTTTGAAGCGCCGTTTGAGCTTTCGGCGAAAGGCGACAAGCCTGCTTCTCCACTGGTTGCCGCCGGCGAGAGTTATCTTTCGTTGGGCACCGATGGCACGCGCGATGCGCTCGATTATTTGGCAGGTCACGGTTTGGTGCACGCCGCAAAAGGCCGCTATTTCTGGGCGGGCGAGGCATTCCCTGCCAGCAGCGTCTCGCTGCGCAATATCGGCTGGGATAATTTCGTCATTATCGATACAGCGACCGATAAAACGCTAGCAGAGCTCGATTATCGCGCAGCCCACACCATGCTGCATGAGCAGGCGATCTACCAACACGATGCCGAACAGTATCAGGTTGAGCGCTTAGATTTCGAAAACCACAAAGCGTACGTCACGAAGGTCAAGCCCGATTATTTTACGACAGCCCTCACCTATCGCACGGTGCTGGTGATCGAAGAGAGCCGCACTTCGCACCTCGGGCGCGCTCGGCTCGGTTTGGGAGACGTGAAGGTTGAAGAGAAAGTAACCGGGTATAAGAAGGTTAAATTCTTCACGCATGAGAACGCCGGGTATGGCGAAGTGTTTTTGCCAGAGATGCAGATGCACACCACCAGCTTCTGGCTAACGGTGCCCGAAAGCCTGATAGTCGGTATGGGGCGGGAGCGCCCGGACGTGATCGACGGGCTCCGTGGGTTGGGAGCCGCACTCGAAACTGTGGCCACCTTGGCTCTGATGTGCGATCCGCGCGATATCGGGCAGACTTTAGGCGATGGCGGCGAAGAGGCACTGGCTGAGCCACTTTCAGGAACAGGTGTCGTCGGCCAGGCTCGAGTTTACAGCCTGGCACCAGGCAGAAACCCTCACACAGGCCAAACAGGCCAGCACGATCCGACAATTTTTCTGTTCGATGCCCATCCGGGCGGAGTGGGTTTGGCCCCGCGGATTTATGAACGTGCGGTGGAATTGCTGGGGCGCGCGAAGGATCTGATTGAAGGCTGCTCCTGCCAAACGGGTTGTCCCGGCTGTGTCGGGCCGAGCGATGGGCGCCGCACGCGTCGCCAGATAGCCCTGCGCTTGGCACAAACATTGGTTGATGCCGGTGTCGAACTTCGAGAAACCTCTCAGCATCACGTTGCGGCAGCCGCGGTGTCGCTCTAGCCTAAGCAAGGCCGGAAATGCTGCAAACCAACGTCAAAGCACAGCGCGCGTGGCTCATCATTTCGGTGCTGCTTGGCGCGTGCATGCCAAAAATCTCTGTCGATCAACGTGGCAGCCAGCCTGAGGCCCCCGTCCCCGTGCCTTCAGCGATCGATCTCGGTGCCGGCACGGCCGATCCCATGGCGATCAGTACCGATGCGCTCGCTCTGCTGGCCGTTCAGCCCAATCATGGCGCGTTCTCGGGCGGGCAGCTTGCCATTCTACGCGGCAACGGCTTCACGCCTGGAGCACGGGTTTTCTTTGGCGATCAGGAGCTGCCCACGGCAAGTATTCAGCCCGTCGATTCTAAACGGCTGCAGATCGTGATCCCGCCTGGTACCCCAGGTGCCATTGACGTCACCACCCAGAATGGAACGGACTTCGCCTCGCGTCGGACGCTGCTCGGTGGCTATCACTTCGACAGCTTCTTCGTAACACCGGCGGTTGGGCCCACTGCCGGAGGCACCGAAGTCCGCGTCAACGGAAAAGGCACCCTCTGGGATAACACCACCCAGGTTTACGTCGATCTCCAGGCCTGCACTTCACTCCGCGCACTCAGCCCTGAAGAGATTGTGTGCACCGCGCCGAGAGGCACGTCCGGCGCGAAGCCCGTCCGCGTGCAAACCGCCGATGGAGTCCAAGTGGATGTGGCCGACGCCTACGCTTACTCAGATAGCAAAAATAACTTCCGCGGGGGCCTGAGCGGAAATGCGATCAACGGCAAGTTGGAGGTGCTCGTCTTCGACCGCAACAGCGGTAAGCCCCTGAGCGGCGCCGTCGTCGTTGGCGGCAACGGCAGTGTCGTCAAACAGGTGGATGCCGCCGGAAGGGTGAGCTTGGAAGGCGCTGAGCTCGCAACGCCTCAAACGTTGACTGTAGTGACACGCTGTTATCAGCCGATCACACTGGTGGATATCCCAGTTGAAACGGCCACCGTGTACCTCGATCCGGTGCTCTCTCCGGCTTGTGGCAATCCCGGTGCCACGCGGCTCACCGGTGGGGCTTCGATCACCACCGAAAGCGTGGAGGGTGAGCTCATTTGGCCTGATATTCGTGAATTTCAAGCGGGCGGCTGGAACAACGTGCCGCCGCCCAAGACGCCAGACGAGCACTTCGTGGCCTACGTTTTCCCGCTCGCCAACGACCCCACCAGCCCCTTTGTTTTGCCTGAAACCTACGATGCTGTCACCCCGTCGGACAGAACAAACTCCGGTTATCGCTTCTCGCTTCGGAGCTACCCAGATACGCTCACGCTGTATGCGCTCGCGGGACTCGAGAATCGCACGGTGAGCCCGCCGATCTTTATTCCTTATGTCATGGGAATTACCCCGGGCGTCAAGGTCGATCCGGAGCGCACTAAAGAAGACGTATTCCTCCAGATCAATCTCCCTCTCGATCAAAGCATCCGCGTACAAGTTACCGGCCCGGAGCTGACCGCACGTGGCCCGAATCGCCTCGATTTGAGCGTCGCCGTCGGCATCGCGGATCAGGGCTATGTCATCTTGCCGGGTGCACAACGGAAGACCCTCTATCCGGCCGTGGAGGCGCTCGACATCGTTGGGCTCCCGCCGTTGGTCGCCGCCCTGAGCGATGCTGTTTATGTGGCTGGCGCTAGCGCTTACACAGGCGAAAGTGGCGGTGTTCCGCGTTCAAGAGGGGCGCTCGGCAAGACAACCCTCTCGGGGCAGGTTCTCGCATTGGATCAATTCGTGCAGATCCCGAAGCTGACAAGCCCTGCCCCCAACGTAACCTGGGATGGCAGGATGTTGTCTGTCGATTGGGCGAGTGGTGGAGCGGAGGTGGATTTGGTGGTGGTGGACATCTCAAGCGGTGCTGGCCTCGTCAATTGGAGGATCGTGCTCCCGCGAGGTAAGAGAGCCGTTGAGTTGCCCGTGCTCAGCACGCTCTCAAGTGATCTTGGACTTGTTCCTGGAAGCATCACGCTGAAGGTTTCCAGTGCTCGGATTGATAATTTTCAGTACGGCTCACTCAGCTACGGCCAGCTTTCGCCACGGGCGTGGACCGCGTACGCCGTCGACGTAGTGCAGGGACGTTTTACGCCGTAGAGGGCTCTCGCAGTGAACGCCGCGAAAAAAGTGATTCTCGTTGGGTTCATCGGGATCGGAGCGAGTTGCGATTTTGATCGTTCCGATCGCTGGCTTGGTTCCAGGATTCCCTCGCCGCCAACTTGCACGGTGGGGGAGAAGCGTTGCTTTTCTGGTCGGTTGGAAGTCTGTGGCGGTCCCCGAGATTCAGGCAGCTGGGCCCAGGCAGAAGACTGCGCCAGCCAGGGCAAAATGTGTGCCCCAACCCTGCGTGCCTGTAGAACCTGCATTCCCGACGAACGCAAGTGCGATGGCCAAAACGCGGTGCGTTGCCAAGCCGATGGCGAAGCGTTCGCTGTTTCAGAGACGTGCGACACGACCGCGGGCAACGCCTGCCGAAACGGAGCGTGCTCTGCGCTATGTGCGGTGTCAGCTCAACGCCGCAGCAATGTCGGTTGCGAATATTGGGGCGTGGATCTCGACAACGCCAACATCAAGAGCCGCAACGTGGACCGCATCGCCAACGCCGCCGCTCAACAATTTGCGGTCGTTGTGAGCAACCTTCAGCCCGATGTCTCGGCAACCGTCAGCGTATTTCGAGATGATTCGGAGATCGGAACCGCAGGGAACCCGGTGCGGGTCGTGGAGACCAAGATCTCGCCCATGAATCTTTTCGTCTTTAAGCTGGGGCCGCGCGAGGTCGATGGTTCAGCGCCAGGCGAATACGATACGGGCACCCACACGGCCTTGACTCGACATGCCTATCGCATCACTTCAAACTTTCCCGTCGTCGCCTATCAATTCAATCCACTCGAGAATGTGGACGTTTTCTCCAACGATGCTTCGCTGCTGAAGCCCGTCGAGTCCCTGTCCATGACCGACACGGCCGGTACACTCGTAGATTCCTATGTCGCGCTCGGCTGGCCGCAGACGATCGGATCTTCGGAGGATCGCAATACCAATTTTGATCCTGACCAACCGGTCAATCTACGTTCCTTCCTCACGCTGGTCGGAACTCGACCGAACACGCGTGTGAAGATCAAAACAACGGCTCGCATCGTTCCCGGCGGCCCTGTTGCTGACACCCCGATCGGTGGAGTGGTGGAACACACCCTCCAACCGTTCGACGTGCTCAACCTGGAAACTGGCCAATTTGGAGCTGATTTTACTGGATCCATCATCAGTGCCGACGGCCCGCTGGTGGTGTTCAGCGGCAGCGAAGCGGCTGATGTGCCGTTCTTCGATACGTTGTCATCGCGACGTTGCTGCGCCGACCATCTCGAAGAGCAGCTGGACCCGATTCGCACCGCGGGCACCAGCTTTGTCGCGGCTGTATCGCCCAACCGCTCGCGGGCGTTGAAGAATGCTGGGGCTGCCGTCGAAGAAGTCGCCCAGCCAGAGGTGTTTCGGGTTGTCGCGGTGGATGAGCGCGGCGCAGACATCACCACGACCCTCCCACCCGATGGCCCAGGCAACATTCGGCTCAAAGCGCGCGGTGACTTTGTCGATATCAGCGCGACGAGGAACTTTGTCTTACAGAGCAATCTGCCGGTGATGCTTGCGGCGTTTTCTCCGAGCGCCGAAGCAGCTGGCATTCCGAACGGCGAACCAGGCGGCGATCCAAGTTTCGTGATTGTGCCTCCGACCGAACAATTTCGCGCATCGTACGTATTTCTCACGCCGGACAAATACAGCTTCGATTTTGCTCAGATCGTCGCCCCAACCGATGCGAAAATTGCGCTAGATCGCCAACCGATTGAGCTCATCGCTGGCTGTCAGTCGGCGTCAGCGGATGGCTTGGTGCAAGCGATGCCCAGCGGCTTGGGAATCGCGCTCGGGATCGATTCGCCGGACGTGCTCATCCCGTCGTCGAATCTCGTCGTTTATACTTGCCAACTGAGTTTTCCTCAGATCGACGAAAAGAGTACAACGGGGGTCTGCCCGGGTTCGAACGTGGCAGCAGCGACGAGCAAGCCCCTAGTTTGCCCGGGCAACCAGAGCGATGGCGTGCACGTGCTCGAAGCCGATACACCTGTGGGTCTCTTGGTGAGTGGTTTTGATTCCTACGTGAGCTACGGCTACGCGGGCGGGACAGAACTCTCTGTTATTTCGTTGCGCTGACAGTCGCTGCAACGCCGGGTTCGAAGAGCGGCCAGGGTGTGAGCAACGGCACCGCTGCTGTTGGGCCACTCTGCTCAAGCGCACGTTCGCACTCGGCGAGGGAAAGCTGGCGTGGTCCAAAAATCGTGGGATCCGAGGCGTCCGCGTCCATCAAGCTCGTCGTTTTATCCACGCCGAAATCATCGGGGTGTCCTGGCATATCGAGAAAAATGTGCCCCAACTCGTGGGCAAGCGCGAAGGAGCGTGGGCCCGCCTGGATACCCGCGCGATCCACGATCACGACATTCTGAATGCTAGCACCGTCCCCCAGAATGAAGGATTCCCCGATGCGGCCGGACGATGCAAAGGATGGCACCACGTACACGTCGATGGTCGTGGGGTCCCCATCATCGTAGGCCCGAATGATGGAGCGTTCGTCGAGCGTTCCTGCGCTTGCGTTGAAGTCATTGAAGTGCCGGAGGCCGTTTCCCAGATCGACATCACCCAAACACACGCTGAGGCTCGGATCCGTGCTCAACGGCTGCTTTGCTAAAGTGCCAATCTCAACGGGCTCACCGTTCCTGTTCTTCACCAGCAGATCGACAGTGCGCAGGGCGCCATTGGAGATCGCAGCATTCGGACTCAGCTGAGTTTGGAAGCCCGCGTCCGAAAGCGTTTTTGACAAGCTTTGCGCGACGACTGCGGGTGTTTGGCCTGGTTGGGTTTTGAAAGCAATGGGTCGCTTATCCGCGGTGAAGTGGATTTCGCCGCCGCTTGCGGGCGCGCCCAACTCACAGCCTACAGCGAGCAGGCTGCGGATCGGCGGGTCTACCAGCTTCACATCCTCCTGGCCCGGGACTGCCAACTGGATCCCGCACTGCCCCCAGAGCGCCGTCGCCGCTGCCAGCTCACTTCTGACGATCTGGAGCGCACTTGCATCACTATCCCCGAGAGGCGGGGCGCCGCCGCGCGACTCTCGAATCAGCCGCACGCGTACGTTCGCACGGTGCCGCCCGAGCGGGCCGAGTGCGCTCGCCCTCGGGCCCCCGACGCGCACGGAGGCAGCCTTTTCGCCGCCAACAAACACGCTGATTCTTCCGCCCACTTCGGCACGGAGCGCGCGATTCTGGAGTGCCGGATGGCTCGCTTCCAATGCGTCCCAGACGGCGCGAATCGGTTCGGTTGCCTGGCAAGCGAGGCCTTCGGGAATTGACACCGGGCAGCGTGTGGGCGAGAGCGGCACTTGCTCCAACGCTGCAAGGGCGTTCCCATTGGGGCGCAACGAAACCAGTGTAATGAAGGGCGGCAGCTCGCGTGCGCTCCCCACCAGAAGCCAACGGAACGTTTCTGGATCGGTGTTTTTGCCTGAGATTGAGGCGTTCAGCAACGTAGGCAGGCCCCGTGCCAGCGCAACATGAGAGGTCGCCAGATCCACCGAAGCTCCAGAGGCATCTAACGCCATCACCTGAATCGCGCTCGTTCGCAAGGTCACCCCTTCAATCTCCAGGTCTGCCACACCTGGCTTCAGGGCTTGAATCCCCAGCCGAACACCACTCGAAGGAGTTTGTTCAAACGCCAAGGGGGTGGTACCCGCAATCAAACGCACCGAGGGCTCCAAAATGGTCTTCGCCGATTGATCGCGACTAGTTAACCACCTCACATCAGTGGTCGCCCGCAAACTCAATGTGGTGGACTGCCCATCGGCAATGCCATCATCATCGTCGTCGTCGTCGTCCACGAAGAGCCTCAGATCGACGCGCGCTGGCTCCTCGGCGCGCACGCTGCGTGCCGACAGCACGCCGGCGAGCATCACCGGCAGCACCAACCCAAGTGCGAGAGTGCGCGAGAGTCGGCGTGGCTCGGGGCTAGCCAACTTACCGCTCTTTGCTGCTCGAGCCATCTCTTGAGTCTGCTCTGTTAAGTGTGCGCGCCACGAAGCGGATGCGCCAACTTCAATTGCGGCAAGCGCGACGAGCTTCATGGATTACGAACGGACCGATGTGCCTGGGCTTTATCCGATTCAACCTGAACACCGTTTTGAGGCCAATCGAGCGGCCTTACGCCAGGGGGTGGACATGTCGCACAACCACCCAGAGCCAGCACTGGTCTACCCGCGCCGCAGCCGTGCCCGGGGAGCTGCCTTTTTCGTTCCATGGAAGATAGTAAGCATGCTTACTATCTGGTGTCCGATGTTGAGATAGAGCTCGCGGACACGTCTCGGAGCGCTGCGGCGCGCCGGCTTGCGCCGGTTTTGGCGCCGAATCTCCAGTGCGCCTCACCCAAAAAAGCACTCAAGCTAGGGGAATTAGAGGCGAGTTGACCGAGCAGGCTGGGCCCACTACTGAAAGGAGCCTTCGACGGAGAAATCAATGCGCCTCAAAGCTTCCCTTATTGTTGGTCTATTTCCGGCACTCGCCCTTTCTGCCTGCAAGAAGAATGAAGAGCAGCCGCCGCCGCAACAGGGTGGTTACCAACCTGGTTACGCTCAACAACCACAACCTGGTTATGGCCAACAGCCGCAGCCTGGTTACGGTCAACAGACGCAGCCTGGCTATGGCCAACAGCCACAACCTGGTTATGGCCAACAGCCGCAGCCTGGCTATGGTCAGCAGCCGCAGCCTGGTTATGGCCAACAGCCTCAGCCGACGCCTTCCGCGGCACCGAGTGCGCCCCTGTCCCAGCCTTCTCCCATGGCCTTAGCGTGCACGTCGGATGCGCAATGTCTCACGCATCGTTGCAATACGCAGGTTGGCAAATGCGCTTGGCCGTGTCAGTCGAATAACGACTGTATTCCAGGCAATCAGTGCATGGCCGGAGGCTGCATCCCACCGCTACCTGGGGCCGCGCCGCAGCAGTAACTTCCGCGTCTAAGCAGAGGCTGGCGCCTCTCAGCGAAGAAGCGCCAGTTCTTCCAGCAAAGGCTCGAGTCTGCCTGCCCACACAGCACCGATGGCGGCCACGCCATCCGCTCCCGCACGCAGGCACTCGGCCGCACTTCCCGCGCGGACACCACCCAGCGCGAACAGCTTCGGTCGAACACTAAAGCGTGTGAGTTCCGCTCGACCGCGTGTGAGTGCTTCCAAACCTAACGGAGCGCGGCCCTTGCGTTCATCAAGAATTGGCGAGAGCAGCCAGGCGGAAGGTCCCGCTTCAAGCGCATTGAGCCCGTGAGCAGAACACGACCAGAAGCTGGGCGCGCGGCCCTGCGGAGACCCAGAGTCTACGCCGAAGGCAAGCCTCGCATCCTCGCGGCCTTGGCCGAAGGCAAGCCTTGCCTCCTCGAGGCCCACACTCCGCTCCCCGAGATGCACGCCGTCCGCTCCCAGCAACAGAGCCAGATCGAGACGGTCGTTGACGAACAGGGCTTGCTTCTGCTCTTCGGTTAGGCGGCGCAACTCCCGACCGAGTGCCAGCCGTTGGCGGAGCGGAAGATTGTGGTCGCGCAACTGAATCCCAACCGTGCCGGGGCGGCAGAGAGCCAACAACTGCTCGGTTCGAACCAGCGTTTCCGCGACACCGAAACGCTCAACATCGGTGATCGCGATCAGTCGCAGGCTTTCCCATTGTTTCATGGGCTTTTCGGCTAAGAACGACGCTGCCAGCTCATGGGCTTTCAGGCTGAGAACGACGCTGCCATCCAAAGACTCTAATCAACACACACGCCAACGCCACACCGATCGTGTCCGCCAGCAGATCTGCCCAGTCACCCGAGCGATACGGCAACGCCGTTTGCCAGAGCTCTATCAGGGCACCGAAGCTCGTGCTGGCCAACGCGGTGACGAGCAGCGTCTTCGGTGAGCTACTGAACATGAACCGATGCTGAACGGCTCGGTGTAGCAGGAGCTGCATGCCGCCAAACGCCAGCAGGTGCTGCATCTTATCCATCGAGAGCAGCGGCACACCGAGGCGGGGTGCCCAAGGGATCGATGCCCCGATAAACACCAACGCAATGTAGACAGCGGCGGGCACGTCAAACAGCAGCCGATCTTTTACGCTCGGCTCGGCCATACTCGGCGGGGGGAGACTTTCTGGATCCTGCATGCAGCTCTCGTTAACGCTCAACGCCCGTTAACGCTCCAACGCCGCGGTTTGTTCCAGCTCACGCGCCTTGGTTTCCGGCATCCAAAGCAGAATCAGAAAGAGCGCGATCAGGGGGAAAATTGCCGTCGAGCGGATGGCATGCCCCCATCCCCATTCCGAAGCCAGCGCGCCCAAGGCTGCCGGCGAAAGCACGTAGCCGATACGCCCCAAGAGATTGTTCGACCAAGCATACGCGATACCCCGATATTCGGTGGGAAAAAGCTCCGTTGTGAAAGCATTCAAGACGGGCAAGACCGCGCTCACTCCAAAAATTGCCAGCGCCACACACGCCGTCAGCGGCCACGTTCCATGCAAGGTGTAGCCGCCGAAAACCCCGATCGAAGTCAGGGCAAAAATCACGCTAGCGCCTCTCCGGCGCCCCACGCGATCCAGCAGGCTGCCCGCGAGAAACACGAGTGGCATCGCCACCACGGCCGCGATCGTGATCACCTTCCCGACCTGAGCGTCTGTCATGCCCCGCTCGGCCAGCGCGAACTCTTTCCAGAAGACGACGGCGTTGTTGGTGCAAAGGTACGAAAGGAACCAAATCAAGCCCAGCTGAAGCACCCGTCGACGATAGGGCGTGCGCCAAATATCCCACAAAGAATGCGAGCGTTGGTCGGCTGTCGATTCGCTAAAACGCTGCGTTTCACGCAGCCCGCGGCGTGCGTACGCAATCAATAAAAGCGGCACAATGCCCACAAAATACACCGAACGCCAGCCATAGGCAGTATTCAAGAGCAGTGGCGCAACACCGCCGCACACCACCGAACCCAGTGAAGACATGGCCACCAGAATGCCCATCGCCGTTCCGCGCCGCTCAGCTGGAAATTCCTCAGCCGCCACCACCATGCTCGTGGCCCACTCACCGATCAGGAAGATCCTCCCCACCATCTGAAACAGCGCAAACGAATAAACATCAGGAGCGAGGCCCGATAGCACCGTGAACAACGTATAGCCCAGGATGGTGACCGTGAGCACGCGTCGCCTGCCCCAGCGGTCCGCCCTGCGCACGAAGAGATACGCGATCACGGTGCCCAGATTGATGAAGGCTGATAGCAGCCCGCCGCCCGTTTCGCCGAGCCCCATATCGGCGCGCAGATTCGGCAACACCATCGCAAACGCGTAATGATCGTAGCCTTCAAAGAAATTGGCCACACCCAAAAAGACCAACAAACGCCGCTGATAGGGCGTGAAGCGCTGCGCCACAGAGGCCCCAGCAGGCGATACGCCGTTCGCAGACACGTTACTCGATCAGCCCTGAGCTCGGGCTCGAGGCATTGGCGTAAGCCTGTGCTGGCATGCGCCCAGCTAAGAACGCTTTCCGCCCCGCACTCACAGCCTCGCGCATCGCCTCTGCCATCAGCACCGGCTTCTTGGCGTGCGCCACCGCGGTATTCAGCAAGACGCCATGCGCGCCCAGCTCCATGGCAATCGCCGCATCACTCGCGGTTCCAACGCCCGCATCCACGATCACGGGCACCTTTGCGTTCTCAAGAATCAAGCGTAGATTGTGCGGATTCCGGATGCCTAGGCCCGAGCCGATCGGAGCCGCCAAAGGCATCACCGCCGCACAGCCCGCATCCTCCAGCTTCCGACAAATAATCGGATCGTCCGAACAATACGGCAGCACCGTGAAGCCCTCCTTCACGAGCAGCTTGGCGGCTTCCAACGTGGCTTCGTTGTCTGGATACAGCGTTTTCGGATCTCCAATCACCTCCAGCTTGACCAGCTCGGCGATGCCCAATTCACGCGCTAAACGCAACGTTCGCACCGCATCATCCGCCGTGTAGCAGCCAGCGGTGTTCGGCAAGATCGTCCAGCGCCCGCTTCGCAAGAGGCCCATCAAGGAACCCTGCGATTGGTCCTTCAAATCGACACGACGCAACGCCACCGTTACGACTTCCGCGCCGGAAGCAATCAGCGCGGCTTCTGTCTCAGCAACATCTTTGTACTTGCCCGTGCCGATAAACAGGCGCGAGCTAAAGCTGTGGCCGCCTAGCGTCAGAATATCATCGAATGGAGCCATTGCTTACCCAGTCGAATCACACGAAGCCGGCTTTGCGCGCACTCTGCTGGGGCGCATCCACTGAGCCCGCGTAGATATCTTCCAGCGCCAACACGTAGATCTCATCTTTCACGGTTCGCAGGCGAACGAGCGCGCCGTTGGCCCGGAGCGCGCCAATGCGGCTCACCGACATCCCAGTGCCCTTCGCCGAAACATACAGCGTGATGTGGCGCCCCTCAGGCAGCTCCATCCAACCTTCGGCGCCTTTCTTTGCGCCAGCCTCAGCAATCAATGCCGCCAGATGCTCATCAGTCATGGGCGAAACTTAGCGCACCTTTGAGGGGCGATAGTCAAGCCTTCGCCTCTTTCTGGCGTGTCTTGTGCATTCCCCCTGCAGTTCTATGCTGCGGCCCGCTTCCCATGCCGGACTCCCCCAACCCACCCGCCAGCACGGCCCCAAGCGGCGCAGAGGATGCGAGCCACGCACCCCACCTGCTCGTCCAGGGCCTCGGCAAACGCTACGGAGACTTCGAGGCGCTCGCCAACATCGACATGAGCATCGGACGTGGAGAGATCGTCGTCATCATCGGTGGCTCGGGAGCGGGAAAAACAACGCTACTCAAAATCCTGATCGGCCTTGAGAAGCCGACTACCGGCTCGATTCTAGTTAACGGCATGGATATCGTGCCCATGAACGAACGCGAAATGACCAAAGTTCGCACAAAATTCGGCATGGTGTTTCAATATTCGGCACTCTTGGATTCGATGAATGTGCTGGATAACGTGGCGTTTCCGCTGCGAGAGCACACTAAGCTCAAAGAGAAAGAAATCCGCGAGCGTGTGATTGAGAAACTGAAGCTCCTCGATCTGGTCGACATTGAGAAACGCTTCCCGAGCCAGCTTTCCGGCGGCATGCGCAAACGCGTCGGCCTAGCGCGCGCCCTCATGCTCGAGCCCGAAGTCCTGATGTATGATGAGCCCACGAGCGGCCTCGACCCCATCAGCTCGCGCCTCGTCGACCGCTTGATTGTCGAAACGCGGGATCGCTTCGGCGTCACCAGTATCGTGATCAGCCACGACATGGCCGGCGCCCTCAGAATTGCCGACCAAATCCAGATCCTCTCAAAAGGCCAACTGGTGGCCAGCGGCACCCCGAAAGAACTCGTGGAAGGCACCAACGAGCTGGCCCAGGAGTTCTTCGAGTCAAGTGGGATCGATGCGAAGGCGTTGTTGAAGGCGCCCGCGCTCCCAAGGTAACCTGACCCTAGGGTCCAGCCATCCTGTACTC
>CAZSUA010000131.1:6402-14320 GCA_964609655.1 uncultured Polyangiaceae bacterium | reverse complement strand
TTTGGTCGAGATGAAGGAATGAGCTTCGGGCGGCAAGTGCACGCTCGCTGGGCAGAAGATTCCGAGGATTCGCAGGCGAACTAATGGAACCGATTGACGTCGAATTAAGCGAAGCCGAGCTTGAGCTGCCCGAAGAGCCCATGTTGCTCAATGTCGGGCCATCGCACCCTGCGATGCACGGCACGGTGCGTTGTGTCATGGAGCTGAGCGGTGAGTTGATTCATCGCGTGGATGTCCAGGTGGGGTATCTGCATCGGGGCTTCGAGAAAATGTGTGAGCGCGGAACCTGGGCGCAGGTTTTCCCGTATGTGGATCGCTGCAACTACGTTTCGCCCATGCTGAATAACGTAGGCTTTGCGCTCGCCTGCGAGAAGATGTTGGGCATTGAAGTTCCCGAGCGTTGCCAGTGGTACCGGATGGCGCTGGGGGAGCTGGCGCGCATCAGTGATCACCTCACGTGCGATGGCGCCATGGCCATGGAGCTTGGAGCGTTCACGCCTTTCCTTTGGATGATCAAAGGGCGCGAAATGATCTGGGACATCATGGAGGAAGAAACGGGCGCTCGGCTCACGCACAGCTTCGGGCGTGTGGGAGGTATGGCAGCCCCGCCAACCAAAGGGTTCAAAGAGCAATCGCTCGCTGTGGTGGAGCACATTCTGTCGATCGTGAGCGAAGTGGAAAAGCTCATGTTTGGGAATCGAATTTTTCTCGATCGCCTGGAAGACGTTGGAGTTGTCTCGGCGGAGAACGCGATATCCTTGGGATGGACGGGTCCGTGTCTGCGCGCTTCTGGCGTCGCCTACGACGTGCGCAAGGCAGCTCCGTATCTTAAGTATGATGAGGTCGAATTCGACGTTCCCGTCGGTGAGAAGGGCGATTGTTTGGATCGCTTTATTATCCGCCTGGAGGAGCTTAAGCAGAGCGTTCGCATCATTCGGCAGTCGCTCGCGCGCATGGCTGACTCAGGCCCGATCAACGTCGTCGATCCGCGTGTGATGCTCCCGCCCAAGGAAGAGGTCTACAACACGATCGAAGGCACGATTCAGCACTTCAAAATCGTGATGGAGGGGCTGAAGATCCCGGCGGGCGAGGTGTACTCGTACACCGAGGCCGGCAACGGAGAGCTCGGCTTCTATCTCGTGAGCGATGGCAGTGGCACACCCTATCGCGTGCGGATCCGCCCCCCCTGCTACTACATCACCGGTGGTTTGGAGCACGTGATCACAGGGCAGATGATGGCGGATGTGGTGCCTTGTTTCGGTTCGCTGAACATGATTGGCGGCGAGTGCGATCGCTGATTTTCCTAGGATCTCGGAGAAGGTTATGTCGACGTTCAAGCTAGATGGCCGAGAGATCCCCTTTGAAAAAGGGGACACGATTATTCGAGCTGCGCATCGCGCCGGCGTCGATGTTCCACACTATTGCTGGCATCCAGGGCTCAGCGTCGCGGCAAACTGTCGCATGTGTTTGGTCGAGGTGGCGCCCCCGGCAGGTCGCCCCGCGCTGATGTTGGATGTGCTGCGCTGGGATTCCGCGAAGAACGAGTATGTGGCTGAAAAGAAGCCCAAGCTCGTGCCTGCCTGTCAGCAGGGTGTGGCTGATGGGATGGACGTATTGAGCCAAACGAGTGAGCACGTGAAGCGTGCCCGCGCGGCCGTCCAAGAACTCTTGCTGCTGAATCATCCGGTAGATTGCCCGATTTGTGATCAAGCGGGCGAATGCCGTCTGCAGGATTATTGGCTTGAGCATCAAGGCACGAAGAAGCGCATGCACGATGAGCCTGTGCACAAGCCAAAAGGCCAGATCTTTGGTCCAACGATCGTGTACGACGCCGAACGCTGCATCGTGTGCACGCGCTGCGTGCGCGTGAGTGAAGAGCTGGCAGGCGATCCGGTGTTGAGCGTCAGCGAACGCGGCAATCTCAACGAGATTGTGGTCTCGCCCGGCCGTCAGCTGGATCACAACTACACGCTGATGACCGAGCATGTTTGTCCGGTTGGCGCGCTCACGAGTTCTGATTTTCGTTTCAAGGCCCGTGTTTGGTTCCTTCGATCGGTGAGAAGTGTGTGCGTGGGTTGTTCCAAAGGCTGCAATTCGTACACGGATTTTGATCCGCGTAGCCTCCAGGTGCACCGCTATCGCCCGCGAGATAACGCGAACGTGAACAAATACTGGATGTGCGATGTCGGGATGCTCGATTATCGCCGTATCCACGAAGGGCGCATCCTTGAGGCCCGGACTTCCGGTGAGAGTACGACTCGCGAATCAGCGCTCACGAGAGCCGCTGCCTTGCTCGCGGGAGCCGGGGGCAAGCTCGCCATCGTGCTCAGCGCCGAGCACTCCAACGAGGACAATGCCGCGCTCTTCACGTTGGGCACGAAGTATCTGGGGGCGCTCGCGGTGTTCTATACCGGGCGTCCGCAGGGGAAAGCAGATGGGATCTTGCTCGAATCCGACCGAAATCCGAACACCACCGGAGTTCTCTCGATTTGCCCGACGGCCAAGCCCATCGCCGAGCTCGGCCAAGCAGTCGCTGCCGGGCAGGTTGCGTTCGCCTTAGCCCTGGGATCCGCAGTGCCGGACGATGCTACCGCTTCGGCGCTTTCCGGTCTTCAGGGGTTGGTGGTGGCGGCAACCCACGAGGGGACGCTGCCCCAAGCTGCCCATGTGGTGTTGGCAGCGAGTAGCTGGGCTGAGGCTGCGGGCACGTTCATCAATTCCGCTGGAATTGAGCAGGTTAGCGAACGGGCGATCCCGCCGCTCGGTGAGAGTAGCCCAGCCTGGAAGCTCTTCGCTCAGCTAGGGCAGAAGCTTGGGCATCCGACGGGCTGGAAACGTCCCGAACAAATCCAAGCGAATGCCAGCAGCGCGGCAAGCGAGGTGTCAGCGTGAACATTTGGGACGTGAACATCTGGCCGCTGCTGATTATCGCTAAGTCCGCCTTCATCGTCCTTTTTGGGATGAATCTAGGTGTGCTGTTAACTTGGACGGATAGGCGTCAGGGCGCCATGATGCAGGATCGCATTGGGCCCAATCGCGCAGTGATTTGGCTGCCCACCCGCATGGTTCAGGCGATTTTGGTGCTGGGCGCCCTGGGCGCGACGGGGGCCACGCTGCTCGCTGCCCAGGCTCTAAGGCCCGAGGAGGGCGCACCCTCAACGCTGAGTGCGCTCCTGTTTGGCGAGCTAGCGCTCTTCTTGAGCTGGTTCACGATGGTGCTGATCGCGAGCGGGGCCCACGCGCGTGGGGCACGGAATAGCTTTGATCGCTTTGCAACGGGTCTGGCTGCGGCCTTAGGTGGCGCGCGGTTTATCGCGCTCGCTGGCATGCTCGCACAGGTTGCGCTGTTCTTTTTGATTGTTGCCAGCGGCGGCGGTGAGTTTGGCGAGACAGTGCGCGAGGTGTCGTTTGGCGCTGGTGCGGCGCTCTTTGGGCTTGCTGCCGTCGGCGGCTCGCTCTACGCAGCCGTCAGCATGCACGACGAGCCACGCGTCGGGCTGCGACTAGCTGGGCTCTTGCACCCTGCCGCAGACGGCCTGAAGACTCTGTTCAAGGAAGATATCATTCCGCCCGGCGCTGATCGGCTCCTGCATAGCATCGCGCCGTTCATCACCTTCTTTCCGGCTCTCGTGGTGCTCGGGGTCGTGCCGTTTGGCGACGCTCTTTGTTTTGATACGGCGCCGGGTCAGCCCTTCACAGTGAAGTCTTTGAGCACACTGATTTCGCAGGTCGACTCAGCAGGTGTGTGTCCGACGGGTAGCACCACCTTCAAGTTGCAGGCGCTCGATCTCAACGTTGGCTTGCTCTACTTCTTTGCTCTGGCGGGCACTGGGATTGTCGGAGCGGCCTTGGCTGGCTGGGCGAGCGACAATAAGTTTAGCTTGTTAGGCGGTCTGCGCGCCGCGAGTCAGATGGTTTCATACGAAGTGGCGCTCGGCCTCACCTTAGTGGGCGCCCTGATGGTTTACGGAACCATCCGCGTCGATGAGATGATTCAGTGGCAAGCTCAGAACGCCTGGGGCATTTTTGTGCAGCCATTCGCGTTTGTGCTTTTCTTTGCGGCGGCGATTGCCGAGTCCAAGCGCATTCCCTTCGATTTGCCGGAAGGTGAGAGCGAAATCGTGGCTGGGTACTTCACGGAGTATGCGGGCATGAAGTTCGCGATGTTCTTCTTTTCGGAATACATCGCGGTCGTCTCTTCCAGTGCGCTGATGGCGGCGATTTTCTTCGGCGGCTGGCATCTCCCGTTCGTGGATCGGAGTGCAATCCACGTGGCAGTTGGGGATACGGTTTACCTTCATTATGCGGTCTCCCACGGAGCCATCGTGGTTTTGGGGGTGCTCGGCTTCATCCTCAAGATCATCGCCTTGTGTTGGGTTCAACTGTCGATTCGTTGGACGCTGCCTCGTTTTCGTTACGATCAGCTGATGCGCCTCGGCTGGCGCACGTTGCTGCCGCTGTCCTTGCTCAATGTGGTCGGAACTGGCCTGGTCATCCTGTTGCTGCAAGGTGCCAGTGATACCGTGGCATCGGCAGTGCGTTACCTCGCCAATCTGAGCATGGCGCTGCTCGCCGGCGGTGGTGCATTAGGATTTCTGCTTTTCATCAAATTCATGATGAAAGCCCCAAACAAGAAACAACTGCTTTCGAGCACCTCCGCCGAGTACGCGCAGGCTCGTGGCGGCACCCACAGTAGAAGGATGGAGGCGTAGTGAAGGCGAGCCCTCTTGGTCCCCGCGGCGTAGTTGGTACACCGCTCAAAAGACCTGACCGAACCACATCTGTTCAATCCTACGTGCCTGAGATCGTCAAAGGTCTCGGCATCACGATGGGCCATTTCTTTACGAATACGAAAGAAATGGTGCTCGGGCAGCGGAACGATCCGAATACCGAAGCGATCGCTGACGGCATCAATACCGTGAGCTATCCCGAACAACAGCGCCCGTATCCGGAGCGCTTCCGTGGCGTTCATCGCCTTACTGAGCGCGAAGATGGCTCACCTCGCTGCGTGGCGTGCCTCTGCTGTTCAACGGCGTGTCCCGCGCAGTGCATTCACATTGAAGCCGGCGAATATCCGGAGGGTGATAAGCGGCGTGGCTACGAGCGTTTTCCCGATAAATTCGTGATCGACGAGCTGCGCTGCATCTTCTGTGGCTACTGCGTCGAGGCCTGCCCGTGCGATGCGATTCGAATGGACACTGGCATTCATCCGGTCCCCTATGATTCGCGCGAGCAGTTCATCTACGCCAAAGATTTGCTGTTGAAGATGCCAGGCCGGAAGAACGATCACGTGACCGAGAATCCTCGCCACGAGCCCGGTGAGGCGACTCACCCGGGCATCGATCGCGATCGCCACTGAGGTACGCGGTGGCTATCACCTACGAACCGGTCATCGGGCTTGAGGTTCACGCTCAGCTGCAGACCAAGAGTAAGCTTTTTTGCGCCTGCTCCACTGAATTCGGAAAAGCACCGAATGCGAATGTGTGCCCCGTGTGCTTGGGGCTTCCGGGCTCCTTACCGGTGCTGAACGAAACAGCGGTTGAGATGGCCGTGCGTGCGGGCTTAGCGCTCGATTGCGCGATTGCGAGCACCAGCATTTTTGCCCGCAAGAATTACTTCTATCCCGATTCGCCCAAAGGATACCAAATCAGTCAGTACGAAGCCCCGCTCTGCGGGCTGGGCCACCTTGACGTGCCGCTTGAGGCCGGTGTGAAGCGTATTGGGATCACCCGCATCCATATGGAAGAAGACGCCGGCAAGAATGTGCACGGCGTTGGCGCGGATTCGGCGGTTGATTTGAATCGTGCTGGGGTGCCTTTGATCGAGATCGTGAGCGAGCCTGATCTTCGTTCAAGCACCGAAGCGGCTCAGTATCTGCGGACGCTTCGCGATATTTTGGTGGCGATCGGCGTGAATGACGGAAATTTGGAGGAAGGAAGCTTCCGTTGTGATGCCAACGTTTCCATTCGCCCAGTTGGGCAAGAGAAGTTTGGAACGCGTTGTGAACTCAAAAATCTCAATAGCTTTCGATTCGTGCAGCGCGCGATTGATTCGGAAATTCAACGCCAGACGGCCGTGCTTGACGCGGGTGGAAGCATCACCCAAGAAACACGCAGCTTCGACCCAGATACCAGCCTCACCAAGACGTTGAGATCCAAGGAAGATGCCCACGATTATCGCTACTTCCCGGAGCCCGATCTTCCGCCACTCAGCATTTCCGCCGAGTTTATCGGACAGCAACGGCCACTTATCGGGTCGTTGCCGGCCCGGGTCCGCGCGCGCTGGGTGGAGGAGCTAGGGCTCACGCCGGCAACGGCGCAGACGCTGAGTCAGCATCCGGGCTACGTGCAGTTCTTCGAAGCGGCGCTCAAGAGCTACCCGGATGCGGTGAAACTGGCGAATTTCATGCAAACAGAGGTTCTTCGCAACGCCAAAGTTCACGGTTTGAATGCCGAATTCTCAGTAACACCACTCCAAGTCGCCGAGCTCCTATCCTTAGTTGATTCCAAAGCGATCAGCGGCAAGCAGGCGAAGGAAGTCTTTGTGGCGCTGGAAGGGAGCACGCTCAGCCCCGCCGAAGTCGTCAAAACCCAAGGCATCGCCGTCATCTCGAATGAGGATGAGTTGCGTGCCGTGTGTCTAACGGTGATTGCGGCGTATCCGAAGCAAAGGGAACAGTTTTTGGGCGGGAAGCAAGCGATTTTAGGCTTCTTTGTGGGCCAAGTGATGAAGGAAACGAAGGGGCGCGCGGAGCCTGAGTTGTTGAGCGCGCTGCTGGTGCGTTTGCTGAAGGCGGCGGCATCATGAGCGACGGCCTGCCCTTGAATGAGCCGAAGCCCAGCTGGCTCAAAGTGCGTGCGCCCGGCGGTGAGAATTACCGACGCATCAAGCAGACACTGCGGGAGCTCGACCTTTTTACGGTGTGCGAAGAAGCGCGCTGCCCGAACGTGGGAGAGTGCTGGAGTGAAGGCACTGCCACCGTCATGGTGCTCGGGCACATGTGCACGCGCGGTTGTCGATTCTGCGCCGTCACAACAGGGAACCCAAAGGGAGCCGTCGATCCGCGGGAGCCGGAACACGTCGCACGTGCGTTGGCGAAGCTTGGCTTGAAGTATGTCGTGCTCACGATGGTGGATCGCGATGATCTTCTGGATGGGGGAGCGGCCCACGTGGCTCAGACGGTTGCTGCGTTGCGGCGCTATCAGCCTGAGTTATTGGTCGAAACTCTGGTGGGTGATTTCGGCGGACGCAAGCCGGATATCGCCACGGTGCTGGCTGCAGCACCCGATGTCTACGCTCACAACATCGAGGTAACGCGTCGGTTAACGCCGCTCATTCGAGATCAGCGCTGCCGCTATGAGCTGTCCCTAGAAACCCTGCGCTTCGCAAAGGCGAGCGCGCCCGAACGCTACGTCAAGAGTTCACTGATGGTGGGTATCGGCGAAACGGACGAAGAAGTCTTCGAAACGCTGGCTGATCTACGCGCGCATCAAGTGGATATTGTCACCATTGGGCAGTATCTGCGCCCCACCCCCAAGCACGCCCCCGTGCAACGCTACGTCTCGCCAGAGCTGTTTAAAGTGTTCGAAGATAAGGCCAAGGAGCTCGGCTTTGCTTTTGTGGCTGCGGGGCCACTGGTGCGCTCAAGCTATCGAGCGGCAGAGGGATTTGTGGGCGCCAATTTGTTGCCAGCACCGCGCCCGGCTGTTGAGGAGCGGTCGTTGCCTTCTCTGATTCATCATGGGTCCACGGCAGGCGAGGCTGTCGGGGGAGCGAACAAGCCCCTGCTGAGCCTGCGGCGCCGGCCTTGAAGTGCCGGCTTGAAGTGCCGGCCTTAACGCGCCGAGCGAAGCCCGCCGAATCCAACGAAGGCTGGAGCTTGGCGACGGCAGCTGGCCTTTGACCCGCGAGCGGGGGG
>CAZSUA010000131.1:0-6392 GCA_964609655.1 uncultured Polyangiaceae bacterium | reverse complement strand
AACCATGACAGAAGCCAATACGCCGCTGATCCAGCAGATCGTTGCCAAGCTTGGCCGGGCACCTTCCTACGCTGAGCCAGGAGTTTCGGGGTCAATCCTCGGCGTTGCTGCACAGAGCTATGGGTCCAATTCGGTGGTTGAAGACGTGACGCAACCCACGGGATTTGACCCTGAGGTGGCAGCGCTGTTCGAAGCGCTGGTCGAGAGTGCTTTCTTGGTGACGCACGCCGACGGCGATTTTGATGAAACGGAGCGCGAGGCGTTCGAGCATATTGTGCTGGCGGTCTGCCAAGGAAAAGTAGCAGAACGCCAAGTTCACGCCTTGCTCTTGGATTTGCGCGCACAGCTTGAAGAAGATGGCCTGGAGAAAAGGGTAGCGATGGTGGCCCGCACGATCAAACGTCCGGAACACGCGCTTGAAGTTTTGCGAGTGGCCGCGTTGCTCGCTGAAGTTTCGGGTGGGGTGAGTGCGGTTGAACGCCAGGTTCTTTCGGATCTAGCCCGTGCGTGCCAATTGGATGAGTTCGCGTTGTCACAGGCGCTCACCGAGGCGTCGATGTCGCTCAGTGCCTAAGAGCTAGGGCGTTGATGAGCTTGTCGCTCGGCCGCTGAACTCGGGTGCGAAGGCGTTGACGCACTCCGCAGATGTGGCCAGCGCGACTCGCTTCGATTAGGCTACCCCCGATTGTCATGCTGAAAACGAGTTTGAACGGAGCTGAGAACCATGACCTCGACGTGGTTCAGGTGTTGCGCGAAGACGGCACACTCGATCCCGAGCACGACCCAAAGCTGAGCGACGAAAATGTCGTGTACATCCACCGGCACATGGTTTCCACGCGCCTCTTGGATGAGCGCCTCGTTGCGCTTCAACGCCAGGGGCGGATTGGATTTCACGTGGGGTCGGTGGGCGAGGAGGCAGCGATTCTCGGTTCCACGTTCGCCATGGGTGAGCTCGATTGGCTCTTGCCCTGCTATCGGGAGTTTGGAGGAGCACTGATGCGCGGGCTCTCACTTCAGCGCTTTCTGGATAACATGTTCGGCAACCGCAACGACACCGTGCATGGCCGACAAATGCCGGACCACTACACGTGCCGTGAGAAGCGTTGGGGATCCATCAGCTCGCCGGTGGGAACGCAGATCACGCAGGCAGTCGGGCTCGCGTGGGCTGCAAAGCTCAGCAAAGAACGCTCGTCGGTGCTAGTTTATTTTGGAGACGGAGCCACGAGCTCCTGCGAGTTTCACAGTGGGCTCAATTTCGCTGGAGTTTTCAAAACCCCAACCATTTTCTTTTGCAGAAATAACGGCTGGGCCATCAGCGTGCCGGCTGATCGCCAAACCGCTTCGCGCACCTTTGCTGAAAAAGCGAGCGGGTATGGGATCCCAGGCGTTCGAGTGGATGGGAACGACGTGTTTGCCGTGGTGGCCGTGACCCAGAAAGCCCGTGAGCGGGCCTTGAATGGCCAAGGGGCGACCTTGATCGAAGCGCTCACGTACCGGATGGGAGGCCACTCAACCAGCGATGATCCCAACCGCTATCGACCGATGGCCGATCTGGAGCCGTGGCAGAAGCGCGATCCCATTGAGCGCTCACGCGAATACCTGGTGAAGAAGGGGCTTTGGGGGGACGCTGACGACGCGGCGCTGGTGCTTGAGGTCGAAACCCAATTTCGTGAGGCGGTACGAATCGCTGAAGACACGCCACCCCCCGATCTCGCTAGCATGTTCGACGACGTTTACGCTAAGCCGCCCTGGCACCTTGAGGAGCAGCGCGCCCAGCTTTTGGGTGGCCCCCGAGCACCTTCCCAGCATTGAGCCGTGCTAGCCCCAGACGAGAGTAGAGCGACGCCACGATGCCTTTGATGAATATGGTTCAAGCGATCAACGATGCCTTGCGCGTCGCCATGCGTAAGGACGAACGTGTCGTGATTCTTGGCGAAGACGTCGGCAAAGTGGGCGGCGTGTTTCGTGTCACGGCTGGGCTCTTCGATGAGTTTGGTGAAGATCGGGTGATCGACACGCCTCTCAGCGAAGGCGGCATTATTGGCGCAGCTGTGGGCATGGCGCTCTATGGAATGGTGCCGATCCCGGAGATCCAATTTTCCGATTTCATTTGGCCCGCGTACGATCAAATCGTCAATGAGCTCGCTAAGTATCGTTACCGTTCTGGGGGTGAATACACCGCAGGCATGGTGATCCGAACACCAGTCGGCGGAGGGATCCGTGGGGGGCATTATCATTCCCAACATCCCGAAGCTCACTTCATTCACGTGCCGGGCATCAAGGTGGTGATCCCGTCGAACGCTTATGATGCCAAGGGCTTGCTGCTGGCAGCGATTGAAGATCCTGATCCGGTCCTATTCCTTGAACCGAAACGGGTGTATCGCGCGGCCAAGGGCGAGGTGCCTGAAGGGCACTACAAGGTGCCGCTCGAATCCGCGGCCATTGCCCGCGACGGGAGCGATGTCACGGTTTTGGCCTACGGGGCCATGCTTTATGAGGCGTTGGATGCAGCCACCAAGGCAGCTGAGCAGGGCGTCGAGTGCGAGGTGATCGACCTCCGCACGCTCTGGCCCGTCGATATCCAGACGATTCTCGCTAGCGTCAAAAAAACGGGCCGCCTGGTGGTGGTCCACGAAGCCGCGAAGACCGGCGGATTTGGTGGCGAGCTCGTCACCCTGGTCTGCGAGCGAGCGTTTTATCACCTGCAGGCCCCGCCCATTCGGGTGACGGGCTTCGACACACCGTTTCCGTACACGCTCGAGATGGAGTATATGCCGCTCTCGCACCGGATCCTGCCGGCTGTTCTAGAGTCGGCGCGCGCCTGAGGAGAAATGAGAGAAGATGGCAAAGTTTGAGTTCAAGCTCCCCGATATCGGGGAGGGAGTTACCGAAGGCGAAATCGTTAACTGGCTGGTCAAGGTTGGAGACAGCCTGGCTTCCGATCAGGACATGGTCGAAGTGATGACGGACAAGGCAACGGTCACAATCGGCTCGCCTAAAGCCGGCACCGTGACTGAGCTCCGGGGCAAAGTCGGGGATGTGGTTCCCGTCGGAAACGTCATGATAGTTTTGGAGGTGAGCGAAGGTGCAGCCCCTTCCGTTCCAGCCGCATCGGCCACGGCATCAGCCGCCCCGGCTACGGCATCAGCCGCCCCGGCTACGGCATCGGCCGCCCCGGCTACGGCATCAGCCGCCCCGGCCACGGCCGCTCCGCAGGCGTCACCCGCGGATTCAGGAACCACCGCAGTCGGTGACATCCGCGATCAGTTGCCAGGTATGTCAGCGTCAGCGCCCGCAGCTGGAGCGACAGCTGCGAAACCTGCAGCCGTCAGCGCCTATTTCAACGACAAGCCGCTCGCGGCTCCGGCAACCCGCAAGTACGCTCGTGAAGCGGGCGTGGACATACGCCAGGTGTCGCCTTCGGGAGCTGCAGGGCGCATCACGCGCGAGGATATTGAGCGTTTTGGTCAGTCGGCTCCAAGCGCACCTGGCCCAGCTGTGGCGGCCGTGGCTGCTCCAGTTGCTGCGGCCCAGCCAGTTCCGCGCACTGTCGGAGACGAACGCGTCCCAATCCGCGGCATGCGCAAGCGCATCTACGAGAACATGGCGCGCTCCAAGCATACGGCTGCGCACTTCACTTACGTGGACGAGTGCGATGCTACGGAGCTCAAGGCTCTGCGTGAGCGCTCCAAGCGCTTTGCGGAGCGAGCCCAAATTCGGCTCACCTTCTTGCCATTTATCGTAAAAGCTGTGGTTGCGGCGCTGAAGCGCCATCCTGAGCTCAATTGTCTTGTCGACGACGCAGCCATGGAGATGGTGCTGAAGCGAACCTACGACATCGGAATCGCAACCTCCACGGATACTGGGCTCATCGTGCCCGTCGTTCGCAACGCGGATCGGCTCAGCATTCTGGAGATTGCTAAAGAAATCGACCGCCTGGCCCTCAACGCCAAAGAAGGCAAGACACTCAAGGAAGATCTTGGCGGCTCCAGCTTCACCATCACTTCTTTAGGCAAGCTTGGCGGCCTCTTCGCAACTCCAGTTATCAACTATCCCGAAGTTGCGATTCTCGGCATCCACGAGATGAAACGGAAGCCCGTCGTCCGTGGGGACCAAATCGTGATCGGGGATGTGATGCTCTTGAGCCTGTCCTTTGATCATCGCATCGTGGATGGGCATATTGGCGCCGCGTTTGCTCAGACCATCATCGAGTACCTCCAGGAGCCGGACCGCTTGCTGGTCGAAATGGGATAAGCATCCCGGATGGTGAGCACACCCGCCTACACGGGAATACAGTGCTCACCAATCCCAAGCAGCTCCTTGAGGAAACGCCGAAAGCTCAGCGATTGAAGAAATCTACGGGCCGAACGCGTCCGCCCAGGGGTTTGTTAAGTGTTAGTGGTACGCGATTTTTCCGGGACCTTTTCGGGGCCAAAGGGTCGCGGCTCCGCTCCTTTGCATGTAGCCTCCATGTGAGGGCTGCCTTGAGTCAAGCGATCATGAAATGCACGTCCGTGTTGGCAAATTTGCCAACACGCTGGCGTGTTCCAGATCCGTCGATGAAAGCTCAGGCAAACCAATGGTAGCCACCAAGTTTTTGAGCGTTGGCACGCACGGGCGCCAGCGAATTGATCGCTACGAGTTGGTTGGCGAAATAGCTTCGGGCGGAATGGCGACTGTTTATCTCGCCCGGCTTACCGGCGTGGGGGGCTTTCAGCGCTTCGTAGCCATCAAGCGTTTGCATCCGCATCTCGCGGCGGAGAATGAATTCGTCCAGATGTTCTTGGATGAGGCTCGCCTGGCGGCGGGGATTCATCACCCGAATGTTGTTCCGATCCTTGAAGTTGGGGCAAGCGACCTCGGGTACTACCTGGTGATGGAATACATCGAGGGGGACACGCTCGCTCGATTGCTAGCGCGAGCAGCATCCCAAAAAGATCGCCTACCGGTTCCGATCGGCCTCAGAATCGTGATTGATATGCTGGCGGGCCTGCATGCGGCGCACGAGCTGCGAGATGAGAAGGGCCTGCCCACGCATCTGGTTCATCGCGATGTTTCACCTCAAAACGTCCTGGTTGGCAGCGATGGCATCGCCCGAATCACAGACTTTGGTGTGGCTCGTGCCGCGTCCCGCCTGAGCGAAACACGCGTGGGGCAGCTGAAGGGCAAGATCGCGTACATGGCGCCTGAGCAGGCGATGGGGGCAGAGGAGATTGACCGCCGAGCGGATGTATTTTCGTCGGGGGTTGTGATCTGGGAGGTTCTCTCAGCCAAACGTTTGTTCAAGGCAGAGAACGATGCCGCGACGCTGTCGCGATTGATTTCCGACACCATCCCACCGCTCATGGAAATGTGCCCCGCAGCGGGGGAGCGTGTGAGCGCCGTTGTTGCAAAGGCTCTCGAGCGCGATCCAGACAAGCGATTTTCCAGCTGCGCGGAGTTCGCTTCGGCGCTTGAGCTTGCAGCCGCGTCCGGAACTGGCGTGGGTCGGGCGAGGGATCTCGCGGCTTACGTGAGCGATGTCATTGGCAACGAGATAGCTCAGCAGAGAGATGCTGTGCGCGCGTGGCTCGCGCGTGGAGAAGCTGGAGCGGATGCCGAGCGTTGGCCCGCGGCGGTGTCAGGCTCGCAATTCATTGGTCCGTCAGGCGTCGACGGCCAATCGAGCGTGACGACCAATACCGGAACGGCACCGTCGCAGGTGACGATTGTCTCCCGCGGTTCCTCAGCGCCACTCTTGGTCGCCTTAGGCGCGATCATTGCTCTCCTGGGGATCATCGCAGCGCTGTTGTTTGCCAAGCGCAACGAGCCTCGTGGGGTGGAGCCCCGAGGCGAGGGCCAGGGCAGAGCTGTTCAGGATGCGCCTCCTGTCGTCGATGAGCGGGCCCGCGAGCTCCGTGTCCCACCGCCCCAGCCAACCGACGCACCTGCAGCGCCTGAGCTGAAGCCGGTTGTCCCCGCTGCTAAAGCTCCGACCCATCGAGTGCGCACGCCTGCAGCGCCTGGCAAAGCGAGAGCCGCTTCCAGTGGGACCACGCAGAATCCATTCCGCTGAGACGGTGGCGAGGCCGCGTCGCGGGAGCGCCAGAGGAGCTGCCCTTTTCGTTCGTTGGAAGATAGTAAGCATGCTTACTACCTGATGCCGCTGGATCACGGGTGGGTATCCCGTGGGCTCGCAGAAACGAACAAACTCACACGCGCGACTTCCGGTTGTTGTCGTCATGTCACACCGTTGTTTCAAGGGTCCTTCAAGTCACTCTCTTTTTTAGGCGCTGAGGGGGAGTCTACAGCTGATTTGGAGGAGGGTGGCGAAGCTATCGCGCTGCTTCCGAACGGGAGTAAGTGGTTTTTTGAGATCATTCGCACGCGTGCCAGCAATGACTATCAGCTCA
>CAZSUA010000130.1:0-14362 GCA_964609655.1 uncultured Polyangiaceae bacterium | reverse complement strand
ACGGGCGGAGGGGGCAGCGACGAAACCGGCCCCAGTCCTCTCGGCGTGATGTCCTGCGGGCGCGGAATGAAGGCTGGCTTTGGAACGGACGCAGCCCCGACGCCTCGGGCTCGCTCCCCGTTTTCCGATGCACTTTTGGCAACGGAATGATCGGGTTTCGCGGATTTGTCCCAAATCGCCTTGAATTGGCGAGCAAAAGCGTCCGCTTCGTCGGAACTGAGCTCTCGGTCCTGCCCAGTAGAAAGCTTGCTTTCGGAAGGATTCTTTCCTGACGGATCGCTCATTTCTTCTACGTCTTACTCCTCGTGGCGGAGGGCTGGCACGCTAGCCCGATTTTCACAGGGGTGCAATGCAACTTGCCGCCCACGCGGGAGAGACTAAGTGTCGCAAAACTCGGCCAAATCACCCGGTTCATACTACGACGGGGCGCCCATGACTCGACTGGTGTTTGCAGCGCGGAAAGTGGCGCAAGTCGGCATGCTTCTCTTCGGACTCAGTGCGTGTCAACGGAGCGCATCAACTCCGGACCTCGGGGCGCACACGGCGCCTGCAGCGAAGCCCAGCGCGACCGTCAAACTCCGCATGAGCCGTCAAGAAGGCGTAGCCCATGCCGCGATGCTCGCAGCGAAGGGTGCGTCCACCCGGGGTGCAGTCGGCGCACGGCTACTGAACGAGGCGGCTGCGCTCAGAGTTTATTGGTGGAGGCGTGAGCACAACAACGCTGATGCACTGGAAGCCTTGGACCTTTACCGGCAGGCTGCCGAACGCACTTGGAATGGTACTTGTGATGCTCGAGTCGAGCGAGCCTTGCTCGAGGCTGAGCTGCAGGCAGATCCCGCACTTGCGACTCGAACCCTTCAGAGTATTCGTGCGGAGGCAGACCCGCGCTGTCGCGATCGGATAGCTTTGCTCCTGGCGAAGCTTGGCGCCTTCCACACGCCAGCCAAGACCAGCGAGCCAAGCTCGAATCAGGTTCTCGGCTCCAACGGTCAGGCCTCTAACTTGCCACCAGCTCCCGCGCTCGGGGGTAGCTCAACTCTCGCCGCGATCACTCAGATCCATCGCTACGGCGCGAAGGACGCCGCTCGAATTGTGGTGGAGCTTTCGCAGCCCGTTTCGTTCGAGGTTGGCAGTGTTCGCGGTGAAAGCGGCGGCGAAGGCCCACGAGTCTTTGTTGATATTCTGCGCGCGGAATATCGCGGGGAGCCCAGCTTTGAGGTGGGCGGCGTCGTGCGTCGGCTTCGGATCGGCAATCGCGCGCAGGGTATTCGCTTGGTGTTGGACCTTGAGTCCGAAGTCTATCAAAAAGTGTTCTATCTTCCGGAGCCCTTTCGCTTGATCATCGATGTTGCGACGCGTGCTCCGAAAAGGGCTCTTGGCGTGGACGGTCAGCGCCCAATTCGCCGCGTGGTTCTTGACCCAGGCCACGGCGGGCACGATCCGGGGGCGATTGGACCGTCTGGATTGCGTGAGAAGGACGTGACGCTCGACATTGCGCGCCGTGCGGCTCCGCTCATTGCGGAGGAGCTGGGTATCGCTACCTTGCTCACGCGCGATTCGGATCTGTATGTGCCGCTCGATGAACGCGCAGCGAAAGCGAACGCATTCAACGCGGACGTGTTCGTGTCCATACACTGCAACGCCACGGACGACGGTCATGGCGATGGGGTGATGACGTTCGTGCTTGATTCGTCAAAAGACGCTTTCGCACAACGTATTGCCGCTCGCGAAAACTCCGCGTCGGCGGCCGCCGCTTCCGAGCTGGGTACCGCCATGAGTGCTGACCTCGACACGGAAGTCGTAGGATTGAGCGCTCGGTTCGCTTCTCTTCTACAACGTGCCACGATCACTTCCCTGGAGCCGAGCTATGGCAAGGTTCTGGATCATGGCGTGAAGCGAGCCGGTTTCTACGTGCTGGCGGGAGCCCACATGCCTGCCGTGCTGTTTGAGGCCTCCTTCATCTCAAACCCAGCCGGGGAGACTCACCTCAACACCGCTGACTATCGGCAGAAACTGGCGGACGGGATTGTCAACGCCATCCGTGCCTTCAAAGACGGGCGCTAGGCTCAGACAGCTCGCTGGGCTAGCCCCTGGGTCTTGCGCGGTTGACGGGGGGATGATTGACCCTTCGACCCCTCGTACTTATGCTGTGCGGCCCCGTTTGGCCCCCCACGAAACACGCCGCTCGGCTTAACCTTCCCCAAGAGAGACATGACAAAGGCACAACTGAAGAAGTTTAAAGATCTCCTTGAGGCAAAACGTCTGGATATCGCGAAGCGTGCCCAGCAAACACTCGAGCAAGATATGGCGCTCGATGTGGATGATCTGCCGGACGAGATGGATCTGGCATCGAGCGAGTACCTCCAGGCATTTACCTTTCGCCTCCGCGGTCGCGAGAAGGTGTTTCTCGACAAGATCCAACAGGCCCTCCAGCGGATCGAAGACGGCTCGTTTGGTGTTTGCGAAGAGTGTAGCGAGCGGATTTCCATCAAGCGCTTAGAGGCGCGCCCGGAAACGACGCTTTGCATTCGTTGCAAAGAGGATCAGGAGCGGGTCGAGAAAGACTTCGGCTGAGGCATCTTGCGCCGCTCCGCTTCCGCGGCGGCTCGGGCCAAGTGACGCCCCGTATAGCTCGCGGCGTTGGTTGCTAATTGCTCCGGTGGACCTTCGCCGACGATAGCCCCGCCGCCGTCGCCTCCCTCGGGCCCCATGTCGATCACCCAGTCGGAGCAGGCGATGAGGTCGATGTTGTGTTCAATGATCAAGATTGAATTGCCAGCGTCCCTGAGGTCGAAGAGTGCACGCGTCAACAGTTCGATGTCTTGGAAGTGAAGCCCGGTGGTGGGCTCATCTAAGACGTAGAGGGTTTGGCCAGTTGCTTTGCGTGCAAGCTCGCTTGCAAGTTTCACGCGCTGCGCTTCACCGCCCGAAAGCGTGGTGGCCGCTTGCCCAAGCTGAATGTAACCGAGGCCAACCTGGAGGAGTGCGACTAAACGCTGGTTGATGCGCGGGATGGGCTCGAAGATTTTAGCGGCATCTTCAACCGTGAGCTCCAATGCATCGGCGATTGAAAGCCCTCGATACTTGACTTCCAGTGTTTCGCGATTGTAGCGACGGCCACTGCAGGTATCACATGTGACGTAGACGTCCGGAAGGAAGTGCATCTCGATGCGCAGCACACCATCGCCCTGGCAGGCTTCACAGCGGCCGCCCTTCACGTTGAAGCTGAAGCGCCCTGGCTTGTAACCGCGCGCACGAGCGTCGGGGAGGCCGGTGTAAAGCTCGCGCAAGTGCGTGAAGATCCCGGTATAAGTGGCGGGATTCGAGCGAGGGGTTCGGCCAATCGGTGCCTGATCAATGCTGATCACTTTGTCGATGAATTCGATGCCCTCGATCGAGTCGCACAGCCCAACTGAGCCGCTCGACCCGTAGAGCCTAGCCCGCGTGGCGCTCAAGAGCGTATCGACAATCAAGCTGCTCTTGCCCGAACCGGAAACTCCCGTGACCGAGGTGAGTAGGCCGAGCGGGATGCTCACGTTCACGTTCTTGAGGTTGTTAGCGCGCGCTCCGAGGATACGCAGGCTCTTTTCCCCAGGTTCACGTCGGGTGCTCGGAACCTGGAGTGAGCGCTCCCCGGAAAGGTAGGGTCCGGTGACTGAAAGCGGGTCTCGCATCAGATCCTCGGGGCTGCCCTCACACACGATGTTGCCACCGTGTGCTCCAGCGCGTGGCCCCATATCCACCACGTAATCAGCCGCCAAAATCGCGTCGCGATCATGCTCCACCACCAACACGCTGTTGCCCTTGTCCACAAGGCGTCGCAGCGCTTCAAGCAGTCGATCATTGTCCCGCGCATGGAGTCCGACACTTGGCTCGTCGAGCACGTAGAGCACTCCCACAAGCGAAGCGCCTATCTGTGTGGCGAGACGGATCCTCTGACCCTCGCCTCCCGACAGCGTTTGGGCTGGTCGATCTAGCGAAAGATAGTCGAGACCCACGTCCAACAAGAAACCGAGCCGATCGCTGATCGCGCGGAGCAAGGGCACCGCGATGGCGCCGTCTTTAGCCTGTTTGAACGGCTGCTCCCCAAGCGTGCGCAGCAGCGTACGTAGCCCGCCAAGAGGCATTTTGCACAGCTCTGCGATGGACTTCTCCGCAACCTTCACCGCCAGTGCTTCCGGGCGCAGCCGCGCACCGTGACAGGCATCGCAGGTTTGAGAAACGATGAAGCGACCTAAATCGTCGGGCTCAATCGCGCCGGCTCCTGGGTCGTGTTCTTCACCTTCGGCCCAATTGTCAGTGCGGCGCATGCGCTCCAGGCGCGTGAGAACGCCTTCATACTCGCGTTCGGCTTTGGCCTTGCCTTTGCCTTTGGCCTTCGTGCCAACGTTGCCCCTCAAGACCAGCTCACGTTCGCGTTCTGCCAGAGCGTCCCATCGCACATCCGGGTCGATTCCTAGGGTTTTGACCACGAGATCCACCTCCGTGGCCGTCGACAGCGAACCTCGCCTGCCGAAGGCTGCGATCGCTCCCTCGCGCAGTGTTCGAGTCTTATCGGGAACGACGCGATCGGCATCGATCACCGAGTGCACTCCAAGCCCATCGCACTTAGGGCACGCACCATGTGGACTGTTGAACGAGAACAGACGCGGCTCCAGTGGGGGCAAGACCGAACCGTGTTTCCAAGAAATCAGGCGCTCGCTCATCACGACCGGCTCGGAGCCATCCATCCCGTCGATCAAAATCGTTCGATCGCCCACGTTGAGGGCGAGCTCCACCGAGTCCGTAATTCGGCCCTTGCTGCCTTCTTTGACCACAATTCTATCCACCATCACCTCAAGATCGTGGGGAAGCTTTCCGTTCAATTCTGGTTCATCGCCGAGTTCGATGACGACGCCATCCACTCGTGCGCGCACGAAGCCATCGCGTCGGAGGCGCTCGAATTCATGCTTAAAATCGCTGATCTGTTGGCGGGCAACGGGCGCTAAGAGTGCCGCCTTGGCACCCTCGCCACGAGCCAAGATACTGTCGACGATTTCCTGCACGGTGTACGCGCGCAGCACTTCGCCCGAAATCGGGCAATGGGGTGTGCCGACTCGTGCGAATAGCAGTCTGAGGTAATCGGCGATCTCCGTGACAGTCCCCACTGTGGAGCGCGGGCTTTTTCCCAAGGCTTTTTGCTCGATGGCAATCGCGGGGCTCAGCCCTTCGATGCTCTCAACGTCAGGCTTGGGAAGTTGGTCGAGGAACTGCCGCGCGTAGGCGGAGAGCGACTCCACATAGCGGCGTTGCCCCTCGGCGTAGATGGTGTCGAAGGCGAGAGACGACTTGCCGGAGCCACTCGGGCCAGTGATCACGACCAGGCGATTACGTGGGAGCTTGCAGCTGACATTGCGTAGGTTGTGCTGATTCGCCCCTCGGACGACGAGGTAATCCATGCTAACCCTCACACTAACCGAAGTCCCGCACCGCGACGGCTCCCTTTTCAGTCGACCTGAAACTCCCCGGTGTGTGTAGAGGTGGCCGCAGCCGCGGTTCCCCCGCGGTTCCGCGGCCGAGAGTTGCCCCCGGGAGGTGCATCGACTAGCTTCCCGCCCCCGTGCAACCGAGCCTTCCGGGAAGATCCCGGGCCCATAGCTCAATTGGTCAGAGCCCCCGGCTCATAACCGGGCTGTTGCTGGTTCGAACCCAGCTGGGCCCACTGTTGGGCGGCCGGTTGTGTCCCTCTAGAATACGTGGCAAGGAGCGCCTTCGATAGTGACGATCCAAGCAGAAGTTGACATCCTCGAAGGCCTCTCAAAAATCGATCAGGGGCTCTCCAGTTTGCTCGATGAGCTGGGCCGGGAGCGGACAACTCTGGATGGCAAGCAGCAGCGCCTGAAGGAGTTACAGTCGCGAGTTGCGTCGGCCGCTCAGGGCTTGCAGGACATGGACCGCACGCGAAGCGAGATCCTCACCGAGGTTCGGCAGATGAGTGTCCAGCTCGATCGCTCGCGCGAGAAGCTCTCGCGCTGTCGCACCGAGCGCGAGGCCAATGCGGCGCAGCGCGAAGTCGAGGAGATGCGCAAGCTGTATCGCGATCGCGAACAAGAGATCGAAAAGCTGGTGGGCTTTGCCGATCAGGCGAAGGCGGAGCTTGAGAAGACCACAGCAGAGCGCGATGCGCTGGATACGGAGCTAGGCGCGAGCCAGGGCGATGTCACGCACCGGCTCTCCGAGCTCGAAGCGCAAGCGAAAGGGATGGATGCCGAGCGAAACGCGTTGGTCGCGGGGCTCAGTCCCGTGCTTTATCGACGGTATGAGCTGATCCGCAAGCGCCGTGGAGTTGCCATCGCCTACACCTCGGACGGTATTTGTTCAGGGTGTCACGTGCGCGTTGCGCCCATGCTGTTTCACACCTTGATGCGCTTTACATCCTTCGATCAGTGCCCGAATTGCAACCGAATCCTCTATTATCGTGAGCCCGGTTCTGCCACTCCCCCGGAGCCAACGCCCCCCACAGCCCCCCATGATTCTTAGTAAGCTGCTGTTGGAGCAAGCCACGCTCGGAGCGCTCCAGTGAAAGCGTGCACCGCGTGTGGGCGGCTCTTTCCGCCCGATGCCGCGTTCTGCCCCGTGGATGGTCAGGCACTCAACAACGCAACGCAGGTTCCGATCGCGGCCGATGCCAACGATGCTCGAGTGGGCCAGCTCATGTGCTCGCGCTATCAAATCCGTCGGGTCATTGCCGATGGCGGTATGGGGCGCGTGTATGAAGCACTCGACATGCACGAGCGAACGAGCGTCGCGCTCAAAGTCTTGCATCCTGAAGTTGCCCAAGATCAAGTGCAATTGCAGCGTTTTAAGCGCGAATTCGAGGTGAGCAAGCAGCTCCCTCACGACCACATCGTGGAAGTTCGGGATTTTCAGCCGACCGAGGACGGCAGCTACGTGCTGGCCATGGAGCTGCTCTACGGTGAAGAGCTGCGCGCGACGCTCAAGCGGGAAGGTGTGATTCGGCCGGCGCGCATGATTCGCATGTTGAGCCAAGTCGCTCTCGGCCTGGATGCCGCCCACGCGAAGAAGCTGGTTCACCGCGATCTCAAGCCCGACAATATTTATTTGTGTCAGGCGAGCGACGGGGACACGATCAAGATTTTGGATTTCGGGTCCGTACGCGACAACACCGAGACAGCTAAGAAGCTCACCGTGATGGGGACAACGATCGGTTCGCCCTATTACATGGCACCCGAACAAGCCCAGGGCTTAGATTCGCTCGATCATCGCGCTGACGTTTGGGCACTCGCGGCGATCGTTTACGAATGCGTCACGGGGCAGGTTCCGTTCAACGGTCCGAGCGGCCCAGCGATCTTATTGCAGATCCTCATGAAAGAGCCGGTTCCGCCCAGCCAGGCCGGAGTTGGAAAAATGTATCAGGTGCCGCCCACGCTGGATCGCGTGATGGCGAACGCTCTCAAGAAGGTGCCGGCCGTGCGCATCAATACCGTAGGCGCGCTGGCTGATGGGGTGGGTCAGGCCTACGGCCTGAGCGGAACGCATCTTGACTGGGCAAACACGCCCGAACAGCAGCTCTCCCAACAGATCGAGTCGCGCATAGCCGGCCTGATGGTCCCGGTGGCGGCGCAAAAACCCGACACCTTGGACGATTTCTTTGGTGAATCGGATGCCCTCGGCGGAATGGCACCGGCCCCGCAGGCGCCGCGTTCTCTGCCCACTTCGCAAGCGCTCCCTGCGCGCCCAATGGCGCCTTCATCGGAGGATTTGACCCCGATGGGCGTGCCCACCTCTGGAGTCAATTGGGTAGTGTTGGGTGCGGTGGGGGCTGTGGCGCTCATCCTGGGGATTCTCGCGGTTCTCGTGTTCTGGTAGTTCAGTCGCGACGGACTCCCCGTCGCCCAGTTTTGCCTTAGAATAACCGCATGGCTCGTTACGGTCAGTTCCCGGCTCCGCTCTTTTTCTCCGCTGCCCTTGCAGTTTTCGCAGGCGCTGCCTGTAGCAAGACCGACGGGACGTCGGGCGTTGGGACGCAGGCTCTCGGCGTGGCGCAGGCCGCTTCAGTGACTGCTGCACCGGAAGCCGCGACAGCGCTGGCTGCAGCCGCCAAGTTTCAGGATGCGGCATTCGAGCTCACGATGGTCTCGGTAGGTTCGTACAAAGCCGGCCAGGTGGGGCAGGTTGAGATCAGGCTTTCAGCCAAACAGCCCTACCATTGCAACGACAAGTATCCCTACAAATTCAAATCCAAGCCCAGTGATGGTGTGGAGTTCGAAGCGCCCATCGTGCGTACCGAAAACGGCAAGCTCACCCAGACCGAACTCACGCTCCCAGTTCGCTTCACCCCCAAGGCCGCGGGTTCGAAGATGATAGAAGGACAGTTCTCGTTTTCCGTGTGCACCGAGGATCGCTGCCTTGTCGAACGCCGCGATCTGAAGCTCGCCGTGGAAGTTCAATAAAGCGCCTCGGCCTCGCCTCGTTGGGGCGTTGCGTGTTAGCCTAGAGGGCTATGACTTCGACCGTTCTAGAGGAACTCCGAAAGATCGCGGGCGAAGTCCAGGCTTCCTTTCAAGAGGAGAAGCGGCGCCTTTCCTTCCAGGAGTACCTCGCGCTGTTCGAAACCGATCCGGTGCGCCACTCGCGCGACGCGTCACGCTACGTGCGCGACATGTTCTCCTTTTACGGCACGCAAGAGGTGGCTCATCCGTTCGGTTCCGCAACACGCTATAGGCTCTTCGATTTGCCGTTTGCCGATTCGGAAGTGGCGCGGCGCGAATCACTGGTGGGCCAGGAAGCGCTGCAGGAAGAGGTCTTTCGCTCGCTCAATAATTTTGGGCGGGAGGGGCGACCCAATCGCATGATCCTCCTGCACGGCCCTAATGGTTCCGCCAAGACCACAGCTGTGGCGTGCCTGATGCGCGCTCTCGAGCATTACTCCACCCGCGAGGAAGGGGCGCTCTACCGATTTCATTGGATTTTCCCCAACTACACCAAGCTCAAAGGGTCGATTGGATTCACGCGTGGGCGGGGGAGTGCCGCGGATACTGCGAGCTATGCGCACCTCGACGAAGACGAGGTGGATGCGCGCCTCTTCATTGAGGTTCGCGATCATCCCTTGTTTCTCATTCCGGAACCGAAGCGCGCTGCCTGGCTTGAGGAGCTTTACGCACGAACTCACGCTAAGGAGCCGCCTCCTGCATGGATGGTGCGCGGGAGCCTCTCGCACAAGAGCAAGCAAGTCTTCGAAGCCCTCCTTGGAACCTACGACGGCGATCTGGCGGAAGTGCTGCGACACGTGCAAGTGGAGCGCTATTTTATCTCTCGTCGCTACCGTGTTGGAGCGGTCACGATTGGGCCGCAGCTTTCGGTGGATGCCGGAGAGCGCCAGGTTACCGCTGACCGGAGCGTTGGGGCGTTGCCCGCATCGCTTCAGTCGGTCTCGCTGTACGAAGCGTTCGGCGAGCTGCTTGATTGTGCTGGCGGCATCGTTGAGTTTTCCGATTTGTTGAAGCGCCCGCTGGATGCTTTCAAGTATCTGCAGCAAACGGTAGAAACGGGCACGATCAGCCTGCGCTCTCAGGACATAGCGCTGAATTGCGTGATGGTGGGCAGCGCAAACGAACTCCACCTCACAGCCTTTCGTGAACACCCCGAGTACGAAAGCTTTCGTGGCAGGATGGAGCTGATTCGCGCTCCGTACCTTCGAAGTTGGGTCCAGGAGCAGGCCATCTACGATTCTCAGATTGCACCGCAGGTGCGTCGACACGTCGCGCCGCACGCCACCAAGCTGGCCGCCATGTTCGCCGTGCTCACGCGCATGCGGCGCCCGACCCAGGAGCGTTACGATGCTAGCTTGGGGCAGTTCGTATCTGAGATCACGGCAGCGGAAAAGATGGATTTGTACTCACTCGGTCTCGCTCCCGAACGCTTGAGTGAAGAAGCACGCAAGCTCTTGCGAGCGAATATTCCCAAGCTTTATCACGAGAGCGATGCCTACCCCGTCTTCGAAGGGGGCAGCGGTGCGAGTCCACGTGAAATGCGCACGGTGCTGCTCGATGCCGCACAGAGCCCGCTCCACGAGTGTCTGTCCCCGTTTGCAGTGCTCCGCGAGTTGGATGAGCTCTGCGCTCGCCCGAGCGATTACCCGTTTCTCCAAGAAGAACGCCTGCCGGGCGGCTACCACGACCACGCGCTGTTTCGCTCCCTGCTCAAGCAACGCTTGCTCGATGAGCTAGAGGACGAGATGCGCGTGGCGAGCGGATTGGTAGATGAAACGCGCTATGCGGAGCTTTTCGAACGCTACATTTCGCACGTCAGCTTCTGGATCAAGGGAGAAAAAGTGCAAAATCCGGTAACAGGCCAGCACGAGGAGCCCGACGAGAATCTGATGCGTGAAGTCGAAGCGCTGATAGGCGGCGCGGAGCGGCCCGAGCAAATCCGACATCTGCTAATCAACATGATCGGCGCCTGGGCTGTGGATCATCAGGGCGAGCCCGTGAGTAGTTCGCCCATTTTTCGCGAGTACACCAAGCGCCTGAAGGATTCAGTCTTTGTGGAGCGGAGGACCCCGATCGCCTGGATCTGTCGCGACATGCTCGTTTTGTTGCGGGATGCAGGAGCCGGGCTCGACACCGCTGCGAAGAACGCCGCAGAAGCTGCCGTGGCTCGCATGAAGTCGCGCTTTGGTTACGAAGATTCTTCAGCCGTGGATGCTTGTGCGGCTCTCTTGCGAGAACGCTTCCAGGACGTTTTCCATTGACCCTTGCTGAGGCGGCCTGCCGCGCCGATGCTTCCAAGCTCTCATGATCGACACGCACTGCCATCTGGATAGTCGGAGCTTCCCGGAAGGTGCGGATGTGGTCATTGAACGCGCGAATCAGGCGAATGTTTTTGGGTTTATCTGTATCGGCGTGAGCGATCTCGCCACCGCCGAGTTCGCGAGGAGCCTAGCAGAACGCCGCAGCGACGTGGCGGCCACAGCTGGTGTGCATCCGCATGATGCTTCAACCTACGACGATGAATTGGAAGCGGGGCTGTTGGGATTCTATGAGAGTGAACATGTCGTTGCCGTCGGAGAAACGGGACTCGATTATCATTACAATCATTCGCCGAGAGAGCTGCAGCATGCGGTTTTTAGGCGGCAAATCGCGCTGGCTCGCCAAGTGCGGAAGCCGCTTGTTATTCACACCCGAAGCGCGCCGGGCGATACGCTGGACATCCTAGAAGAGGAGGGGGCTCGCGAAGTGGGCGGCGTGATCCACTGCTTCAGTGAAGATAGAGCTTTTGGTGAGCGTGCCCTAGCGCTAGGCTTCGATCTTTCGTTCTCTGGGATAGTCACGTTCAAAACGGCACACGCGATTCAGGATGTCGCGCGCTGGGCCCCGTTAGATCGCATTCTGCTGGAAACGGACAGCCCGTATCTCTCACCCATCCCGCTGCGCGGGAAACGCTGCGAGCCGGGCTACATGCAGCACACGGGGCTCTTTATCGCACAGCTGCGGGGAATGTCGCTGGAAGCGCTGGATGAAGCCACTTCTAACAATGCCATCCGGCGTTTTGGGAGTCGGCTGGCGCAGGGGCTACGGCCGCCGCACACTGACTAGGTGGTAAGGTTTCGGCTGAGCTCATGGCCCTGAATCATCGGAAACGGACCTTCCGCGCGCTTTACGTGTCGGTGGGGTTGCATCTCGCTCTGTTGGTGGGCGTGAGTTATGAGGGGCAGTCGAAGCGGGCGGGGCCTGCTCTCGCGCTGCTCGCAGTACCTGAAGTCATCGAAGGTGAATACCTGGACTCCACTTTCGACCCCCTGAGTGGTTCTCCAATGCCCGCAAAGGTCGAGCCTCCGAGGGCGCCTGAAGACGTCGGCGGCCTGGCACAGCACGAACATCCCGACACATCAGAGCGTGGGCATACGGGGCGAAGTCGCGCTTCTGCCCGAGCTCTGAACCACGCCGTGCACGTGGACCCGTTCACTTTGGAACGCCAGGCGCTCAACAACTTGCGTATTACCCAAGTTCAGCGCGTGCGCACCGGGCACGTTCGCAGATCTCGCGATCAGCGTCGAACCGAGCGTCGCCCGCTGGAACTCACCTTCGTGGACACGGGCAGTGCGGCTGCAGCCTTCTCGGTGCTGGGCTCCCGTCAGCTCGCAGGCGAGCTTCTGCCCGCCTTGGGCCAGATGCAGGTGGTCGTTCGCGCCTCCAATTCCCTAGTTAACACTTCAGGTTCTCATCGAAACGAACCTGCAACCGAAGCTAGAGCCCAAGCACGCCCTGCCGTGCCAACGGCACGCTTTGCGCTGGTAGCGGAGTCTTTTGGGGCGCCTTCCGACACACGGCTGAGCCCAGCGCGTGTCAGCACCGTCGTCCAGGCTTTGCAACATGCCAGCACCCTCGGCGGCCCTGTTGGCCCAGGCGTTGGGGGCGAACCAGCGCCGGGCGCGCCCGGGATTGGCGGTTCCGGGCGGGCAGGGGCCAGCAGCCGCAACATGGGCAATGGTTCCCGGACGGGCGAGATCGATCCGATTCTGGGTCAATACCTGCAGCGCCTACGACGAAGTGTGGATTGGGGGCGTGCCTTTCCGACCTGGGCGGTGGCGGAAGGCCGCGGTGGTATCGCCATCCTTCGGATGACAATTCTCGCGAACGGCAGGCTGGCAGAGCTTCAACTGCTTCGCCCAAGCGGGGTCGAGGAGTTCGACCAAAATCTGGTGGCGGCAATACGCAGGGCTGCCCCCTTCGCGCCGATTCCAGCGACCCTTGGGCGCTCATCCTTAGCCCTGAATTTCTCCTTCGACGCCACCAATCCTGCCGTTGGAAGGGATGGCCATGGCCCGGGGGGCCGAAGGTCCGAGGCGCTCGCCAACATCCCTTGACAGCCCGCCGCCCTTTTCCTCATAGTGCCGCCCCTTCGCCGAAGTAGCTCAGCTGGTTAGAGCACGCGCTTCATAAGTGCGGGGTCGACGGTTCAAGTCCGTCCTTCGGTACCAAGAATCTGCAGCTGCCTGAATGGCAGAACCCCCCGAGCTCTGTTAGAGCCCCCCCGGTCAGGGGACCGTGGAAGTCGCGGAGCAGTAGTTGAGCGCCGTCTGGCAATCGCCGAAATTGACGTCAAAACTGAAGGCCGATACTCCGCCAACTGAGCCGCTTGAGCCGCCAGCGGCCCCACCGAATCCGCTTGAGCCGCCGAACCCACCGAATCCGCCACCCCCGGCACCTTGGTAGTACTGGGTGCAAGTACACGTGGAGGTCATGCTGAAGGCATTGGGTTGGCATTGAAGCGCGAACGTGGTGCTCGAACAGCTCAACTGCGAGTCGCAATAGCCCGGGGCGTTGACACTCACGCTTCCGAAGCAGCCCTGCGGCGGTACTGGAATAGGATTCGGATTTGGACTGCCGAATTGGCAAGACGATGCGTATGAATCCCAAAATGAGCAGCGGTTCTGCGTGTCGTTGAAGTCACAGCGCTCGGAAAGCACCGCTGAGCGGCACTCTTTGCCCGATTGAACGTAGCCCTGACACTGCGGCGAATACGAGTAAATCTCGCTGTAGCAAGTGTTGACGCAGTCCGAGTAGCGGTTGTCGAGGGGTGCGCCAGAACACTTCAGGTTCAGCTGACAGTAGTTCTCACAGGTTCCTTGCGGAGGCGGGGGTGGAGGCGGAGGCGGCTGCGCACAGCGATCTGCCTCAGCCAGAACGTCACCGCACTTGGATTGGGCGTCCTGAAGCTGGCAGCCAAACTGGAGGATGCTTTGGTAGCAATCGAGAGCCAGCAGGCGAGAATTATAGCAGGCGGTATCCGGTGGCACTTGACTCAGATACGAGCTGCAGTCGCTGCTGCAGCTCGGGTTACCTTGGCCGCACATCTTGAGCAGCCCACAAAAGCCCAAACAGCGATCTTGCGGCATTGGGAATGTCGGGGCGCCCGCGGTGGCGATCGCGCCACCAATCCCAACGGGCCTGCCACCCACGCCCGTGACCCCGCCACCACCGACAGACGGCGCACCGCCACTCGTGCTAGTAGCACCCCCAATGGTTCCGGCACCGCCGACCTTGCCGATGTTCCCGCCCGCTGCTTGCCCGCCGCTGCCCCCGCTCACGGGAAACGTGCCGTTGTAATCGACGAGGTCCCCAGCATCACGACCACCGCAAGCTACCGCCCAACACCCGGCACTGACGAGCAGCACCCCACGAAGTCCAAATCGCATCCGGGAAGCCTAGCTCCGAAGGCACCGCAGGTCCACCACCGTCCGGCGCGAATAACCTAGAAAAACGGTGCTAGGGACAACCCTTGAAGGCACCCGGTGGTCCACCCTGATCCGCACCTCTTCCACTTTCGACCTCCCACTCCGCGAAGAGTCTTGCCCCTA
>CAZSUA010000129.1:0-14465 GCA_964609655.1 uncultured Polyangiaceae bacterium | reverse complement strand
ACCAGATCTTGAGCATCGAACGGTTTTTCATTGAGTCTTTTCCGCTGTGGGCGCTTGCGCCCGCTTATTCAATGCCAGCGTGATCGCGTCGTAACCATGAATCATGCCCCCACAGCGATCCTTGGGGAGGCCCTGAACCATGCGTTTGGCGTTCTCACAAACTTTGGACGTTGCGCCAAACTGTCCGCAGAGCCTGCTCAAGAATTCGTCGCAGCGTTTGCCCAAGCCGGCAAGCTTCTGCTCTGTATTGGCGAAGCCCTCGAGCGCCACCGAACAGGCTTCGGGAGACAAAAGGCGCGTTGCCTGGCGTGTCGACTGGCAAAGCGGGGAATCCTTGTCTAGGCGGCCGCACAGCTTCTCGGCGTATTGGGAACACGTCCCGCTAGCGGTGGCCCCACCGGGTGAAGGCGCATGGGCCGGGTTCACTTGCGAAACGACGCTCGGGGCGCTCTCAGCGATGCCCCCAGAACGCGCTGCCACCACCTCGCTCGGGTTATCGCAACCTGTGGCGGCACCCAGCGCTGCGGCTAAGGCTAACGTTGAAAGGAGTCGTCTTCTAGAAGGGTCGGCCAGCATCTTTTTCGCGTCCTATTTGAGCGTTCGTTGTCAAAGACCGAGTTAGCTCGGCTGCTTCAGGGCTTCTTCAACTAGGGCAGACACCGCTTCCAGATTGGAGGCGTCGACGGCGCGTCGGCCATTGACGAACAAGGTTGGCGTGCCCTTAACACCCGCAGCGTCTCCCAAGTCGACATCAGCTTTTACGGTTGGCGCCAAGCTTCCTCCGGACATCGCGGTGCGGAACTTGGACATCTCTAGGTCAAGCGCCTGAGCGTGTTGCTCGAGAGCGGGCCGATCCAAACGGCCTGGGTTCGCAAACAGCAGAGCGTGATACTCCCAGAACTTACCCTGCTGGTGCGCGGCGAGGGAGGCTTCGGCCGCCCCTTGTGCGTTCGGGTGGAAAGCTAGGGGGAACTGGCGAAAAACGAACCGGATCTTGTCCCCGTATTTCGCCTTCAGCGCTTGGGTGACGGGAGCGGAGCGCGCACAGAATGGACACTCGAAATCCGAAAATTCCACTAGCGTTACCTTGGCGTTCTTAGGGCCGAAGCTCGGCGCTTCCCCCTCCTCGATCCGCTTTCGTATCCCGGCTTCGAGTGGCTCGGATCCCTTGAGCTCTTCGTGAAGGCCCGCCGCGATGGACGCGTAGCTCTCCACCATCCGATCGCATTCGTCTCGCGTCACCTTGGTGACCTTCAGCTTGGCCCCCGCACAGGTTTCCGACTGAGGCCCAAATTCAGCGCAGATCTTGGCGACGAACGCCTCGCACTGCTGAGCTATCGTGGCGAGCTTGCTCTGTGTGAATGAGAAGTTGGTCAGAGCTTGAGCGCACGCCGCATCCGGCATCACGTCGGTGGCGGTCAGCGTGGCGATGCAAAGCGCCGAATCCTTCCCCAAGTTCGAGCAAACCTTGGCGGAATAGGCTCCACAAGCACCTTTATCGGCGGCGTTAAGCCGGTTGTCCGCGGTTTTTTGAGGCGCCTTTTCTGTGCGCGCGCCGCAGCCCAACAAGCCTAGGAACAGCACGCCAAGGCCAAGAAGGAGGACGCGTGCAGCCAAGCACTCTTTGTTTCTCTCTAAGTTCATGTCCGAAAATCCCTGAGCATCTGAGGTGCTCCCAGCTAGCACGTGGGCGATCCCCAAACAAACCGCCGCTCAGTTGCAGAAACCGCGAGAAACTCCCAAGGTTCCCCGCGAACGATTCCACCCCGTCACTGCGTTCACAGAATCGTCACGATAATTTCTCACGACGGCTCTTCTCAGCGGTTTGTTTGACTCAATTTGTCACAACCTAGCCGCGATAAACGCGTATAGGCTCCCGGCCAATTGTGTCATGAGCGAATCATTCGGGAATGCGGTGGGGCAGTGGTGGCAATGAGCGCGTGTAGAATTTTTGGATTCACGTTTGGCTACCTTTGCGTTTGCCTGACGAGCGCAGGTCTTTCATCCGCACAAGCGCAAGAGGCCGCGCCCACAGCGGCCGAAGCTGCTCCCAACCCTGAGGAGGACGAGGCGCGAAGCCTGTTTCTTGAAGGTGGCCGCCTGATGGAAAAGGGGGCCTACCAGGATGCGTGTTTCGCGTTTGAACAAAGCCTTCGCCTCGTCCCCAAGATCACGACGAAGTATCACCTCGCCGCATGTTGGGAAAAACGCGAGCGCAAGGCCTCGGCAATGAAGCTCTTTCTGGAAGTAGCCGACGCATTAAAGGCCAGTGGGGACACGGAGCGGGAAGGCGTCGCGCGCGAGCGGGCGGCAGCGCTCAAGAGTCAGGTGTGCTGGCTCAGGATCCAGCTAGAAAAGCCTGTAAGTGCCCTCAAAGTTCGTCATGATGGGGAGCTGCTAGAGGAAAAGACCTGGTCTCAAGGTATCTCGGCAGACGCTGGTATCTACAGCTTGGAGCTGGTGGCACCTGGAAAGAAGCCTTGGTCCCTGGAGCTTCAGGTTCCTACCTGCCCTTCGGTAGTGTCGGTGAAGGTGCCTGAGCTTGTGCCAGCCGTCAGCGCGAACGCAACGCCCGCCGCGCAGGAGCCCACGAGCGTACCGTACAACGCCGAGCGGGGACCGAACGCGCGGTATTCTCTGCCGCCAGAGCCCGGGCAAGGTGTGAAGCAAACGCGCGTGCTGGGCTACACCTTAGGCGGCGTCGGCATTGTCAGCGTGGTTGTCGGGTCGGTGTTTCTGGAGCGCTATGGCCACGCCAACGAGCAGGCCAAGCGCACCTGTTACCAAAGCATCGGCTGCACCCTGCGCGATGTTGAGCAGCATCGAGATCTCGTGGACGACGCGAAAAGCAACCGCACACGAGCCTTCATCGGGATTTCGTTGGGTGGGCTCGCGCTGGCGGGCGGTACGGTCGCGCTTCTGCTTTCAGATCGCCCACCTTCTAACGAGCTTGCGCAGCAGGGTGCTCTGCAAGTGAGTGTCACGCTCGCCAACGATGGAACACCCGTCGGAGCGGCCTTGCGGGGGAACTTCTAGATGCGACACGCGAAAGTCTCGATCTCGGCGGTGGTGGCGGCGCTGGTGACGACAACACCCAGCTGCTCGGTGGACGACCGCGTGCTGGAACTCGGGCCCGAATGGACGGCTTCGGGTGCAACTCCTGGGGGCGGCTCCGGCGGCATGAGCGCGGGTGGAACGCCCCGGGGGCAGGGAGGCCAAGGGGGCACCTCCAGCCTTGGCGGCGCCGGGAACCCAGCCCAGGGCGGCACCACCGGACAAAACGACTCGGGCGGAATGGCGGGAGCCGCGGGAAGCGGCGGAGCACTCCAGGGCATTCGGTGCCCCGACTTCAACTTAAACGCGTTGCCGGATTGCGACGAAACGATCGTTCAAAATCCAACCTTTGAAGCGGACGATAGACTCTGGCAATCGGATGCTAACATCGCCCTCCGCTGGGACGGCGACGTCGACGCAACGAACTATCCGCCTTCGGGATCGTTATCGGTGGAGCTCAGCTTGAGCAACACCAACAACTCCGGGACGGTCACCCAAGGCGCCTGGCAATGCCTACCGGTGGTGGCGGGGACACGCTACGACGCCGGAGCCAACGTCTTCATCGCCGGGGGTCAGGGCGAGGGGCTGGCCGGGCTCATGCTCTTGTTCTACGACGGTGCCGACTGCGCGCCGGCTCCGGTTGGCATCCTGGGTACGAAGCTATCCCTGAAGGACACCGTCGACAGGTGGTTGACGGTGTCTCTCCAAGCGACTGCGCCGAACGGTGCGAAGTCCGTGCGTGTGCTGCTCACCGTTCAGAAACCTTGGCCGCAGCCCACCCTGGCAGCGCTGTTCGACAACGTCTTGTTCGTTGCGCATTAAGGCGCGCACCCCGCGCGGTCACGCACCGTTCATCGAAATGTCACGCGATAAGCTAGCTAGCGTCATGTTCCGCCGCGCTGCCGAGCTCCCAATCCACGCAGTGCACCCCAGAGCTTCCCGCAATCGTCACAACGGAAAGAAGGGCCAACTGGTAGTGTCCCACCCAATGCCCGAGCCCTCGCGAAAGCTGCACTCTGCTGCCGACCAGCCTTGTCCCGTCTCCTACATTCGAGAACTGAGCCCGGTCCGGCGCTTTGGTCGTACGATGGCTGTTAGCTCGGCGATGCTCGAGGTTTTCTCCATCTTAGAGAAGCTGACACGAACCGATGTCACAGTGGCGTTTATCGGGGAGACGGGCACTGGAAAGGACGTGCTAGCGCAGGCAATGCACGAGCGCAGCCTGCGTGCAAAGGGTCCATTCGTTGTCTTTGATTGCGGAGCGGTGGCGGCGAACTTGGCCGAAAGCGAACTGTATGGGCACGAAAAGGGCTCATTTACCGGCGCCCATAACTGTCATCTAGGAGCTTTTGAACGCGCCCAGGGCGGTACGTTGTTTCTGGACGAAATTGGGGAGCTTCCGCTGGAGCTCCAACCGCGACTCTTGCGCGTGCTCGAAAATCGAAGTGTGCGCCGGGTGGGTGGCTGCCATGATCGCCCCGTCGACGTCCGAGTGCTGGCAGCTACGAACCGGAATCTGCGCGCCGATGTGGCAACCGGCAAGTTCCGACAAGACCTTTACTTCCGAATGGCCGGGGCCGAAGTCTTTGTGCCTGCCCTGCGGGATCGCATCCAGGATCTCCCTCTTCTCGTGTCCAGCATCCTTGAGGATCTCGGCGCCAGCGACCTTCGCCTCGCCGATGCCACCTTGGAAGTCCTCCGAGCGCACCATTGGCCGGGCAACGTCCGAGAACTAAAAAATACGCTCGCCTGCGCGCGCTACTTTGCCGAGCGTGGGGTCGTCCATCCCGAGCACGTGCGGCTCGCCGCCCCGGTCGAAGACGAGAAGTCCTGCCTCGAGAGGCTGCCGCTGGCGGGTCATGCTCTGCAAAACATCGAACGTTGCGCCATCCAACAGAGCTTGGCGCAGTTGAACGGCAACAAGGCCGGCGCTGCCCGCGGCCTCGGCATCGCCCTGTCGACCCTGTACGAAAAGATCAAGAAGTACGAAATCCACAGCTGAGCGCTCCCCGCAACTCACCCAGTCAGCGGCATTCGTTCCACCAAGCTATGCAACCAGCAACGCAAACTTAACCAACCGTTCGAGAGCCGACTCCAGGTCTGCCGGGGTCGGAGTGAGTAGCCCATGCTCCGCGCACGCCGCGCGCCAGCCTTCCAACACGGTCGCGCGCTCACGAGTACCGTCCAGCAGAGGGATCAGCAGCCTGATGGATCTTTCCTCGATGGTTACCGGGACGTGATGTTGATTGGTCAAGGTGCTTCCTAGGGACGCTTGCCAGCGCGCACACGGATTGGCTTCAGGCCGCTCGCCAACCTTACTGGTGCAAATGGCGGGTTGCGCGCGCAGATCCACGAACCCGAGCAGGGAGAGCTCAAACAAGGCATCTTGCAAGACCGAGCTGCCGACCTCGAGTTGCGGTGAATTGATCGTGCTCCGGAAAGCACGCTCGGCTACCTGCTCAAAATGGATCGCTTCCGGGTATGCGGCTCCAAGTTCACACAATGCCGACTTGACCCAAAAGTTGCTCAGTTGGATCCGAGTCCCCGAACGGTTCACGAACGCAACCGGCACGCCCTCTCGAAGGTCCGGGGTGCCCTCCACCCGTGAGTTACTGGTTAACCAAAGCGTTCTGAGCGCGGTTCGATCCTCTGTGGCCGGCAGGGTTGCCTCGGTGGCGACCACCAAGGACTGCCGAAACCCATTGCACGTGAGGACGTCGAGGCACGCTTCTCGTCGCAATCGACTCGACCCATATTCAGCTAGAACGCGTCGTCCGGCCGGGGATAGATGAGGCAACGGAGACCGACTCAACTCCGCCTCACACAAGTACTGGAGCCCTTCGACAGCGAGTTGCTCTGCGAATGCGAGGAACGAAACCGGTTCGCTGACGCGTCCAAACCAGTCATGAGCGATCAAGGAATCGGAGGCCGACGCAACGGTGGTGAGCTCCTTTTTCAGGCCGCCACTCAGAGCGTGAGTGGACCCCATCGCCTCGGCAAGCTGCTCCGCAAGAGCGCGCCATTTCGGCACATTGCTCACCCCGCTTTCTGCGCCTCCAACGAGGTCAAACCCGAGCTGCCGCACGGCGTTCTTCAGATGCCCGCCTGGGTACGTATTGTAGCTTACGTAGCCTACCCCTGAAGCGCCGAGCCAGGCTCGCATACTTCGCAATAGACTCGACCGAACCTCGGGTGGCACCCAGGAGTAGAGCCCGTGAGCGATCACAAAATCGAAACCCCGAGGCCCCTGATCATCCTTGGAAAAGTCAACGCAACGGATCTCAAGGTTCTTCAAGCCCAGCGCTTCGACAGCACGGCGCCCGCGGGCGGCATGCTCCGCCGAAATATCGAGTCCCACGAATTCCGAGTTGGGAAACTCAATCGCGAGCGGCAGTAGGTGGGCGCCATCCGCGCAACCCACGTCGAGCAAGCGGCAGCGAGTGGGGTCCGGTGCCTGGAAACCGAACAACCTAGCAACAGCCGCGAGCCTGCTCGGATGGCCCTGCGGTATCGCCTTCGCGTTATACGGGAGTTCGTCGTAGGGATCTTGAGGGAGCGAATCCATTTCTTACCCTGCAACCCTAACCCACAATGCGAGCGCGCCCCATGCCCGAAGTTGTCGGAGCACAGGGCGCTCAGGCGGATGGAAACGGGGCTTAGTTTGCTGCCCAGCTCACCCACTTGCCGGTCATCCAGGCGGCGTCCGTCTTGAACGCTCCTTTGGCGGAGTTCTTGACCGTGGCGGCAGGCCCAGCCGCTTCGAGGCATTCAGCGTCCGTGTAACCCGGGGAGACACCCACCATGTTCAGGCTCGCTCCGACATTCACCCATGCCACCTCGTCAAACGGCGTGGGATCCCCCACGGCAGTCGAATCGTTGGCGTCGGCAGCATCTCGGATGTGCTGCAGTCGATTGTTGAACAGTGAATTAATGAGGGTCACCTTCGGTGCAGCTGCCGTCCCAAAAATGTTTCGAACGTCAACGCCCTCGTCCCAGCCCGTAACAACGATGTTGTCGAACGCTCCGGTGAGGTTTTCCCGAAGAACCATACCAAAACTTGCGGCCGGGCCGACACCTCCAAGTCCACACAGGGTCACATTCTTGGCGGTCACGTTGGTGGTCGGAGGCAAGTTGTTCGTGTTGTCGCTGTCCATTTCGAAGCCATTCGGGTCGCTCGACGTGGTGGCCGTCGTGAGTGAGTTGCGGCCAAAGGCGGTGTCTAGCGTGCCCACGTACCCTAAGTCGGCATCGAACATATCGTCGCCGGTGGCGTTGCAAATGAGGTGGTCGGCATTCACATTGCCTCCGAACCATTCGAAGCAGTCATCCAGGGTTGTGCTTACCATCACGTGGCTGACCACAGTTCCGCTGCCAACGCTCCCCATGGTCAGGCCGTTGATTTCCTTGCCCGCGGAGAGCTCAAAACCGCCAAATTCAATCCGAACGTACCGAAGCTCTCCGCTGCTCTCAGTCGGCATGGCGGCACCTGCTCCCCGCCCGTACTGGTTCACCGCAGCCGACGGAAGCCCCTCGATGAGTTGGTCAGGGGAAGACCAGTTGTCCGCCCTCCCGAGCAGGATCACTCCGCCCCAGTCGCCCGCTGCGCGGCTTCCCACGGTACCCTGACTCGTGAAGATGATCGGTTCATCGGCCGTACCGCTCGCCATCAGCTTACCCCCACGCGAAACAACCAGGCTGCCAAGGGGCGCGGCCGTTCCCTTCACCACCGTGCACGGCTCGATCGTCAACGTTTGACCGTCGGCAACATAGGTGACGTCCGAAAGGATCCAGACCTTATCTTTAGTGAGTGTCATCGTTCCCGTCGGATTGGGAATGGCCATTGCTGGAAGGTCCGCACCGACAGAATTCTTCCCAGGATCGCAGACAGCGACGGGGGGAGTGCCGCCAGTGCCGCCCACCGCTCCTGCCTGCCCGGCCATTCCTCCGGTTGCGGGATCCCCGCCGGTTCCAGGGCTACCGCCCGTGACAGGAGCTGCACCGCCAGCGCCTCCAGTAACCGGTGCTGCACCGCCAGCGCCGCCCGTCGCCTTGCCACCGGTCATGCCACTGCCACCGGTCATGCCACTGCCACCGGTCATGCCAGAAGTGCTGCCTCCAAGTCCGCCCGAAGGGGGCGGCGCCTTGGGGTCGTCGCTGCAAGCCCCCATCGCAAGAAAGGGAATGCCGGCAAGGGCGGTAAGGGTCACGGTTCGCTTGAGCTTTAAGTGATTCATCTTGTAATTTTCTCCGAATTGGCTCTGACCCTGCCGCGGGTTGGTGAACGGAGCGTGCGGGGCTCGTAACGTTTGTGTGTCAATTCGAGATCAATGAGTGTAGCTGGCAGTCAGGGTAACCTCCACACCCTCCTGGTAGCGATTGCTGACGTTGTAGCTGCGTTTCTCTTTCCCCTGCGTAACCAAAAAGGGGGCATCAAAAAGGTTCTCAACAACGCCCTTGATTTTGAACTGCTTGCCGAGCTCTTGGGACAGGCTCACGTCGACGATGTGGCGAGGCTGTTCGTAGGCATCCTGAAGTCCTTGGAGCCCAACTTCTACAATCGAAGGACCGTTCACATTATAGAGCACCCGAGCACCCAAGCCTGAATCTGCACCCGTGTAGTCGAGAGCCAGATTGATAATGTACGGTGATTGATTGGTGAGCGATCGTTTGGTGTTGGTAATGAATGAGTTGCCCGTTTGGGGCACCCGAACGGACGATTGAGTTAACGTTAGGTTACCAATAACCGTGAAGGACTCTAGGCCCGGGTCCAAGAATTCCAGGGTCTTGCGGGCCTCGAGTTCGACCCCCAAGAGCGTCGCTGAGTCTGAGTTGACGAAGGTAATATTGTTGGAGGACCCCGCTGGCTCCTGAACGCGTTCAATGGGCTTGCTGAACTGTTTAGCAAAGCCGCTCAGTGCTATTACTTCTGCGAGGGTGGGAAAGTACTCGAAGCGGAGATCGTAGTTGACAATGTGGGTCAACTCGAGCGTTGGTTCCCCGGTAGTTAGGGCACCCCCAAAAAAGTCAGAAAAGGCAAACGGCGCCAGCTCTCGCAGTTGAGGCCTGGCCAGCGTCCGCGCGAGAGAAGCCCTGAGCTTGGTCTTCGCGCTCGTGTCGTAGGTCGCTGAAACTGCCGGTAAGAGATCCTGACTTACGAGTCGAGCTCCCTCCACCCTCGCCCGGGACATGAGCTGATCGAAAGGTTCAATCACCTGGCGTGTGAATTCGATCCGCTCGCCGGCGGTGACGCGGAGGGGCTTGATGAGTTTGATATCCGCCATCACATAACCGGCGTACACGTCCAGAACTGCATCGTACGCGTCCTGTTTTTGCGTACTCTCTCCGAGCTCCAGGAGCCCCTGCTTGTCGGCCCCGATGTTCTCGGCAGTGAACAGATCATCCAGACAAGTCTGGCGTAGCTCCGCCCCCGGACAGGAATACGGCTTCCCGGCGACCGTTTTCCCGGCGAACGCTAGCCTTCGGGCCCCAAACTCACGGTCTCGAAGGGACATCATCCCGCCGACTTTGACACTCGTCTCAAGGTCCCCTCCACGCAGCTCCTGGGTGAAATCGAGGGCAGCGCTTCGAGTGATTTCAGATTGGTCGGAGTAGAAGTGGCGGCCGCTTTCAGGACTCGATAGATACGACCAACGCTTGCCGTCGGAATTCGAGGTGAAATTGAAGACCGTATCCCGCGTATCCGGCTGTTCGCGCGTCGCGCGCGCCACCGAGGCATTCCAGGCGACCTTGCTCTTATCCATTTCGTGGTCTCCCCCTAGCTGCAGGTATCCGAGAGACTGGCTCACAAACTCGAGACGAGTATTGTGAAAGCGCCCGTCGACGTTTTTGCTGAAACCGTCGAACAAGGAGGTTTTCTTGTCACTCAACTGACTGCGGAGACCGACCAAGTGGAGTTGGTGATGCTTGTTGTAATCGTAGACAACGGTCCCCAGGCCGCCCCACTTTACGGCTTCCGCCCCGCGCTCCACCTTGAGGTCATTCCACGCGACGAGTCCGGTCGGCGAATCCTGCGCCGCCTGAAACTCCCGAAGGGTCTCGTTGCGAATCGCGTAACTCCGGCCATAGTTGAGCGCCACGATAGCTCCCAGCTTCTGCTCACCAGAAAGCTTCCAGCCGTTGCCCACTACCGCCGCGAGGCCGTGGTTCTCCGGTGTGCCGCTCTCCGTCGCGGACATATACGAATTGAGTTCTCTGCCCCACTGGGTGACTTCGGTCCCCGAGACTCGTTGCTCCGGCGTTGGATTCAGCGGATCCGCTCCGGGCTTGTTAGTACCGCTCGACGCTGAGTGGTCCTGGGGAAGAGTTGCAGGGAAATCCCTTAAGCCAGAATCATAGCCCAACCAATCCGTCGACCCCCCCCGATGGTCCAACCTATCTTGAAATGTCGTGCCATGCGCATATCCGAGGGAACCCGACATGCTGAACAGGAACTCCTCCGGCACATCCCGCGTCTCGATCCGCACCGAGCCGCCGGCAAAATCGCCGGGAACATCCGGTGTGAACGTTTTGTTGATCGTGAGGCTGTCCAGCATCAGCGCCGGAAACAAATCCAACGGTACTGCTGCGCGATCGGGCACGGGGCTGGGCAGTGGCAGGCCATTCAAGAGCGCGTTCGAATAGCGTTCGCCTAAGCCGCGTACGTAGACAAAGCGACCGCCGACGATGTTGGCGCCGACGACGCGTTGGGCGGCTTCCGCGGCGTTGCTATCCGGGTTTTTTGAGATCTCGGCGCGGCCGATGCCATCACCGACGGCGACAGCTTTCTGGCGCTTGATCATTTGACCTTCGATGGTGGAGGTGTCGGCTTTGGTTTCCACCTCGACCACGTCTTCGACCAACTCTTCGGGTACCAGACTCACGTCGAGTTGGTTCACCTTGCCAAGCGCAACGCTGACTTGCTCAATGCGCTCGGGCTTGTGCATTTCGTAGTCGACGCGCAGCGTGTAGGTGCCGGGTTTGCCCTCGAAGCGGTAGCGCCCGTCCACGTCCGTCAATAACTGCTGACCGGTCTGCACGACGGTGACCGTGGCTTCGATCAAGGGTTCGCTGCGCTTAGTGTCTGTGATCACTCCCCAGACGACGCCTTTGCCCTTGCTCGGCGGACGGGAGGGGGATTCTTCACCCATGTCGGCTTCTCCCATGTCGCCTTCGCCTTCCGCAGCGTTGCCAGGGGCCGCTGGGGGCGTTTCGTTCGCGGGCGCGTCGCCGGGGGCCGCGGGAACTTCGTCGCCAGCTTCCTCAGCCGCTTCGTCGACAGGAGCGTCGGCGGCCGGGGGCGCCTCGGCTGGCTGTGCGGGCGGTGCGGGCTGTGCGTAAAGCTGCGTGGAAGTTAAGCTAAGGACGAGCCAGGCGGAAAGAACAGGTCGATGGAGGGGTCGCATGGGTAGGGCTTCGCAAGGGGAAAGAAAAGAGGGGGCGTGAGAAGAGAGAACCTGTAGCTGTGAGGGCTCGCTACTTGACGACTTGTTGGGTCAGGATTGCGATCGAGCGTGCGCCGCCACTGCGCGAAAGATCCATCGCCTCCACGGCCTTGCCGTACGGCACCTCGTCGTGGGCGTCGAAATACAAGACTTTCTGGCGTTTTGCAGCCAAAAACCGCGGTAGGCGCTGCTTCAATTCTTCTTTTTTGATCACGGTCTTATTGATGCGGATAACCCCGGCTTTATCCAGCGTCATCACCAAGGGCTCGTTGTTCTGGTTGGGCACTACCGGTTGATTCTTCTCTTCTTGCTTTGGAAGATTGAGCCAGAAAGTTTTCGTCATCAGCGGCGTGACCACCATGAAGATGATGAGCACCACCAGGGTGACGTCGACCAACGGCGTGACGTTCACGGTCGGCACCGGCCTAGCTTTCTTGCCGCCACCGCCTGCAGAGAGGTTCATGCCCATGACGTCAGATCCTCTCGCGCGCCTTCACGTCCCACGCCTTCACTTTGCACCGCCAGCTACCTTTCGCTCCATCACCTTGAGGCTCACACCGGGGAACCCGATTTTTTGGAGCATCGCTAGATTTTCACGCACCTTCTTATAGGGGATGCGTTCGTCCGTCTTCAGCATCACATTGCGTTCAGGATCTGCCGCGTGCAGCTCCACTAAGCGAGGCCGAACTTGCTGTTCGGTCATGGGCTGCTTGTCCACCAGGTAATTGCCACCATACGCCATCGCGATGTCGATGGGATTCAGGTCTTTTGGCTTCGGATCGGGCTGAAAAATCGAGGGCAATTCGATGTGCTCACCCTCGTTGAGGGCGGGCGCGATCACCATGAAGATGATGAGCAAGACCAGAACAACGTCCACCAGGGGGGTGACGTTCATCTCTGGTTCAGGCTGCCGCTTCTTGTTCGATCGTGTGCTCGTGAGATTCGCGCCCATGATGATTCTCCAGATCGTCCAAAAGCTCGCCGACAGAGCGGCCGAGTGCCGTCTCAATGCTGTTCGTGCGCGTGGTTAAGTAGTTGAAAAACAGCACCGCGGGAATGGCGACCATCAGGCCAAAGGCCGTCTCGATCAACGCTTCGGAAATGCCCGCCGACACCGACCCGAGCCCACCTGAACCCGTGGAGGCGATACCTTGGAACGCCGCGATAATGCCCACCACCGTTCCCAGGAGCCCCACGAACGGAGCCACGGAACCGACGGAAGCCAAGATGCTGGTGCCGCGTCGCAGCTCCTCGCCCAGCGCCTCTTGCCGACGGGCCGCCTCGCTGCGTGCAAGATCGACGGGATGCACGTTGCCGTTGTCTTGATTGTCGGCCGCAGAGAGGTACTTTTCGATCACCGTCCCAAACAGCTTGGCCAGCGAGGAGTGCTTGAATTTCTCGCTCTGAAGCAAGATCTCCTCAAGATCCCACTTGTCGAGCAAGGGCGCCATGACCCTGGCGAAAGCGGCGGATTCGCGAGACGAACGAAACATCGCCAGGCTGCGCTCCACGACCACTGCGATGCTGGCAATCGCCATGCAAAGCAATACGAAAGCGATCGACTTGGCGAGGAAGCTCATCGAGCCCCAAATGTGCACTAGATCAAAACTCATCTCAGACTCTCCTCGGGTTCGTAGGCTTTCAATGCGTGTGTCAGGCGGGCTTGGATCAGGTCGTGATGCGGAAGGGGAAGCGCGCAATGCGGAAAACGGCTACCGGTTTCCCTTCGAAAAGCGCCGGCTCGAACGTCCAGCGGGAGAGCGCTTCAACGCAGGCTTCGCGCAGCTCGGCGGGTCCCCGCAGGACCTGCACTTGACTCACCTTACCGACCTCGGTCACCACGTATTTGATGATTACCACCCCCTCGATCCCAGCTTTTTTTGCTGAGGAAGGGTAGCTCGGCGCCGATTGAGACATAGCCTTCGGCGGGGTTACATTTTCCGTCACCCGCATCGGACCGCGCGGCTTAGCTTTGGGCGGCGGCGGTGCCGGCTTCTCCTCCACCTTGGGGGCCGATCGGCGCACTCCGGATGTTACCTTGCCGCCCGCATACGGATCGCCCTCGCCGGTGCCACCCTCCGTGGGCTCCCGTTCCTCAAGCGGCGCATCCGGCAATTCGGTCGGCGGCTGAAGACTTGGCAGCACCGGCTGATTCGAAGGCGGCGGGGGTTCGTTCGTTGCCGGCTCGGGCTCGGGTTCGGGTTCGGGCTCCGGTTCCGGCTCAGGCTCAGGTTCCGTCGCCAGCTCCACCTTCAGAACATTCTCTTCTGCTGGCTCTGCAACCACAGGCTTCGCCGTGAGCGAAATGGCCACGATGCCGGCTACGAGCGACATGCCCAGCGCGCCACCGAACACCAAGCGCCGACGCCGGAGATGATCGACTCCCTGAGTTGTCCAAACGGCGATGTCCATGCGAGACCGGCGCGGAGCTTGCTCAGGATGTGTGACGCTCACGTGACGCGACTGGAAATTGCCCGTGACGCACACCACTCCCCTTTTATGTTCTAGCCTGAAATCTCGTCACACTTGGTCTAGTGCCGGGCCTCGGTTGGCCGTCTTTTGACGTGAAACCCGCGCTCATTGCCCGGAGCCGGCCGGTCCGGTAAGCGCAAAAGAGACTCCCAGCCAGCCAGACGTGTAGTTGTCCACGCCGCCACCTGCGACGCGGCCCGTTGCCGCATCCGACGGCGTCCTGTTCGCCCCTGAATTGGCTTTCCAAGCGTAATGCGCGTAGTCGACGCCAGCCGCAAGCGCGAGCCGCGAGCCGCTGAACTTCGCGAGCGGGTACTCGGCACGGATCGCCGCATCCCAGCCGACAGCTGTGGCGAAAGGGAACCACTCGGGATCCTGAAGCTCTCCGAGCGAGCCCACACTCCGGTAGGCTGCTCCCACCGTGATCGCGAGCGGATCGAAATCGACGGTCCCCTCGGCGCCCGCCCGCAAGTACTTATAGTCAGTACTCGGCACAGT
>CAZSUA010000128.1:0-14549 GCA_964609655.1 uncultured Polyangiaceae bacterium | reverse complement strand
CCAACTCCAACTCCAACTCCAACTCCAACTCCAACTCCAACTCCAACTCCAACTCCAAGCGGGTGCGCCGACGGAGCTGAATGTCGCGACTTCTTTAAGGACCAGGACGCGGATGATTACGGCACGGAAAAACGCTGCTTGTGCGCCGCAGAAGGCACATTCACTGCCCCCCAAGGGGGCGATTGCAACGACACGCTCGCCTCGGTGCATCCCAACGGTGAGGAAGCCTGCAACGGCATTGACGACAATTGCAGCGCTGGCATTGACGAGCAAGCGATGTGCCCCTGCCGGCACGAAACGTTTCAGGGTCACTCCTACCTTTTCTGTGACATCCATGAACCCTGGCCGGCAGCCGCAGCCCGTTGCAAAGCTACAGGTTACCACCTCCTTACCATTAACGACGCGACCGAGAACGAGTGGGTCACGGCGACCGCAAGGCAGATTTCGGATACCCACTGGTGGATGGGACTGACCGACCAGCTGAAGGAAGGCACATTTGTGTGGCTCGATAGCAGTCCGGTGACCTACACCAACTGGAATCCCCAAACCGGCGAACCCGACAACGGAGGTGGTGAATCGGGTGGCGAACAATGCGGGAGAATCAACCGCTTCAGCCCGCTCACCACTTGGGACGATGCCGGCTGCATGGAAAACTTTGCTTCCGTGTGCGAGGCTCCGTAATCTTTTTTCTACTGCCCCTTCCCGCACGGCACACCACGCCCCATGCTGGATGGCCTCATGACAAAAGTGGCACATTCATCGGTTTCAGCAGCGCCCCGAAAGGTTATCTTCCGAACTCGAGGTCGGCAGCACGGGCCGATCACACCCGCATGATTTGGTAACAGGGTACTATTCGGTCCACACGAGCGCGGGCGCCCTCCAAAAGGGCGAAGCGGAAATCGAGCGCATCGGCAAAGCTGAACACGCCCGCGGCACCTTTCAGAAGAAATCTGTCGTCCCGGGCTGACTCGGAGAACCCCCGAGACCCCGAGATCGCGAGACCCCCGCGACCCCCGCGACAAGGGCCGGGCACAGCAAGAAAGGAGGGGACTAGACGACTGCCGGGCGGGGGCGGTAGCCTTCACGGTCGCGATTTGGGCTAGAGGAGGACATCGCCGTTGGGTGCCGCTAATGAAATGAACGAGCTTGGTGCGCTTCCCGTGCGTTTCCAGGCTGGCGATGTGATTGCGGCCAAGTATCAGGTTCAGCGCATCATCGGAGCCGGCGGCATGGGCGTCGTCCTACAGGCGACACACCTCCAACTCGGTCAGTCCGTGGCGATCAAACTGCTCAACGTCGACGAAGCTACCCGCGCCGAGGCAACTGTGCGTTTCCTGCGCGAAGGCCGGGCCGCGGCCTCACTCAAGGGTGACCACGTCGTTCGTATCTACGATGTCGGCACTCTGGACGACGGCTTGCCTTTTATCGTGATGGAGTTCCTGCACGGCGTCGATCTCGCGGAGCTATTGGAAATTCAAGGTCCGTTATCGGTAGAACAGGCCGTCGAATACATCACCCAGGCCACCAGTGCGATCGCTGAGGCTCACGACAACGGAATCGTGCACCGCGATCTCAAGCCCTCCAATCTGTTCGCTACCCAGCAGAGCGACGGCAGCAACTCGATCAAGGTTCTTGATTTCGGCATTTCTAAGTCGATGGCAACCGACACTCAGTTGCAGGGAAACCTGACAGCCACACGCAGCGTCCTCGGTTCTCCATTTTACATGTCGCCCGAGCAAGTCCGCGATGCGAAGAAAGTTGATACGCGCACCGATATTTGGTCACTCGGCGTGATCTTACAGGAGCTGCTGACGGGTGAACCGGTATTCAATGCTGAAACGCTGACTGGGATTTGTGCAGCCATCGCGGCGGATGCCCCGACACCGCTTCGCGAGCGACGTCCGGATGCACCTCCCGAGCTTGAGCGAGTGATCTTGCGCTGCCTGGAAAAAGACCCAGGTCGACGTTTCCAGAACGCGCGGGATCTCCTAGCCGCGCTGGCTTCGCTGCGAGGACGCTCCGGGTTTCCAGTGGGTGTTCCGCTTCCGCTGAGAGATACCCCTCCCCCGACTCGGGCGCATTCGGCGATTTATAGCGCGCCCACGCTGGCTACCGCCGCGGCTCAGGCGGAACCTGGGCCAGCGCCCAGTGACAGCCACAAGATACCATCGACGAAAGAACCGCAAGATCCGGGCTCCGAGCGCACCGTGTTGTCAGCGGGTGGGAGCGCTAAAGCGGGCGTTCCGGCACCGTCGCCCCCGCAAGCGAAAAGCAGACTCTACTTCTGGGGCATGTTGGGTCTTGTGGCATCTGCCCTGGCAGTCTGGCGTTTCGGGGCCAGCACGACCCTACCCGCGGGAATGCCTGCGCCAGCGCGTGCCAGCGCGACTGTCCCGAAGCCTGCCGGTCAACCTGCGTCGTTCTCGCTGTTCGTAGACTCTGACCCCCCTTCAGCTGACGTCTACGAAGGAGCACTGAAGCTTGGCCAGACACCGCTCAAGCTCACCATCGAAAACCAGACGCTGACGACAACGCCGCGCACCTTCACGCTGCGGCGCGCGGGCTTCCAGCCGTACTCCCTGGTGCAGAGAAATTCAGCTGAAGATGTGCGCGTGTTAGCTATGCTCGGCCCCGAGGCGACTAAAATTGTACCCGAGTCAACCCATTCGCGGCCACGAATCACCCGACCGCATGCCAGCTCGAAGCCCAGCGTACGAACGGAGAACGCCGCCACCGATATTCGGATGGAGCGCTGAAGTGCGCTTATTCTGCTGCGTGGCGCTGCTCGGCCTAGCTGTGCTCATTTCCCGGCAGGCACAGGCTGATGACACCGCGGATGAAGCCGATCTGCAGTTTCAGCTCGGCGCCGAGGCTTATCAGCGCAGTGATTACCGCACGGCGCTCGTGCACTTCCTGGCATCGAATCGCCTGGTAGCAAATAAGAATGTGCTGTTCAACATTGCGCGTAGCTACGAGAAGCTGAGCGCTTTCCCTGAAGCCTATCGCTATTACACTCAGGCTCTCGAAGGGGAAAAAGATCCGAGCTCGCGCGCGAAGATCAGAGCGGCGCTCGAGTTCTTGCGTTCAAATGTCGCTATCGTAAAAGTTGTGACCGATCCGCCGGGCGCCACGCTGTTCGTCGATCGTCGAGATCTTGGCGCTCGTGGTAGCAGTCCGCGCACCCTCGGATTGAGCGCTGGGCGTTATACGATTATGGCCGATCTTCCTGGTTATGAATCCGCGAGCGCCGAAGTGCCCGAGGCTCGCATCGGAACCGAGACACCGCTCAAACTCAGGTTAAGGCCGATTTTGGGCAGCGTACAGATCCTCGGTACCGGAGCGACGGTCAGTATCGACGATCCCGAAGGGCCTATAGCGTGCCGCACCCCATGCTCACTCAATCTTGCACCCGGCCGCCACTTGCTCTTCGCGAAGAAGCCAGGGTTTCGGAGCGCCCAGTCATCGGTTGATGTCGTCGTGCATCAATCCACTTCTGTGGCCCTACAACTTGAGCCAGTGAACGGCACGCTGGTCGTGAGCACTGATGAGTCAGGCGCCCTGATCGAAGTGGATGGCCGCCCACGCGGCTTCACTCCAGCCATCCTAGCGCTCAGCGTTGGGGAACACCGCGTACGCCTTCTACTCAAGGGCTTTCGCACGATCGAGCGCCGCGTGCTGATCGCCGAAGATCGCGAGGCCCGGATCACTGAAGTGCTGGCCCAGTCTGAAGAAGTTGTCGCGGCTTCCCGCGTTTCCGAACGCGTGCAGGATGCCCCCAGCTCGGTAACGCTCGTGCCGGCTCAAGAGCTCCAACACCTCGCCTACCCAACCATCGCCGAAACGACGCGCGGTGTGCGGGGTTTCTACACGTGGGACGATCGCTCGTACGCGACGTTAGGGGTGCGCGGCTTGGGGCGACTGAGCAGCTACGGCAATCGAACGCTCGTGGTTTACGACGGGCACCCAGCTAACGACAATTGGATCGGCTCCTCCTACATCGGTTACGACGCGCTCACCGACCTCAAGAACGTGGAGCGCATTGAATTTGTTCGCGGCCCAGGGTCGGTGCTGTACGGAACGGGCGCATTTTCCGGCGTGATCAATGTTGTCACACGCTACCGCGATACTCCTCCTGGCATCAGCGCCGGGGTAGGGACCGCGCTGGACGGTGTCGCACACGCACACGTCCGGGGTGACGCCAAACTAGGCAAGGATTCAGGGATCTGGACGAGCGTGTCGACAGCTCGCAGCAACGGACGTGATTTCTACTTTCCCGAACTGGAGCGCCCCGCAAATCCGCCCGATGATCCAGGATTCAACGGCAATGTGCGCGATGCAGACGGCTTCCAGGGAGGCATGCTGCAAGGCCGGTATTACAACAAGGACTGGACGGTGCAGTGGTTTGCCCACAGCCACGAAAAGCACCTGCCGACGGGTGAGTACGAAACGACGCCCGGCGATACCCGCACTCGTCAATTGGACTCGCGCCTTTTCATCGAAGCCAAGGCTGAGCCACAAATCGCGCCAGGCTTCCGCCTCATGACGCGCATCCACGCCAACCACTATCGTTTTACTGGCTACTACGCGCGCAGTGCTGCCGACGGGGGCGTAGAAACAGACACGTTCCGAGGGAGTTGGGCCGGGCTTGAAGAACGGCTCAGCTGGAGCCCATCGCCGAATTTGCGGCTGATCGTGGGCGGCGAAGGCCAGCTTCACTTCCAGGTCGATCAGAAAGCGGAAAACAGCGGCGCTTACTTCCTAAACGGCTGCGGCATCGATCCTGTGGAGAAGAAGTCTTGCAACTACCAGCTCGGCGGTGGTTATTTTGTGGCCGATGCCGTCGCCTCTGAGACCGTGCGCTTGTCGCTCGGCGCACGACTCGACGCCTACTCCACTTTCGGAGCGTCCTTGAATCCACGCGCCGCGTTGATCCTAACGCCTTATGTGGGCGGCAATCTTAAATTTATCGCCGGAAAAGCCTTTCGCGCGCCCAGCATCTACGAGCTCTATTACAACGACGGCGGCCTGACTCAGGTCTTGCCTAAGAGGCCGCTCCGACCCGAATCCATCTATTCGTTGGAGGTCGAACATTCACATGAATTCTCGCCAACCGTCACGGGGTTTTTCTCGGCTTACGCCAACAATATTACGAACTTGGTGGTGACCCGCGGAGCGGGCGACACCACCGAGCCACTGTACTACGACAACTCGGCTACGCCCCTCGTTGTCCTAGGCGGCGAGTTCGGATTTCGGCGCGACTGGCGCCAGGGCTGGATGTTCGGCGCCAGCTATGGGTACGCCAACTCACGCTATGTTGCGTCAGAGAAACTCTCGGATTTGCTGAAGCTCAGGGACGATCCGAGCAAGCGTCGCGTGGAGAATGCTCCGCAACACTCAGCCAGCGTGAGGGGCGCCGTGCCCATCATGGCTCGCGCATTGACGCTCGGTTCAAGGCTCACACTCGAGGGCTCGCGTTACGACGGCAATGAAGATGTTGACGCTGATCCCCAGAAAGAAAGCGCAGCAGCGGCAATCTGGGACGTGGTGCTGAGCGGTGAGGAAGAACGCTACGGCCTGCGCTACGCCTTTGGCGTCTACAACGCGTTTGACTGGCGCTATAGCCTCCCAGTAGGTCCTGAGTTCACGCAACGCGCACTGCGCCAAAATGGCCGAACCTACCTCGCTTCCCTAGATGTCGCGTTCTGAAGGGCGAGGTCGGACTGGAAAGGTGTCGGTCCAACACAGGCAAGGATTTCGTGCGAGATTTCATCAAAAAGAACCTGTTGATGTTCGCGGTCACGCTAGCGACGCTGCTTGCGGCGGTGGCCCCTGCTCTCGGGCTCTTCCTGGAATCATTCGGCATCTCCAAGCTCTTCGTCATTGTTATCTTTGTCCTTCAAGGCCTCGGGCTAGAGGTGCACTCCTTCAAGAACAGAGCTGAGCTCGGTCGCGCTGCCGTCTGGGGAACGCTGGTGGCCTACGGACTCGGGCCACTCTTCGGTTACGTGTTGATTCGCAGCATGCACTGGGACGACGCGGATCGAGTTGGCTTCATTCTGATCTGCTGCTCCACCCCCACCATCGTGAGTGGCATTGTGGTGGCGACTCGAGCGGGTGGTGATGCTGCGACGGCGCTGCTCTTGACGGTACTCGTCAGTGCACTTGGGATCCTCAGCCTGCCCTTGAATTTGGGTTGGACGCTCGGCGCGATTTACCCCCTCGATCAGCTGGCGTTAGCCAAAAAATTGCTGTTTTTTATCCTCTTGCCGGTGCTCGTAGGAGTCTTCCTCCGCGCGCGGTTTCCTGGCCTGGGTGAGCGCTCGGTCGAGCTTCGGAAGCACGGGCCCGTGCTGCTGCTCGGGCTCACGGTGTTCGCCTCGCTGTCGCCCTTCTCCGTATCGATCCGTGCGCTCTCTTTCATGCGTGTACTCGGGCTGCTCTGGCCCGCACTGCTCGTGCACGGCCTGCTGCTCGGAGCTGCCTATTACCTGGGGCGTAGTGTGTGGCGCATGAGTGAGAAGGTCACACTCGCAACCGCGTTTGTAACATCCCAAAAGAGCCTGCCTGTGGCGATTGCCGTCTGGTCGGGCGTGATGGCCAGCAAGTACCCCTTGGCCATCATTCCACCGCTTATCTTCCACCCAGCCCAAATAATTTTTGACACGTTCGTTGCCCGTTTTTTCAACAAAGCAAAGGGCACAGATGCCGTCGAAGCCTGAAAACGTTCGGCTCGCCTAGGCCTTGAGCCTGCTCCGCCAGCAGCTCAGAATGATAACCTTTGCTCAAGCCGCAGTAAACGCCTGATATTGGGCCCGATACGTGCGTGGCTCCACGCCGGTGTGCTTTCGGAAGAGCCGTGCGAAATAGTTCGCGCCTTCGACACCGACACGGGGGGCGATTTCTGAGATTTTAAGATCGGTGTCACGCAAAAACTGTTCGGCTTTGCGAATTCTCAGCGTATTCACATACTGCATCGGAGCCATATCGAAACACTCTCGAAAACAGCGTTCGAGCGTCTTTCGGGACATGTGCGCTTCTTCGGCTAACTGCTCGACGTTGATGACTCCCGCAAAATGCGCTTCCAACCACTCGAGGACTCCTGCCAGACGTACCAACGCTTGCGAGGTAACAGCGGGCATGCCGGTGTAGAGCCGGGCCAAGTCCACCAACATTTCACAAAAAATAGCGGTGCTCGCGACTTCGAAGCCAGGCGACTTCGACCCAATTTCGACCCGCAGCCGTTCGAGTGCCTCGCACAGCCTGGCCAATTTCCCTCCTTCTAGATGAAGCCGACTTTCAAACCCATGGCGAACGCGGAGCTCCGGCTCAAACATGAAGAATGCCGAATACCCCGGTATCTGGCGCAGGTGTTGCTCAGGCAGCCACAGCCGGCGTGGGTCAAACAGCACGTTGATCAGCCCGAGCTGCTTGCATTCCGCGTAACCGTGCAGCGTCCCCGCTGGGATCACAAACACATCCCCCAGGGAGATCTCGAAGGAGTCGTGCTCCAAAAGATGCTTCCCGGATCCGCCGGTGACCACCACGAGCTCCCAATAGTTCCCGTGGCCATGTACGGCCATCGGCACGTGATCCACGACTGGGAAGGTGTCCAGCGGAAAGGACTTTAGCGAAGCAAGCGGCTCAGCCATTCTGGTCCCCCGCGGCATTTCCGTATTGGCCAACTGCGTAAAACGCTGAAAACGGTGGGGTTTGCATACACAACAACTCCGAACGTCCCGAATACAGTAGCAGGGTAGCACGCCAAGGCGGCGGAAAGAGAACACAAACAGCCTCCCGCCAAAGCGTTCTTCGATTGAGACGAAAAGGGCCAGCAAGAATCTGCCTCCGAGCCATCAGAGACCGCCCCGCCGCAAACTGGAAAACGCTCAGAAAATTGAGCGTTTGCGGCCTGATGAAATCGGACACAGGACCCCACCACATTGCTCTGCCGAACGAGCGTTGAACTGTGCGTGTGCGGAGGCCTCACCACGTCGCCATTCACTCAGATTCAACATGAAACACAGTAGTTATTCTGAGTTTGCGATCTGTTTGACCACGCTAATAACGCGCACTGCACGGCGTTCACCTGAGACTCAAAAGTGCATAAATGACACTATCTCAGCTCAAACCGCGGCTCCGCGCACCACCCAACTAGACGCTGGTTTTGACACAATGGTGCTCTTGTGAACGAATCGTGCTTATCACCGCGCTCATTCATGACTCGGTGACGCATTATCTGAATCCCGTGGCAGAAAATACGAGTTGCCCGAATAGAGACTCAGACGTACCTTAATCGGACATAGGCCCTGCGCACGGGAGAAGTGTCATGCCCATTCGAAGATTTGCCGCACGCTCGGAATGGCGTGCCCTCGCTCCATCTCGCCAACGTTTCGGCTGTTCGATTGGCGGCGTACTGATTGCCGCCAGTCTCTTAGGCGCGGGCTGCGCCAGCACGCAAGACAACGCGAAGCACAGGAGCCAAGTGCCAGATGTTCCGACCACGCCTGGCGTTTCTCCCACAACTCCGGGCACTGTCGCTCCCACCCAGGGCCCGGGACAGCCCGCAATTCCTTTACCGGTGGGTGTAGTCCCGCTGGGCCCCACCAGCATTGCGCGCCAATCCCGCGCGGAATACGTGGCGAGCGTTCAGTCGCTCTTGGGCGTTGACATGACAGCGGAAGTTGAAGCCCTACCGCGGGATGCGTTCGTGCCGTTCGACAACGAGCCTTCGTTTCAAGCGCCTTCGAGCGCCTTGATTCAGGGCCTAGGCCTCGTGGCTAGGCAGGCAGCCGACAAGGCTCTGGCCACGCCAGCGCAGAGGCTTGCACTCGTCGGCTGCACGCCCGTGGGCCCAGCCGACGAAGCGTGCTTTCGAAGCTTTGTAGAAAAGTTCGGGCGGCGAGCGCTGCATCGGCCGCTGTCGGCGGCTGAAGTCACCGACTTCGTGAGCTTTCTTCCCACAGCTCAGCAGGCTAACGATTTTTTCGTGGGCATCAGCATGCTGATCCAAGCCATGTTGCAGGATCTCGAATTTGTATACCGAACCGAGATCGGCAGCCCGGTAGCAGGCATGCCCGAAGCGGTATCGCTCACGGATTGGGAGCTCGGAGCCCGTCTTTCCTACCTGCTTTGGGGCGAAACACCGGATGATACACTGCTCACCAACGTCGAAACAGGCGCGCTCGGTACGGCCGGTGGCTTTCTCACAGAAGCGACCCGTTTGCTTGCCGATCCACGCGGGGTAGCTCGCATCAACCGCTTCCACTCGCTCTGGCTAGGCTACGAAGAGCTGCCCCATCTCCCAGCGCTGAATACTGCGTACCGCACCGAAACAGATGCGTTGGTGACGCGCGTCGTGTTCGAGAAGGGAGCACCCTGGTTCGATTTGTTCACCTCCCCTGAAACCTACGTGGATCAGGAACTGGCGCCCATCTACGGCCTGCCCGCACCTGCAGCTCCCGGGTTCTCGTGGGTCACCTATCCCGACGCGACGCGAGCCGGCATTCTCTCCCAAGGTGCTCTGCTCTCGAGCGGCGCCAAAAACGGGGACAGCAGTCCGACGCTGCGCGGAAAATTCATTCTTGAGCGTCTCCTATGCACTCACGTCGCTCCACCTCCGCCAGGCGTGAGCACGGAGGTACCCGCCGTCGGGATGGGCGGCACCACCTGCAAATCAGATCGCTACATGGCCCACGCTACCGGCACGTGTGCCGGCTGCCATAGCCAAATGGATCCGATTGGTTTTGGCCTTGAGAATTACGATACCCAAGGCAGTTTCCGCACCACTGACCCGGGCAAGCCCGAATGTACGATCGCTGGCACCGGACAACTCCCAAGCCTTGGCACTTTCAAGGGGCCCGCCGAGTTGGGCCAGCTGCTCGTGAAGTCTGACCAGCTGGGCCAGTGCCTCACTGACCACATCATGCAGTTCGCCGTGCAGCGCCCGAAGAGCGCCGAAGATGCTCCTGCCCTCGCCGCGCTAAGAAAGAATCTCGACAGCACGCAATTCTCGTTGCGCGAAGCGCTTCTCGCATGGCTCGGCAGTGGCTCGTTCCGCTACAGAACAATTGAACCCTACACAATGCAGGTGATGCCATGAAGACCAAAGCGCTTTCTCGTCGTTCGGTGCTGCTCGGTTCTGCGGGTGCGGTGATTGCCTTACCTTGGCTTGAGGCGATGGTCGGCAAGGGCGCTGGCGCACAAGCCGCCGTGGTTCCAAAACGCTTCTTTGTGGGCTGGGGAGGCGTTACCTGTGCCCGCGGAGAATTCTCGACACCCACCGTGATCGGTCCTAACTACGACCTCAAGCGAACCCTCCTGCCGCTTGGGGCCACGAAAGACGACGTCACCATCATCACCGATCTTCGACTCCCGCCCAACGGCCCGGGCAGCTACGGCGGAGGCTCGGGTTCTTTCCACAATTGCACGAATAGTCCGTTGCTTGCGGGGATTTCCAATCCGAATGATGGCAACCCGACGCCGAAAGGTGTCACCTCCGATCAGGTGGTTGCGGACTTAACCGCCGCCAATTCTCGCTTTCGCTCCCTCGAGTATCGCGTTCAGCTGCGCAATTATCGCGAGAATGCCAAGGCCGGCACCATGTCGATGCGAAAGACCGCGCAGGGCAGCCTGCAGCCGAACCCACCCCAGCCGAGCCCGATGCTTGCCTATGACAGCCTCTTCACAGGCTTCACGCCACCGACCGCGATGCCAGGCATGATGCGGGACCCAGCCGAACAAGCTCGCCTGTTGCGAGACGAGAGCGTGCTCGACAAAGTTTCCCAACGCAGCCTCCTATTGCTCAATCGTTTGGGCGATGCCGATCGAAAAAGGATGCAACGCCATTACGACGAGATCCGCGCGCTGGAGCTGCGAATTTCCAGCACATTCCAGGGTGCCACCTTAAGCTGCAGTGCGTTACCGCGCCCGGGCGCCGATCCCACCACCTCCGAGGCGTACTACGGAGATCGCGTCGTGGGCTACTCGAACGAGCGCGAAAGAGCCAAGCTGCTCAATTCCTTGATCCACATGGCGTTCACCTGCGACCTCACTCGCACCTCAACGCTACTCATGACCTACGCGCAGTGCTGCATGGACGCGCAGCCTCTGCTCAAGATGGAGAAAGTGGTGGATCTGCACGAGCTTGGCCACGGCGGTGGCACTCCCGAACAGACCTCCGATGCGACGGGCTGGCATGTGGAAGTGTTTGCCGAGCTGGTCACGCTGCTCAAAAATACACCCGAAGGCACGGGCTCGGTCCTCGACAATACCGCCATGGTTCTGCTGTTTGAGGGCGGCGACGACAACGGCGAGCCGCACACGGGTGATAACATGTGGATGCTAATGGCGGGCGGTGCTGGTGGACTCAAACGCGGCCACCACGTACCTGCCAATAAGAAGCACCCACTCAACGTGACGATCAGCGCCATGCAGGCCGTCGGCTTGCAAACCGATACTTTGGGCGAGATTTCAGGGCGAATGCCCGAGCTGTTTGTCTAAGTGACGTTAGCGCTGGCGCCATTTCGTTGGGCTCACACCGTGACGGTTGGCAAAGAAGCGTCCGAAGACCGTGGTGGATGGGTAGCCCACGAGCTTGGCGATCTCAAGAACGCTGAGGTTCGTATTGCCCAGCAGTCGTTCCGCTTCGCTCAACCGCATATCTCCCAGGGCTTGCCCCGGGCTTTTACCGCGTAGCTTCTGGTACACGCGCGTAAACTGCGCTCGGTGTAAGCCAGCGGCCGCGGCGAATTCATCGACTGAAAATCCGTGACTCAGCCTGGTGTGCGCAATGTCTTCGGCGCGACGAATGCGAGTCTCCGGGGCCAGATGAGGCTTCGAGCCGCGGCTGAGATTGGACTCAAGGGTCTGGTTTCGCACCCAGATAGCAAGCAAGCTGGCAAGCTCGCTGTTAGCCTGAAATTGGTCGTGTGGGTCCTGGCCCCGCCATAGATTGACCAAGGGATCGAGGCGTCGGGCGAACATGGCCTGCAACGCCTTGGGGATCTTCAACGGAAGCTCAACCCCCCAAACCGCTTGGCTGCTCGGCTGCAACAGGTGGGCGCGCCCTACGAGGGTGGAATCGAAAGGATAGATGTCTCGTTGCTCGATTCTGCGTGGGCTGTAGCTCACATCGAAATGCAACCAGCAAGGTCGGCTACCCTTCGCGGATCCGAGACTATCTACCAAAATACCCGGTTGGATGAGATAGCCCTCGTTTTTCGCGATCACCCACCTCTTTTTGCCAATCACGACTTCTTCGCTGCCGTCGTAACTCACCACCAACAGGTAATACGGCAGGATCCGTTGTTCCAACCGCCAGCTACCCCGCGCGTAGTTATCGGCAAGATGGATCCAGGGGCAGTAGGGGCCGTCGATGGCAAGAAAGGGGCCTTCGTGTTCGGTGTCGTTGAGCTTCATAGATTAAGCGGAGCGGAGCCACCCCAGCAGGGTTTTCAGTATGGCCTGAAGTCGGCTCGCTCGGCGAGGGTTCCGCACCGTCCCTGATAGTCATGGCCAAATGCCAGGCAAGAGCGCATCTTTGCCATCTTGCGCGGGCGCGTGAGCCCGGCTAGTCCCGAGCTTCCATGAAGCTTGCCCTTCCTCTGTTGGTGTTCCTCCTATCCGCCGCAGCGTGCACACCTGCGACGCTCCAGTATCCATCGCGTTCAGTCTCACGCGAGGCTTTCTTTAGCCAGGTGCGAACGGTGGCGTATGCTCCCGTTCTGAGTAGCGACTCGCCGGGATCTCGTGAATTCGCGAACAAGGTGGGTTCTTTTACAGCAGCCGCGCTGGCGCCACGCGGTCTCAGGTTAATGTCTGATGCTGCCTGGCAAACCTGCTGGAAATCTGGCGTTGCGAGCATGGGAGGCTTGTACCGTGCCGATAACGGACGCCTCGACGAAGCCAAGGAAGCTAAGCTACGTTGGAGGTGTCACCAGCAAGTTGTCTCCGAGCTGAATGTCGATGCTGTGCTCGAGACGGAGGTGCTCTTGGTTCATGCTCCGATGGAATCAGATGTCGTTCGATGGCACGGCGTCGAGGAAGACGTCGCTTCCTTCGGTGAGCGTTTTTGGTCCGGGACCTATTCCGGCACGCTACCGGCGCTTTCATTGCACGTGCGTATCACGGACCGCCAGGGCAAGGTGCTGTTCGATAGCGCTGGTGGTATCGAGGTCGCTGCTACTCGCGATGGCAACAATCTGGTAGATAAGCCCGCTCTGCTTAAGGACAATGCGAAACTGCGCGAAGCTGTCCGAGTGGCACTGGCTCGCTTGTTCGCTGAGGAATAATACCAGGTAAGGACCCAGGCGAAGCGCTCGAGCCCCGGCCAATTATGTCACGCAAAATACTTCTTGAAATTTCATCAACCTAATTGCATATTGCCCAACTGTGTGGTTTGAAAGAGAAATTCACGGTCCACTCCGACACCTGCATGCCCAACGGCCAGCCTTGTTGCTCACCGGGAGCCGCCAGACTGGTAAGACTTCGCTCCTCGAACGAACGTTTTCGAACCATCAGTACGTCAGCCTCGACCTGCCGGCGCTGGCGGATGAGGCCGAACACAACGGTCAGCAGTTCCTGGCGCGGCATCCGCCACCACTCATTATCGACGAGGTTCAGCACGCACCGGGACTATTCCGATACCTAAAGGTGGAGCTGGCCAAACATCGCGATCGTGATGGACTCTATCTCCTCACCGGTTCACAGAAGTTCGAGTTGATGGGGGGAGTGAGCGAGAGCCTGTCGGGGCGCATTGCCATCGTCGAATTGCACTCGCTCTCGCTGGCCGAGATCGAACGCCACCTGGGGAAGCCTATTTCAGGTGCCGACGTCGTGCCGTGGCTATGGCGAGGTGGTTATCCTGAACTCGTCGCTCGCGACCTGTCCCCACGTCGCTACTACGCTGACTACGTGGCCACTTATCTCGAGCGGGATGTGCGTCAGATCATCAACGTGCGCGATCTACGCGACTTCGATCGCTTCCTGCGCTTGTGCGCACTCCGAACGGGCCAACTCTTGTCGATGAACAGCCTCGCCTCCGATGTTGGGAAGAGCCCCAACACGATTCGCGCGTGGTTGGCCGTGCTGGAAGCCTCCAACGTCGTGCGGCTGGTGCAGCCCTTCATCCGCAACCTAGGCAAACGTCTGGTGAAAACTCCGAAGCTCTACTTCGACGACGTGGGCCTTGCGTGCTTCTTGTGCGGACTGGACAGCGCCGAGGCCCTTCGCGGAAGTGCGCTTCTTGGCCCCATCTGGGAGACGGCTGTGCTCGGGCAATTGGTGCGTCGCTACGCCAACCGTTGCGAACCCCTCAACGTGTACTTCTACCGAGATCATTGGGGCACGGAAGTCGATTTCGTGATTCCGCAGGGTGAGAAGCTGCGGCTCTACGAATGCAAGTGGTCCGAAACCCCTGAGATGAACGTGAAGGCGTTCGTTGAGCTTGAGCGCCTCGCAGGCGCTGGCAATATCCTGTCGCGCAGCCTCGTCACACCAAGACGCGGCAGGCGTGTGGTTGCGGGCGTCACCATCGAAGACGCCATCGATCT
>CAZSUA010000127.1:0-14600 GCA_964609655.1 uncultured Polyangiaceae bacterium | reverse complement strand
CCTCCGGGGACCGTGCTGGCCCTGCCCCGCTCCGTTTGCTTGTCTCCATCGCTCTGTCCGTCGCCAACCCTTACGACGAAAGCGGCCCCGTCGCTGGAGTCCGAGGCGTTAACCTCAACGCTCGTCAACACGTCCATGGCCACGACAGGCGTCAAAGGCTGGAACCCTAATTGGGCGCTCTTCTAGCCTCCAGTGAGCGCGATGGGCCCCGTGCAAAATTCGGGATAACCGATCGTGGTGATACTCCCGCCCATGGCATTGCCGACGCTGATCAAGAGGTCATTGTGGCTTCTTCCTGGCACTGAGAGCGTGCGGCCTGGCGTTACCGCACCTCCGCCTTTGCCGATGAGGAAGATCTGGTACGGGTCTGGCTCATGATCGCCTGTGGACATATCCGTAGTAACGACTGAAATGGAGTTGTCTAGCAAGTTCCCGTTAACGTCGGCGGTGGCTTTGAGCAGATTCATGAGCGTAGCGACTTGCTCGAGGATCCAGCGCTGAACGACCACAAATCGCTCGCGCATTTTTGGATCATCGGGGTCACTTGATCCGTGCTCCAACCCATGGTGTGTGTCGTTCACGTTCACCCATGGGAAGGTCTGAACTTGATCGCCGGAACCTAACCATTGAAAACTTAAGATCCGTGTTAAGTCGCAATTGATCGCTTGATAGGCAATCTGGGTCATGTCCGCCGCGACCTTCGGGAAATCGGCGCCCCCATTTATAGACGGGCTGGCGCAAGCTGCGCTCGGCATGGGCACACCGCCGCCGCTGCTTCCTGCTGCATCTGGATCCTGGAGCCCACGTTCAAGTTCGCGAAGCGCTGTCAAATGCTGGTCCAACTTGGCTTGCTCATGCGAGCCGGCCAGGCCCTTGATGTCGGTGACCTGTCCGATCAAGTGGTCCAGAAGGCTCTTGCCTCTCGCGTACCGATTTCGTGCGTCGAGCAAGAGTTGTGTATTGGAAGAGCCGCTCGCGGTGGGCGTGGCAGCTGCAGCGCCAAAGAGTCGAGCAAAGAGCACGGCGGCGTCTTGATCGGGTTTGACTTCAGCACCGTTCTTGAAGATGCAACGCCGATTTCCCAGACCTTGAAAGAGTCCCTCTTGCCCTTCGCCTCCGTCCGTACCGACGCCAATTTGGACTGAATCAAAGCGAGTCTTGTTGCCAATTTGCTCCGCGAGCATCTGATCGATGCTGTAAAGCCCCATCGATTTGAAGTCGCCACCCGTGAACATGCTCCGTGTGCCACCGCCGTGTGTATCGCTCTGCTCTTGGGCCAATATCCTTTGGACCGCCTTGCTTTGAATATCCTTGAAGAACGTGATGTAAGGCTCAAGCGACATCAAGGGCGACATGGCTCCGGTCCAGGAATAGTCAACCTCTTCTCGTCGATCGACGTAGTGTGGCAAACCGCCAGGGAACTGGATAAGCAGTAGCCGCTTCGGAGCGGTGGTTTGCGCTTGCGCTTCCGCAAGCGCCATGCGGAAAACAGGCACGGCAAGGAACGAAGCCGCGCCGAGTTGCTTCAGGAGTGTGCGTCGCTTCACTTGGCTATTTGACATTCAGATATTCCTTTCGCGCCTAAAACATGGGTCTGCGTTATTGAGCGCTGCGGGTAGTGAAGGCGTCGCTCTTGATGATGCCTATCAGCGCTTCCTTCACGTCGAGGCCCGCGGGCATCTGCGTGGTGATCGCAGTCGCCAGGGCGCGATCGGTATCGTTCTTCAGCGTGAAGCGGCCAAACGCCCACTCCATGGCTTGCAGCGAGAAACAATCCTGAGCTTCCTTGCTAGTGGAGAGCTTCTGCGAGAGCTCCACGCCAGTGAAAGGCCCATCGATATCCGTGGTAGCAGTCAACATGCCCGCGGCGTTGATCGGCTTCCCATTGTCCATGGTACGGAATTGACCGACGCCGTCATAGCTTTCAAGGCCAAAGCCCACTGGATCGATGAGCGAGTGACACCCCGCGCATCCCGGGTTGGATGAGTGAGCCTCAAAGCGTTCGCGCGCCGTGCGATTGGGGTCAGCGGCGACGGGCACAATCTTCAACGCAGCCGGCGGAGGTTGGAGCTTTTGGCAAAGAAACCGCTCTCGCACCAACTTGCCACGTGCGATGGGGAAAGACTCTCCCGCCTTAGAATGTGACCCAAGCACCGAACCTTGAGTGAGCAGGCCCATGCGCTGACTGGGATCGAGCGCGACCGGTACGAGTGTACCCGCGGGTGAATTGGTGTTTGTCCCATAGTGCGCGGCAAGCGGACCATCCGCAAATGAGCTTGAACTCGTCATCAATGTCTTGAAGCTTCCGTCACCTTCCCAGATCACGGAATCAATGAAGCGATTGGTTTCAACGATCATGGAGGTCCAAAGCTCCGGAGTGAAAGTGGGATAAATGGCGGCGTCTTTGTTGATCGAAGTGATGGCGTCGATCTGGGTCCACTGACGCACGAAGCTCCGTACTGCGTCTCTGGCGGGTTGAAGCGTGAGGAGGCGGCGGGCTTGTGACTCGCGTTCCGCTGGGCCCAGAGCTTTGACGTCAGCAGCTGCCAAGAGCTCCGGATCGGGCGCTGTCGTTGAGAGCATATACGACAAGAGCGTCGCTGTTTCATACGAGTCGAGTACCCGTGTGCTGCCAGCGGGTGTACCCAGTTCGAATCGGTAGAGCAGATTCGGAGACTGGAGAACATCCTCCACCATCAAGCGAATGCCCTCGTTGTACGAGGTTCGGGTGAGCTCACCGTCGAACATCGTGAGGTAACCCTGGACCTCGGCCTCAGTGAGCGGCCGGCGAAACGCATTCTTGCCAAAACTACGTACGAATGTGTTCGCGCAGTCTCTCGGACTTGCGCCTTGGGCACACGGCGCTAACGCTTGAAAGTCCGTGATCTCAGCAGCTACACGCTTGGCGAGATTGGCGTATTGGCCGCCCAACGTGTTGGACACACTGAGCGCATCAGAGAAATTCTTGTAACTCTCAGAACGAGACTCTGTCTGGAGTGTGTCGGTTGGAACAGTGCCAAGCTTCAGCACATCTTTGACTGTGTTTCGATATTCCTCGTTCGTCAGCAACCGCAACACGCCGCGCGCGGGGCCTGTAGGGGGAGTCACAGTGGTTGTGGTGGGTGGAGCGTTGGGATCCACCGCAGGTGAGCCGCTTGTTGCTCCTGGAACCATTGGTTCCGTGCCAGTTGTCGCCGAAGACCCTGGAGTCGGGCTTCCGGCGCTGCGCCCACGTTTGGTATCCAATGACGTGCTGCACGCCGTAAGATTGAGGGCCAGACCCAAGATCGGCAGGCACCTGGCGGGACCAGCTAATAATGTTCGTAAATGCAGCCGTTTTTGCATGAAGATCTCCCGAAAGAATTGAGCCCCCCGGCGAATTGAGCCAACAGTCGGTGTTGAGCCTCAACCATAGAGGCGCGAAACTGACTCCTCAATCCGATCTTTGGACAACGTGCACCCCTTTTGCGACATCTGGGCGTTGGACCCACGGATCGGCAACTTTGAGTATAAGGCGCGACGTGACACCCGAAATCTACGTGAGCACCGACGTCGAAGCGGATGGCCCAATCCCTGGGCCCAATTCCATGTTGAGCTTCGCCTCTGCAGCATTCAGTGCGGACAAGGAACTCATCGGAACGTTCAGCCGCAACATTGAGACACTGCCCGGAGCCTCCCCCGATCCAAAAACTGAAGCGTGGTGGCAAACTCAACCTGACGCATGGACCGCCTGCCGAAAGAATCTCCGCGCTCCCGCCGAAGCGATGCACGAGTACGTCGGTTACGCTTGCTGAGCGCCAGATTCGAGAATAACTGCCCGGAGGCAAGCCCGACGCTCAAGGAAGAGATAGGGCGCATCCCGCGAGGCCATTCGTGAATAGTGTCCGCAGAAGTGGCCGTGAGGGGCTATACTGCCCGAATGTCGCCCCCGAGCCTTTCGCCGTCCGTATCTATGCGGGTACCACAGCACCTGCAGCCACTCGTCGAGAGGCTGGCGGATTTGAGCAACGAGGATCGTGAGCTTGTGATCCGTGCAGCGCGGAGCAGGCGCCGCACAACGGTTGAGCTGAAGCCTTTCCCCTGGAACGTGCTGTGGAGAGCGAGTGGAACGGTTTCGATGGGTGGCGATGCGGTCGAGCACACCAACGCCAGCTACGATGTCTGAGATCGTTCTGGATGCGAACGTGCTTGTGGGGCTGCTCGATCAGAACGACTCATTGCATTTGCATTCGACCGCAATGCTCACCCGGCTGCAGCAAAGCGGCGATCAGCCAGTCATGCTCGATATTATGGTGCGGAGATGGTCTCAGCCCTTTGTCGGCGGGCCACGCAAAGGAAGTCCACTCCCCCGGACCTCAGACGTGTTTGCGATCAAGTGCGCGCTTGGCTCGAAGGTGCCCTCATCACGTTCGTGCACGACGCCGTAGCCGAGTTGTTCGAACACATCATCGATGCTACCGAGGCATCTGGCGGCGTGCTCAATTTCAACGACGCCGCGCTGCTGCTCTTGCAGCGAGAGGGCACCATCGGCGATGTTGCCAACTTCGACACAAATCTTGCTGCCACCCCCGGCTTCCGTTCCAATGGTTGACCTGTTGCGCAAACATCCGTGACAGTCGTTGCGACCTAGGAAATTTACTCGAAGAGCATCTCTAGTCAAAGATCTCGGCAAGCCCTAGCTCAGCGTTCCGGCTCGATCATAGCGGGCACGCGAGCTCCTCTCGTTCGCCATTCCCACCCCGACTCAGGCGATCTTCGTCTGTGAACCGGTGCGACTTTCTAGGTGTTATCGCTTAGTTGTGAGGGGTTTCCCCCGGCCGCGCCGAGCGAAGTCGAGCGTGGCTTTGGGGGAGACCGGCCGCCCGCAGGCACGTTTGCTCAAGATTGTTCAGACGCAGACGTTAATCGTGAGCCGAGGACGGACGAGGGGGGGCAGCTTGCCCGCGCGTCCTCCTCAAGGTCTTTTCAAGCTCCAATGAGCCTTTCCCGACGGCTTGCACCACACATTTCTATGTGTAATATTCCACACATGGCGACGAACCTTGCGATCGATGATGCCTTGCTTGAGGAGGCGCGGCGAGTCGGCGGATTGAAGACAAAGAAGGCGACTGTCACCGAGGCGCTTAACGAGTACATTCAAAGACGCAAGCAGCAGCAGATTCTGAGTCTCTTCGGCAAGATCGACGTCGACCCCAATTATGACTACAAAGCTCAGCGTCGTCGCAAATGAACGTCATCGTCGACACGTCTGTGTGGTCTTTGGCGCTCCGTCGCAACACACCAAAAGGGACGCCCGCCGAACAAGAGTTGGCTGAGCTGATACGCGAAGGCCGAGTGCTCATGCTCGGTGCAATTCGACAAGAGCTGCTGTGCGGAATTCGGACAACAGCATATTTCCAAAAGCTACGCGATACGCTACGCGCATTTCCTGAGGTGCCACTTGACGTCGGGGACTTCGAGAACGCCGCCGCCTGCTTTAACCGGTGCCGGGCCAAGGGACTTCAGGGGTCCAACACCGACTTCCTGATTTGTGCCGCGGCGCACCACAGAAACGCTGCTATTTTATCGACCGATGTAGACTTTCGCGGGTTCTCAAGAGTCCTTCACCTCACGCTTCACGAGCCGCGCTGATGCCTGTGGGAACAACCTCCGCCATCGGACGCGCGTTAGAAACTCGCACGCAGATTTCCGCGGCAGCCATCGCTGGTCTTGGTGCGATCACGATCGACTTCCTGCTGAGCCATGGAGCCTTGTGGGTCTCAGCTGCAGAGCCGGCTGCTCCAACTGTCCCGGCCGTTACCACGGTGGTATTTCTCTTCTGGCTTGCAGGTGGAGATCGGAAAAGCTGATCTTCCCAGCCGAGTGGAGCGACCTCGTGCTCGATGGTGAGGCCCCTCCGGGGGTCGATGATTGGGTCGCGCATCTTCTCCTGGTGCGTTCAGTCCCCGCTACTTGAGGAAACCATCTATCGTGTGGTTCTCTGCGTTTCGGCTATCAATATCTTAGGACGAACACGTACGGTTCTCTTGAGTGGGGTGCTCTTTGCAGCCTTGCACTTCGTTTATGGGAACCCGAGCCCAGACAACGCGCTCGCCGGGTTCGTCCTTGGCTGGGCCCATCTTAAGAGTGAAACCATCGTGGTGCCGGTCCTGATGCACGCCGGGGGAAACCTTGCGGTGCTGGGCATGATGCGCGGAGCTGCGGCCTTGTCACATTGGAGTTCGCCCTCGCCCAATCCCGCACTCGATCTTGTTGCGCTGATCCGGCTGCCCTTCGCCATCCGAGCCCAAACTGGTGCTAGCAGCCAAACCGCGATACCTTGGCTAGACCAAGTGGCTGACGCGGTCTTTCCCAGGCTCCATGTTCTGCTCGCTCGCGATTCCCCACGCTCGGTTGTGATCCGTCGCGGTCCCACTCGCCACACCGCCACTGTGCTTTGGGATCGCGCCACTGACAGTTTCACACTCGGACAGTGGCTCAAAGGAAGAATCTATGAACGCAGATCGGATCTTTCTCCAGACGGCGAACAGCTGATCTACTTCGCAATGAATGGCCGATGGTCGTCGAACGCCAAAGGTGCTTGGACGGCAATTTCTCGCGCCCCGTTCCTAAAAGCAGTCTCTCTGTTTGCCAAGGGCGATTGCTGGCACGGCGGGGGATTGTTCCAATCTGCGCAAGACTACTGGTTGAACGACGGCTACGGTCATGAAACGCAACGGGAAGATCCCACGCTGCGGCGTGTGCATGCCCACCCCTGGCACGATTCCTATGGAGGCGAGTGCCTTGGCGTATACTTCATTCGCCTGCAACGTGATGGCTGGGAAATGAAAGGCGCCGATCCTGATGGGAAGGCCCGCCATGTCACCGTATTTGAAAAGAAGGTGAAGGAAAACTGGATTCTGCGCAAGCTAGCCCACGCAGGTGGGAACCGAGACATCGGAAAGGGGATTTACTTCGATACACACGCCCTAATTAACACTGCTAGTGGACAGACAATAGCAAAGGACCACTGGGAATGGGCGGACATCGACCGAAACCGACTGGTTTGGGCAGCTACCGGGTGCATACACACAGGTTATCTTGATAACAACGGATTGGCTGAGGAAAAGGTATTGTACGACTTCAGACTGATGACCTTTGAACGGGTAACCGCCCCCTACTGAAGGCGCCCCGCTTTTGACGCCTGGACGAATATCGGCCTTGGAAGCCCAGGCCGCGAGCCTGCTCGAAGTGCTCGATCACAACGCTCACCTCCGAGAGATCCTTGCAAGCGACGAACTTCAGCTGCCGAATTGGTATGTCGGTTCCGGTTTCATCGCGCAAACTTACTGGAACCACCGGCACGGATTCGATCTTCTAGCCGCCCGCGGGCTCCCGCGTGCGATGCTTATCGCCGTGGACCTAATCACCAAGGGCCTCGCGGCGGCATTCCTTCCAGAAGGCGCACCTGTCAACTTGGGCCCGTGCCCTTGATTCGCCGGAGCGCGATCGGATCGTTGGATCGCTTGGATTCTTGCTAGTTAGCCTGTCGCTATTCTATTTTCAGCGAAAAGCTTGGTCAGTTTCGCGGCGAGTCGTGTGTGGGGTCCTCGCGTTTTTGCTCGGATACGTGATCGGCGAGCTGGTGATCCCTCCGTTAGGCCAGCTGCCCACCCCTCTGCTCATCGCCCTGGCTCGCACCGGGCCTGCATCATTCTTCGTGTGCCTTTGGTGGCTCTCTTCCCCTGGCGCTTCCAGAGTAACGGCTACACTGTTTGCGGCCACAGCACTGGGGAACTTGCTTTGCCTTGCATTCCACCGCACTTGATTGTTGATTTTTTGTACAGCAAGCTCATTGCCCTCGCCTTCCGACAGGGTGTCGTCAACATTGCCGACCTCTACTTCGATGCCGCCATTGTTTGCTTAACGTTCATGGTTGGGCGCTCGCTCATCACGCGCGTCATGCACAGGTCGAGTGCAGCATACCTGGGCAGGCATCCGACGGAACCAGTTGAGAATTTTCGCAAACGCAGCCGTTTTGCCCGGTGATCTCAGGAAAAAGCCGAGCCCCCAGCGAATTGCGCCAACAGCTGATGTGCAGCCTCTACCATAGAGGCGTGAAGGCGACGCCTCAATCCGACTTTATGACAACGGGCACCCATTTTGCGACTTCGAGTCTTCGCCAGGGTTTACAGCGAGCTTTGAGATTTTGCGAAGTGTCTAACGACACTGAAAGTGGAGGTATGCTGCGGTGATGAAGATCGGAATTGCCCTGTATAGCTTCAGCGGTTTTGCCGAATCGGCCTTGCGCGGGATTGCTGCGTACGCCAGGCCCACGAAGCCTTGGAGCTTCGACCACGGCAATCAGACGCTGAGCGGTGTGAATCGCTTGTTGTCACGAAACCCAGACGGGCTCTTGATCAGTGTCAGTGATCCGGAGGTTTGTGCGCGATTGGAAGGAACACAGGTTCCCATCGTCAACATGCACTACTCGGACACGCTTCCGCGAGCAGGGCGAGTCAGCAACGATGATGTTGCCGTCGGTGTGCTGGCGGCAAAGCATTTTCTAAGTCGTGGCCACAAGCGCTTCGCGTACTACGCTGAAACGGGCGAACAGATCGATGAGCGACTACGAGGATTTCGCGACGAATTGGCCCGCGCGGACCACTCTTGTGAGGTCTTCTATGGTGGGCCTTACGCGCAAGGAGACGCGTATGAAGCGCACTACGAGAGGCCTTTGAAGGACTGGTTGCTGAAGCTCACCAAGCCCGTCGGTGTATTTTGTGCTCACGATCACTTTGCGTGGAGGGTCGCGGAAAGCTGCCAGGGCAGTGCCATCGCAGTTCCAGGCGATGTTGCCGTTCTTGGCGTCGATAATGACACGGCGATCTGCGCGCTCGCTGATCCGCCACTGAGCAGTGTCCAGACCGGTTCTCTTCGGATCGGGTATGAAGCCGCCAAGCTCTTGGACCAGCTGATGGCTGGCGAGTATCCGCCAACCACCAACATTCTCGTCCCACCAGTCCGTGTGATCACGCGCCGTTCAAGCGATGCGATGGCGGCTGGAGATACGGTCGTCGCTACTGCTCTCACGCACATGAAAGCACACCTGCACGATACGGAAGGTATCGATCAGCTGAGCATCAAGCTCCATTGCTCGCGCCGCACGCTTGAGCGTCGCTTTCATGAGTGCATCGGAACCACGCCCGCGCAAGCGTGGTCTCAGTTTCGATTGGAAGAAGCGCAGCGCCTGCTCACGGAAACCGATCTGAAGCTGCGTTTGGTGGCTGAATTGAGCGGTTTTGGTGAAGGCAAAACGCTGTCCGAGGCCTTCAAGCGACTCACCGGGCAGACACCGGGCCAGTTTCGTCGCCAGGCGCGACCAGAAATTGCCGAGGATTCGGCGAACACAGAGTTGCGAGAAGCTTGAAGCTTCCCGCAAAGCCGAAGCTGCAGCCGCTCAAATACTGTACCGGGAAATTGCAAACCCCGGCTCGTTTGCTTGCCGGGAAAACATGGCCAACTCAGCCAACGTGGTGTTTTCGAGTACGCGCAGCGTCGCGTCGTGCATATCCTTGAGGACAAGGCGCACCGCACAGGTTGCTTCGTCGGCGCAACCTTCGCAGCGATGATAGGCGGTCTTGCTCAGGCACGGGACCGGAGCGATTGGGCCATCCATCACTCGGAGAATAGAAGCCAACGTGACCGCGTGAGGATCCCGCGCCAAGAGGTAGCCCCCTCCTCGCCCTTTTCGGCTGCGCAAGATGCCGTGCTGCTTGAGTTCCCTCAAAATAAGCTGCAGGAATTTCATTGGAATTTCATCCTGCGTCGCCAAATCTGAAATAAGCGCGGGCTCATCAGGAGGAAGTGCTGCCAGCCTCGCCAAGGCTTTCAAGGCGTACTTGGTCTTCATGGTCAGCATGCGAACACCCGAGGGTGGCTCGGCTGGCCGCTGACGTCAATCCTCGGCGCACAGCGCGGCAAGCGGTTAATCTATAGAGTCCGACACCCGCGGCGCTGGACAGCCGAGACACGAGGGGCGACGGGGGCGAATACGAAAACGGATTCATCGGAGCGCATTTCTAGCCCACCATTCCTTTTTGGCTTGCGCGCAGTAACCGCGTCGGATACATCTCAGTCTACCTACTTGATAGACTTTACCCCACTGGAGATTTTGGACAAGCATGAGTGATTACGGCCAGTTACGACACGGTTTTCCTCTTGGGGACTGGTGACTTCCGCACTCCTAGCGTCTCAGGACCGCTGCATGCAGCTAGCGCCGTTCCCCCCCGGCTTCACCCGGCAATGGCATCACGATCAAAACAGGCAACGACCTTTCGCTGAACCTCAAAGGGCGCCTTCAGCTTCGCTACCAGCTAAACGTCTTGCCTGAGGTCGCCGGAGAGCGCGCCCCAACTCGTGAGCTTTTTGGTCGACGGCACCTCCTAGTTTCAGAGAATGATCGAGTACGAAAGGCAGCTTCATGTATATCGCAAGTCTTCGCAAGTTAGCAGCCCTTGTAAAGCTCAGCCTCCTCGGCGCCTTCTTGTTTGCTTGCTTCGCCTGCAACCGCAGGGACTCGCCCGCAGCCGGCAACGCTGCGAGTTCAGCGGCTAGTCCCCCAAAGGCCATCTCGCTCTTGAACGTGAGCTATGATCCGACCCGCGAATTGTACACTGATATCAACGCGCAATTTAGCGCAGTCTGGCTAAAGAAGACTGGCCAAACCGTGACGGTCAAGCAATCGCACGGGGGTTCAGGGAAGCAGGCACGCTCCGTGATCGACGGACTTGAGGCCGACGTGGCGACTTTGGCTCTCGGTTACGATATCGATGCGATCGCCGAAAAGTCGCAAATCTTGCCGAAAGGTTGGCAGTCGCGGCTAGCGAACAACAGCACTCCGTTCAGTTCCACCATTGTTTTTTTGGTTCGCAAGGCGAACCCAAAAAAGATTCATGACTGGGATGATCTGGTGCGTGATGGCGTTCAAGTGATCACGCCCAACCCAAAGACGTCCGGTGGCGCACGCTGGAACTACCTGGCGGCCTATGGGCACGCGCTACGCAAGAACAACGGCAGCGACAGCAAGGCTCGCGAGTTCATCGCGCGGCTGTTCAAGAATGTTCCCGTTCTGGACTCAGGGGCCCGCGGCGCCACCACGACATTCCTGGAAAGAAAGCTTGGCGACGTGTTGATCTCCTGGGAAAACGAGGCACTCCTCACGACGAAACGCTTGGCACCCGGTGAATTCGAGCTGGTGATCCCGAAGGTGACGATCTTGGCTGAACCCCCTGTGGCCGTCCTTGATCGGAACACCGCCAAGCATGGAACCGGGGCTGTCGCCAAAGCGTATTTGGAGTTCCTTTACAGCCCTGAAGCGCAGAAGCTCGGGGCCAAGCATTTCTATCGCCCCACTGATGCCGAGGTTGCCAAGCAACACGAAGCCACCTTCCCTAAGAGCGAGTTCCTCACCATCGACAAGGACTTTGGCGGTTGGTCGAAAGCGCAAAAGACGCACTTCGCAGACGGCGGCGTGTTCGATCAAATCTACACGCCGGGCCAATAGCTCTTTAACTTCTAGGGCGAGATTGAGAAGTCGTGGCGAAACGCGTCCAAGCCGGATCCTGGTCGAAGCGTGGGGTCTTACCGGGCTTCGGTCTGACCCTAGGCTTTGTGCTGCTGTACATGGGATTGCTGGTGCTGCTCCCGCTGTCGGCGTTGATCGCCAAAGCAGCTGGCCTAGGGCTGAGTGAATTCTGGCGCATCGCTACTGATCCGCGCGCCCTGGCGGCCTACCGGTTGAGTTTCAGCACCTCAATGGCAGCGGCTGTTGTGAATGTTTTTTTTGGTGTTTTGGTGGCTTGGGTTCTAGTGCGCTACTCCTTCCCTGGCAGAAAACTGATGGATGCACTCATCGACTTGCCGTTCGCCTTGCCCACCGCCGTTGCGGGCATCGCTCTCACTGCGATCTACGCATCCACCGGTTGGATTGGTGAACCGCTCAGCAAGCTTGGGATCCAAGCGGCGTTTAGCCCACTCGGGATCTTCTTGGCGCTCACGTTCATTGGCCTCCCGTTCATCGTGCGCACCGTGCAGCCCGTGTTGGAAGGCTTGGATCCGTCCGTTGAAGAGGCTGCCGCCGTGCTCGGTGCCAGTCGCATGACGACGTTCTCAAGGGTGATCTTGCCGGCACTTTATCCGAGCATTCTAACCGGATTCGGGCTCGCCTTTGCGCGTGGCATCGGGGAATATGGCTCGGTGGTCTTTATCTCAGGGAACATGCCGTTGAAGACTGAGATCGCCCCGCTCCTCATCATTACGAAGCTAGAGCAATATGATTACCAGGGCGCGACGGTGATCGCGAGCGTGATGCTCTGCGTTTCATTCGCGACGCTCCTTACGATCAATCTGATCCAACGACGAATGGGGAAGAGACGATGAGTGGTGCAGTCTCACGCGTCGCCGTTAGCTCCCACCGTCATGAACGAGCGGCTCTTGAGGACGGCGCCCTAGCGCGGCGCCTTTTGATCGGTGGGGCAACTGCCTTTCTGGGCGTTGTCTTGCTGCTTCCTCTCGTGGTCGTTTTCTCCTCGGCCTTGAAGCAGGGGCTTGGCGTTTATTTTGATGCCATTACGGACGCTGAGACGCTGTCTTCGATGCGGCTCACCTTGCTGGCAGCCGCTGTCTCTGTGCCGCTCAATCTGGTGTTTGGCGTGGCAGCCGCATGGGTCATCTCAAAGTATGAATTCCCCGGCAAGGGCTTGCTCACCACGTTGATTGATCTGCCGTTCAGCGTCTCACCGGTCGTTGCGGGATTGATTTTTGTGCTACTTTTCGGCGCCAAAGGCTGGTTCGCACCCCTGCTCCAAGCGCTCGACCTGAAGATCATTTTTTCGGTGCCAGGGATTTTGATTGTGACAACGTTCATTACCTTCCCTCTGGTGGCCCGCGAAGTGCTCGCTGTGATGCAAGCGCAAGGGTGCGATGAAGAAGAAGCCGCTCTGACATTAGGGGCCTCCGGCTGGACGATTTTTCTGCGTATCACGCTGCCAAAGATCAAATGGGGTGTGCTTTACGCTGTCATCCTGTGCAATGCGCGTGCGATGGGAGAATTCGGGGCGGTGAGTGTCGTTTCCGGGCATATTCGCGGGGAAACCAACACTCTGCCACTCCACGTTGAAATATTGTACGGCGAGTATCACTTTGCAGCAGCGTTCGCAGTGGCATCCCTCCTGTGCTTGCTGGCCGTTGCCACATTGATCATCAAGCAATGGGTGGAATGGCAAGCTGCTCGGCATCGTGCCGGTGGGCATGAAGGCATAGCACCATGAGTGTCAACGTGAAGGAGCTGAGCAAACGCTTCGGTGGGCGCCGAGAAGTGCTGGGCGTGGATCGCGTTTCGTTCGAATGTCCCGAGCACCGGATCACGTCACTTTTGGGGCCTTCGGGCTCCGGTAAATCGACGTTGCTCCGCCTGGTAGCAGGGCTTGAAATCCCCGACGGGGGAGCCGTTTTCATCAACGGCGATGAGGTCACACAAGTTCCCGTACGCGAACGCAACGTGGGGTTCGTATTTCAGAACTATGCACTCTTTTCGCACATGAGTGTGTTTGAGAATATTGCGTTTGGGTTGAAGGTGCGTGGCGCACCAGCCTCGGATATCCGAGCGCGAGTCTCGGAGCTGTTAAGCCTCGTTCAACTGCAAGGCTATGAACGGCGGCTTCCTGATCAGCTTTCCGGTGGTCAACGTCAACGCATTGCCTTGGCTCGCGCGTTGGCAATACGCCCGCGAGTGTTGCTGCTGGACGAACCCTTTGGTGCTTTGGACACCCAGGTGCGCGTGGAGCTACGTGAATGGCTGCATCAGTTGCACGAGCAAACTCAGGTCACCACCTTGCTCGTCACGCACGACCAAGAGGAGGCGCTTGAGCTTTCCGATCACATTGTGCTCCTGAAGGACGGACAGGTGGAACAGGCGGGAACTCCGAGCGAACTCTACGAACGTCCAGCGAGCGCTTTTGTGGCGGCTTTTCTCGGCGGCGCCAAGATCATGACCGGGCGAGTGGTGGGTGGACAGGCACGTTTCGCCGACGACGCCCTCACCGCTTCGGTGGACCTAGCCGAAGGCTCAATCGTGGAGGCCTTCATCCGTCCACACGATGTGCGGCTCGCCAAAGCAAAAGGCGCCATGGCCGCAAAGGTGGCACGCGTAGAACGGCTGGTGCGAGTCGGAAGCTTTGTGAAGCTTGCGGTGGTATTGCCAGACGGGGACCGTCTCTCGGTCCAAATGCAAAACGATGAATTCGAGGAGCACGCTCTCGCGCCGGGCGATAACGTATTGGTCGATCTCCGCCGAGCCCAGGTCACCCCGCGGATCAACTATACAATCTAGCTACTTCGTGCTATGCGCTTACCTATGCTTCAGCTCAGAAGGCCCCGTAAGGTATTCGGGGCGGCTGCTTTCATTTCAGCGGCCACGTTGGCGGCGTGTGGGAACACGGGGAGCGTGCCCGTTTTTGAGTCTGCGCCCAATCCCATGTCCACGTCCACCGGAGGAACAACCGTTTCCGGGGGCACCCATTCCGGTGGTAGTGGTGCTCTGCAGGTTAGCGGCGGAAGTC
>CAZSUA010000126.1:0-14711 GCA_964609655.1 uncultured Polyangiaceae bacterium | reverse complement strand
CAGCGGCACGAGCCCAGCAGCGATTCCGGGAAGCACAGCTTTCTGAGGATCCCGTCCGTACCAAAGCATCGCTGCTCCTACCGAGACCGTCGCAAGTCCAAACCAAAGGGTCGACATGGGTTGGTGCGCGACGCACGCAGTGACCGCTACGATCACGAAAACGGGAGCCACGCCGAGCAAGGCTCGACGCAAGCGCCCCCGCTCGTAGGCCCACCGAACACGCCGCTGCAGGTGCGCGAGGTCAGTCGAGTCCATAGAGCCTCCTGAAGGTTTTTCGGAATCGGTCCAGGGCTCGCTCACGTCGCTTTCGCAGGGTCGCGCCCGAGACCGACGCTGCCTCGTCCCAAAACGTCGCGATCAGCGTCTCGCGGTCGGCCTCAGAGAGTTCGCCAAGGGCGGAGACCGCGGCGGCCGTGAGGTCTCGTTGCACGAACTCCTCCTCTGAGTGCTCGCTGCCGCGCTCGTGGGTTGGCTCTTCTGTTTCTCGTCGGCGGGTCCGCTTTCGCGCCAGCGTCCGGCACTCCCAGGCAGCGAGCGCCATCGCCCACGGCATGGCCGGTCGGGTCTTGTCGTAGTCGGAAGCGCGCTCGAGGATCTTGTGCATGGCTTCCTGTGCGGCGTCAGACGCGTCCGCTTCGTTCTTCAGCAGGCTGACGCACAGTCGATGAATAGGTCCCCAGAGCAACTCGAACACGCTCGCAAACACGGCGCGGTCGCCATCGGCAAGACGCGCCATGAGGCCGTCGAGCGTGTTCGGATCTGTTCCCATCGTTTCGGCGCCCGGAGCCCGTCATGGCTCGAGGAGTTGGGACGCTACCTCCAGAGGCCTCATGAAAGAAGCAACCGTGCACGGCGCAGCACCTCTTCGCCCTTTTCAGCTTTTTCGATGTCTTGAGCGACGGCAATGAGCTTGGTTTTGGACATTGTTGAAACTCCTTGGTAGCCGGGATAAAAGCTGCTCTATCCGTCTAGGCCCCAGCGCTTACCAGCGTGACACCCCATTCATTGGTTCGAGGGCGCGATCTGCCCACCACCAGCCAAACAGACCGTTGAGCCCTCCGCCGACGACCTCAGGCACGCCCGACCAGATCTGCCGCTACTCGCCGCGCCGCAGCGGCATAGCAGGCGGCAAGGCCGGGCTCATTGGAACACTGCGTGGGCGGGTCGTCGTCTTGCATCGCTGAGTCGAGGGAGCGGCCGTGTGATCGGAGAATTTTCTCAGGGCTCAAACGCGACCTCATGAGTGGCGAGTGAGGTCGCTTTGAAGCGCTGTGGCGCGACGGGGGCGATATTGTTGAGCCCACGTCGACGGAGCTTGCGCTGTTCATGCGCTCCGCCTTGAGGATGTCGGGGCGTCGCTCATCAACTGGCAGAGCATGCTGGTCGTTGCACCCGGTCACCGAAGCAAATGGAGTTGTTGCCGACATGACGTCGCCTCACATTTCGAAAGACGGACCGATGGTCGGAACCCGCTTCTCTTTGATGCCCCCTCTCGTCCGGCGGGCTCCGCTGAAAGCTTGTAGCTGCGCTTCTCTGCCTTGGCCGTAGCCCGGCGACCGGTCTCTCCCCTTATCCGTGCTCGCATGGCTCCGCGCGGATGGGGGAGACGGGTGCTCGGCGGCTTCTGACGTTAGCCGGCGCTCTGCTAAAGATGCTCGCGCTCGGTCGCCGGCGTGTCGTCATCGGCACGACGTGATCGGGGCGGGCGTGCTGCTGGCTTTGAATTGGCGGCTGGTTTCACCATAGCGTGAGCCATCTTCCCTCATTGTCGTCCGTGTTGCAATCAGCTGGTGACGTCCTGGGTTCCGCTTCATGGCAGCACTAGGTACCCGTTCTGCTTAGGGCGGTCGGGTGCCAGTCTGGAAACGCAACTACCGCGGGGTGCACACTCAACGCCGCCGCTAGTTTCTTGGCACGTTCTATTCCAACCCCCTTAGCTTCAGTCTCGATCGCCGAGATCGCTGCCTGGGGTACGCCCGAAAGTCTTGCTAGCTCCCCTTGCGTCAGCCCCTGAAGATTGCGGAGCATTCGGACTGCTTCACCGGGCGAGACGGTGGCGTATTGTTTCTCTGGTAGGTAATTTTTTTGCTTTGCCATCTTGTTACCTTTTGTAGTCATGAGCACTGACTCTCTCCACGGTGACGTTGAAAATTTCTCCCTTAGCCCAATAAATGACCCGCCATTGCAGGTTCAATCGCGATGAACGGTGCCCTTCCCATTCCCCCTTAAGAGCCTCGTCGTTAAAACCCTTGATAGCCAAAAGCCCTTGCGGTCCTGAGACCCTCACGATCGCCTTCCATAGCTCGTACTTCTTGCGGACTTGCATTGGGACACGCGGCAAGCCCCCCTGAGCTTCACGCGACTCAAGAATGGTCCACATATCAGTTTGATGATATACACTATAAGGTATATAATGCCAACCACAATTTGGGTGAAAGGAGCAGTACCCAGCACTTGGCGCGCGATTACGTATACTTCAAGACGAAAAAGGCTGCTCTATCCGTCTAGGCCCCACCGCTCACCAGCGTGACACCCCGTTCATTGGTTCGAGGTTGCCGAACTAACTACCGCTTGGCTCTATGCTCATTTTTGCGCTGCCGCCATTGATCTCACCCCAAGCAACAAGAGCACGACGATGCAAAACGCCGCGCCGGCGCCGAAGGTCCACGCGGCCCCGAAGCGGTCCCATAACCATCCTGCCAGAACACTGGCGATGAGGAGCGCGAGGCCACTGGCAAGATTGAAGAAGCCAAAGGCCGAGCCGCGTAGATGCTCTGGCGCCGCGTCCGCGACCATGGCGGTTAGCACCCCTTGCGTTAAACCCATGTGCAAGCCCCAGATGGCGATTCCCACCAGAAACCACAGGCGCCCCGGACAAAGTGCGAGCACCACATCCGCGGTGAACAAGGTGATAATACCCAGCATGAGAATTTTCGGACGGCTCATGGAATCGGCCAGTTTGCCCGCGGGATACGCCGTGGCCGCATAGATGAGATTCATGAAAATGAGGACAACGGGAGCGAGCCCGACCGGAAGCCCCGCCTGCAGACCGCGCAGAACGAGGAACGCCTCGCTGAAGCGAGCCAGCGTAAAGATCCCGCCCAAGGCGACGAGCCACCAATAATCCGCGGGAAACTCTCGTAGCGAGGACCATCGGATTTTTCTTCCCGTCGATCGTGCGGAAGAGGCGTCTGGCTCACTCACCCCTGCGACGAGCAGCGCCACTGCAGCAACACCGGGAATGACCGCCACCCAAAAGACAGCGCGAATATTGTTGTGCCAAAGAAACATCAACAGCAGCGCGAGGATCGGACCGGCAAAGGCGCCGACGGTGTCGAGGGATTGCCGCAGTCCGTAGGCGGCGCCGCGGATTTCGGGTGGCGCAAGATCCGCCACCAGCGCGTCCCGCGGGGCTCCGCGGATCCCCTTGCCCATGCGATCGACCAGGCGCGCTGACAGAACCCAGCCGATTCCGGTGGCCAGCGCAAAAACCGGCTTCGTGAGAGCGCCGAGGCCGTAACCAATGGCTGCGAGTGTCTTTCGCTTGCCAAGGTAGTCGCTGAGCGTGCCTGAAAAGACCTTAACGATGAGCGCGGTGGCCTCCGCCAGGCCTTCAACGATCCCAACATTCAGCACGCTCATGCCGAGCGTCGTGACCATGAAGACGGGAAGCAGGCTGTGAATCATCTCCGAAGAGGTGTCCATCAGCATGCTGACGAAACCGAGCACCCAGATGCCTTTGGGAATGCGAGGACGATCAAGCAAGACTATGGGCTACCACCAGCGGCGCGTCAGCGTCAATCGGATCGCACCATTTCAATGCGGTGTCGCGCCATCCTGACCCCGATCCGTGGCTACGGGGAAAGCGGCATTTAGGCCGCGATTGCCGAGCTTCCCGGCGAACAGCTGCTCAAGCTCCGTTCGCGCTAACCAATACTCGCGGAGCTGCACCGTGCGGAGACTCGCGGCTTCCACCTCCTGGCGCTTAACCTGCAGTAACTGGAACGCGCCGACCAGCATGCCGTTATACTGAAGCTGTGTTTCCTCGACTGCCTTTTGCTTAAGGGGGAGAACAAGGGAGTCGTAGCGGGTTACAGCCGCCCGTGCAGAGAGCAGCTGAACCGCAAGAGCCCTGGCCGTGGCTCGGATCTGTACCGCCGTGCTTGCGTAAAGGTTTTCGCTTTGCTTCATCTGACCGACTGCCGCCCCGACCTCTCCTTGACCTTGGTAGAATATCGGTACCTCGAGCTCCACGGCGGGTCCGAAAGACCACTCATCGCCGTGCGAAGTAAATCCTCGTTCGGCTGCAACGCCACCTCTGAGCTCTGGTAGCCATCCCGTGGCACGGGCGTACTGTGCGCGTTGGGCCGCTGCTGAGAACCGAGACTTCAGAACAGCAAGGTCGATACTATTGGCGATGGCCAACTGTTCGGCCCGGTCCACTCGGACCTCCACCTTCGGGAGCGCTGGCAAGCGGGGAGGAGCTTTCCACCCGAGATTTGCGCCAGAAAGGCCCATTGCGGCGTTCAGCGCCTCACGCGCCGTCAGCGCCTGAACTCCGGCCTCTTGAAATGCGATCTGCGAGTCCTCATACGCGGACTGCTCTGTCGTCAGCGACAGCTCGGTGATATTGCCAGCGGCGCGCAGCTGCTCGGCTAGGTGTTTCGAAGCGCCCATAGCTCTAACAACCGTTCTTCGCAGCTCCACCAGCTCGATTGCCGCCTGGTACTCGTAGAACAGGCGGCGGGCTCCGAAGGAAAGATCCAGAATCGATCCGACCGCACTGGCTTTGGCTGCGTCAAGCTGTGACCTGGCGCTGTTACTTCGGAGCGGCAGGAGAATGAGCCCCGTGATGTCGAGCATGGCGCCAAGCGAAAGCTCGGGCCTACCGTCTTTATGGTACAGAATAGAAGCTTCAGCGGTGGGGTTGGGCAACCTGCCAGCACTCCTCACTTCGGCTTCAGCGATCCCGAGCTCGGCGAAGGCTGCTTGGGCGCGTCGGTTGTTCAATACAGCAATTCGAGCTGCGCTTTCGGCTGTAAGCGGTTGCCCAAGGAGCGCACGCACGCTTTTATTGAGTGGACCGACATGGCTTCCCGCCTGTCGTTCCCGAGCCTCAACCGCGGATGTCAGCGACGAGTAGTCGATCGACGGAACGCAACCCGCCAAGGATGCCAACGATGCCAAGAACAGGACAACACAGATACGTACGTTCATGGCTTCGTGAGCTCCTCCGCAACATGAATGCCATCTCGTTTCATTGATTCGGGTGGAGCCTTGTCAGCGACAGTGCCGGGAGGATGCTTGTACCAGCCTGGATCATCAGTCCCCGTCAGCTCGTCGCGCACTTTTACTATCGTGAACATGCCCCCCATCGTGATGTAATCGAAGGGCCCCTCTGCGCCCAGCATAGGAACACTGTTTTCAGGAACGGGCATGCTCATTGCCCCCATGTCACCCATGCCAGTTTCCCCCATCGTCATGTACCCGGGGAGGAGGGGGCGAATCCGTTGGTCTAGGTTCCCGCGAGCGACGCCGATCATATTGGGGAGGTTGTGGCCCATCTGGTTCATGACGTGATGGGTCATGTGGCAATGCATTGCCCAATCCCCCGGGGCGTCGGCAATGAATTCGACGTCTCGCGTGCTGCCGGTGGGCACCAGCACCGTGGTCTCCGGCCATTGTCCGGCCAAGGGGATCGGACCACCGTCGGTGGCAACGACTTTGAAATAGTGGCCGTGGAGGTGGATCGGATGGTGATCCATGGCGCTCAAGTTTCCGAAACGCAGGCGCACACGGTCCCCTTTCTTACAGACGAGCGCCGGCGTGCCTGGGAACACCTTCGCGTTCATCGTCAGGGTGTTGAACTCCATCATTTCGTTTGGATCAGGACGTGCCGTTCCCGGCTTGATGCTCCATTCGCTGAGCAAAATAACGAAGTCCCTGTCCACGCGATAAGCGGGGGACGGGTTTCGTGGATGAATCACGAACATGCCCAGCATCCCTAGAGCCATCTGCGTCATTTCGTCGTGATGCGCGTGATACATGAGCGTGCCGTGTTGGCGAAGCGTGAACTCGTAGAGAAATGTCTCTCCCGGCTGAATGGCCTTCTGGTTAAGGCCTCCCACCCCATCCATGCCATTAGGCAAGTACACACCATGCCAATGCACCGAGGTTGAGGCAGGCAGCTTATTGGTCACGTAGATGCGAACGTGATCGCCCTCCACGGCCTCAATTGTGGGCCCGTGCACATGACCACTGTAACCCCAGCACTTAGCCTTGAGCCCAGGTGCGAACTCGTGCATCAGCTCTTCGGCTACGAGATGGTACACCTTGACGCCATCAACAACGCGCCAGGGCAACGTCGCCCCTCCCGGAGTGATCGTTGGCTGATAGTCGCGCCCAGGCTGGCCGGGAGCTAACGCCGGGCTCGACGAGGAGGCACCGCTGTAGGACTGTTCCCAGCCGCGTACGGCGCCGCTAGCCTGTGCGGCACCGGCCGACGAAACCTTGGAAATCAAAGCCGCTGCTCCCGCTGCGGCAGAACCAGTGGTGATAAGCTGACGTCTTGTATACATCGGGTGGGCTCGTTGTTGGAATTTAGGCCTTTGGTTTAGGCGCTCCGTAGCGGGCGCCTGGTCCTTTTATTTCGCGGGCATCTTGCTCATGTCGTGCTCAGTGGCAGTGTCCGTTGGCGCTGGGGCTGCTTGGTCCGCTGGCTTATTTGTCTTCTTCATCTCGCTCCCGCAAGCATGTTTTTCACCGGGCTCGCCCCCGCAAGCATGCTTGTCTGCGCTCGGCTCCGTGACCGTTTCGGCGGGCGGGGTCGCAGCGGCGCACCCTGCTGCACCCGCGGCAAGGCCCGCCAAAGCGATAGCGAAGATGCTCCTACGGCGTTGATTTGAGTGCATTTGTTGATTTCCTTTGTGGGCGATCCTGCGTCACGCCGTGCTGGGCGATATCAGGAAGGCGACGTTTGGAGTGAGTAGGCAGCGGGCAGTCTGCCCGTGACGCCAAATCGACACGCACACCATTTTTCTCGGTCCCGTGAGGCACGATGTCGATGACGCTTGGCGATCTGATGGCACAGCGCGCCACTCTTCAGTGGCGACAAAATGCCGCTCCGCGCATGATTTCGATTCGCCAGCAAGACCCGGCGGGAATTTATAATGCCTGGCACCCGTGGATTGCAAACTCAGCCGACGCGTTTCGCGATGAACGCGTTGATTGTCGTGTTTTCCGCGTTTGCTTGAGCCTCCAGACGCTTCCAGGTTTCCACGGGGAGTCGAATGCTTCGCACGGCGGTTGGTTTCCCCGGAGGACGGCCACGACGTACGAACTTACCTACGGCACACGAAGGCATTTCCCACAGCGAACAAAGTGCAATGCCGTCAGCCGGGTCGTAGTCCGCGAATGGATTGCCCGGAACGCGCTTCCACACTTTCAGATCGATGGGTTCGTCAGTCCAATGCATTGTAGATCTTCCTCTGTGCGGGGCTGGCTCGTCGGGCGCTCACGATGCGGATGGCATCACGACCCACCTCGGCGTGAACGACAAACAACAGGCGCGGTTTTGACGACAAGGCGATGAGGATGAGTCGGTCCTCGTCAGCGGGCGACTCGTTGCGCAAGTAGCACTGACCCCATGCTTTCGCTTGTTGGCCGCCGCTTTCTTGGCATCCCATTCGAGATTCACAGCAATTGTTGTAACACAACAATCACGGAGCGTGAAGCCGGGCCCCAAGATGGGCCTTTCCCGATGGTTGCTGAGGTACCTGGGGAGCGAGCGAGCGAGCTCTTGGGGCTCGTGACGGATGGCTGACGGAGTTGACGCGCGTGTATTTGCTGTTATTAGCTTGTTGCGCATGACGATATGGCGCGACGCTGAAGGCGGCTCGTGAACACGCTGGGCTTACCCAAGCCGAGCTAGCAAAGTCTCTCAAGAAGAGCCAGCCCATGATCAGCGGCGCCGAGGGCGGTACCATTAGCGTGAGCGACCGCTACGTGTCGGCCGTGCTGAAGGCCTGCAAGCTGCCGGCAAATTGGACCGGACCCAAATCAACCAAGAGGGATCACGGCTGACCCTCGGCCAGGAGGTTCGCGGGATTTCATTCATAGTGCGTCCACATCCGTTCGATGAAGACCCGCTTGGCCGCCTTGTCGACCCGATACACGAGGCGGTGCTGAATGTTGATTCGCCGCGAAAACAATCCCGCCAGATCGCCAACGAGCTTCTCGTAAGGCGGTGGAGCCGTGAACGGATCCTGCTCCAAGAGGTCGAGCAAATGGTCGGCCTTTTCCCGGAGGCCGGCACGCCGAACCTTGATCGCGTCCTTTTCGGCCTGCTTGCTGAAAAAGAGCGACCAGCTCACCAAGGGCGCTTCCGCGAATAGGAGCGAAGCGGAGCCTTCTTTGCCTGCGTCAGGGATTCCCTCATGCCAGGCACGCCCAGCAGATAAAGCGTCTCCTGTATGGCCCGAAAGTCCTCCTCTGATATGAGAACGCCGTCGTTCCGGCGACCCGTGATCCGGATGGGCTCGTGCGAGGAAGCTGCCTGATCGAGCAGCTTGAAGAGGTTCGCACGAGCCTGGCTGACCGTGATGGTGGTGATGGTGGTGATGGTGGTTGCGACCTTCATCGTATGAATGTACGTGATAACGTACGTGTTGGCAAGACGCGCGGCCAGCTTTCTCGTAGCCATCAACGCCTTCGCGCCGGGTTTTGCCGCCGCGCTACCCGGCACAACTAAGATCCAACGGGGTCAGGTTCAGGAACCGTGCTACTGTCTGCGGGCGAGCGAACGCCGACTGGAAGTTCGAGTTTTCGATAGTGGACAGGCGGTGATAGGACCAAGGACATGGGCCTCCGGGTTCGACCGACCACGGCGAACGGCTTTTGTTGGCCGTCGGTCGGCTTCAAGACTTGGCGGACGTTGAAGCGTTGGAGGCTGTAAAGTCTTGAGTTGAGCCGGCAAGAAGCGCCGGCACGCATCCGTTTGTGCCAGAAAAGTTGGCCGACAAACTTATAGATTTAGCCCCCTATGGACACTTGCCCCTGCAACGCAGGGCGAGGTCGTCCACCCACAGATCAAATGGGGCGCCGCCGCTTGTGACGATGAAATCAATGCTGCTGATGGCCGATGAATCGAGGTCTACGACGTTCGCGAAAGGGAGTGTGATCGTTTGCCATTCGCCAGAAGTGGTCACTGCGGGCGCGAAAGCTCCGCGGGCGAAATACTGACCGTTCGCACTGAAGGCCACGGCGAGTGAGCTGGCCGCGCCGATCAGACGCGCTCTGAAGCTGATGCCCGAGTAGGCGCTCAGATCAACGGGCCGTCTGCTCGGATGATCCAGTTCGACCCAAAGATCGACACCGAGGCTCTGCCCGTCGCCGCTGACATGGTACGCCTTGCCAGCTTCTTGTCCTGTGGACGTACCCGTCTCGTCGGCTTTGGCGTCGCTTTGACGTCCCTCGGCTGGGGTAACGAACCAGTTGGCGAGACCACCGCGCCAAAAGAATCCAGAAGAGCCGGCCGGGACCTGTGGGTAGCCGCTGCCCGCGTGATCGACGTCATCAAGCAGTTCCGTCATTGTCGGTTCTTGCATCGACGCGGCCGATCCACCTGCTGCAGCTGCTTGCGTGTGGTCCTTCGCAACAGCGCCGCCGCATGCGATCGCTAGCAGGCCGAGTAGAAACTTCGCCTGCCGTATGAACTCATTCCTCGGCATAGGACAATGGAACTGCCAAAGCGGGTCGGAAGGCAAGAGCAGGCCATCTAGGTCCTGATCGAGCGGAGAAAAAGTGGCGTTGCTGAGCGCAGTCGGGATCCATCTGAAATCCCAGGATTTCGTGAGGTTGCGAAACCATCATGCCCGTCGCTATAGAGTCTCTGCCTGGGCGCGGATACCGCGTAATTTTCCACGATCGTGCGGCTAGTTCGCTTGGGCTTGGATATAGCGGGCGCCGTCCGCTAACCTCATCGACTGCGTCCTAGCCTTTGTTTAAGTTAACGCTATGATAAGAACGAACCGGTGACGTAAATGCTCACACCTCTCGTCACTTTGAATCACGGCAAACGATTTGCGGGCTCCTTCCTGTGCATTGGTCTTGCGTGGGGCTGCAGTGGCCGCGTTGAAGATACGCACCCTCCTGCATCCCCCTCGGTGGTGGCGCCTTCGGCGACAGCATCCGCGTCAACCCCACCCAACTCGTTGACTGCACAGCCGGTTTCAGGACCACAGCCGAGTTCGGGACCCATTCAAACGGGAGGCAACCCACCGCAGGCCCCCCCAAACCAGGGCGTGGTACCGGGGGGCCCTTTGATGATCGGAGATACCTGTCATCCCTCAAGAACGTGCGAGGCGCCAAGGGCCTGCCTGGCAGTTGGTGTTGATGGGGGCAAATCCTCAGGTGCTTACTGTACGAAGGACTGTTCCAATGACTCGACGGTCTGCGGAGCCGAAGCGGCATGTGAACAGGTAGGCAACACAAAGCTTTGTTTGCCTCGTTGCCCGACCCAACCGGGCTTCCATTGTGGCACTTCGGTTTGTAGGACGGGGGCCCTGACGGGACTTTCACTGTGTTTTCCGTTTTGCAATAGAGACTCAGATTGTCATACGGGTAGATGTGACCCTGGGTCTGGACTGTGCACCACTCAACAGGCTTTGGGGAGTGGCCCCACGGGAGCGCCGTGCGTTTCTGATAATGAGTGCGCCGGCATCTGCTCCGGGGACGCGTTGGGCGTTCGTCAGTGCACGAGAATCTGTCAGGCAGGAGGCTACTTAGCGTGCGGTGCGATGGATGCGTGTTTTCCACTGGGCGACCCTGTAACGGCGCCAATCAACAGCGTTGGGCAGTGCGTGCAGGGGTGCATGTGCGACGCGCATTGCCTTAACCCCGATATGTTGTGCGACCCCTTTACAGGGCTTGAGTTATTGAAACTCTGGAACAGGCACCTGGCAGGGATTTGTCGGCCCCGCTCGACGGGCTCGCCTGGACTCCCCCTATGTGGGTTGTGAAGCGGCTGAGGGACGTACAATACTGAATTGGGGGTGGGTTCTTTCCTCCGGCCCTGCCTGCCCCATTTTTCCGTTCGATTGTCTTTTGGTCCAGAAGCCAGCACCTACCACCTCGGTCAAGAACTTCTAAAAGCAACATGGGGGGTTAGCCTAAAAACGCGATATCCCGCCTTGCGATTTAGGGGTGAGCACCTGGCGGCTAGGCTTAGACCAGGCGTGTTGAGCATCGCCAGTCCGGGCATCATTCGGCTGCCTAGCGACTTGGCGTTCAGCAGCCGCCGGAGCGAGCTGAGCACCCTGCAAGACTAGTCGTTAGGGCGCTCTTTTTTGTGACGTCTTGACGTTCTAACGTTGTAGCGCTACTGTTCAAGGTCATGGGACTTGCAAAGCGCGCAACCGTCTATTTCGAACCCGAGATCCATCGGGCACTGCGACTGAAAGCCATAGAGGCCGAACGCTCCGTGTCGGATCTCGTCAACGATGCGATCCGACGGAGTCTCAACGAAGATGCCGATGATTTGAAGGCGTTCAGCGACCGAGCGAAGGAGCCCACGCTGCCGTTCGAGCAAGTGCTCAAGGATCTGCGTAAGCGTGGCAAACTATAGCATCGAGGTCCGGAAGTCGGCAGCTAAGGAGATCGCGGCGCTTCCGAAGGACGACTGCCAACACGTGGTGCAGAAGATCCAGGCGCTGGCCTCGGATCCACGCTCGCACGGGGCCGAAAAGCTGAGCGGCGCGAGCAAGTACCGGATCCGGCATGGAGACTACCGTGTGTTGTATGAGATCGACGACAAACAGAAGCGCATCACCGTCGTGAGAGTCGCGCACCGCCGAGAAATCTACCGCTGACTTGGCTGACCATCGGGCTGGTTCCTATCCGGGCGCGCTCTGCATGAGACCGACATTGCGCCCACGCTCTCTTCACCCGCGGTCCACGCGAACGGATGATCAGGCCCGAACGCATCGACCTGCGTGACCTCTTTCGGCTGCCAACCGAAGAGCTCGCAGTAGGTCGTCATTGCAAGAGCGACGTTGTTTGTGTGGAGCTGATGCCACACGACTTCGACCTCCGATGCACACCCCATTTCTCCGGACTCGACGCGAGCGCGACCAGCGCGCCGCCAGGATCGCGAAGGAGCGACAATCCAGTGTGCCCCGGCACTCCGAGCGGCTGTGCCCCGCGCGCGACGAACGCTTCGGTCCGGAGCTCGAGATCTGCCACGACTGCGCCGATGGCGGCTTGCTGCAAGACGGCCGCTACCCCGGCGTGATGCTGCCCTGCTCGGACACGCTGCCACGCGTCTTGGATCCGCGGCGCATCGATCGCCGGCATTCGTCGCCGAAGGCCGCGCAAGATGTCCCCGTTGAAGTTCTCGTCCGCGAGCAGCCGCATCACATGCCGCTGGCCTGCTGCCGTCTCGCGAGCAGGCGCTGGCGAATACCGTCATTCGCATACTGCCCTCGATCACGGTGCGCAGGGCTTGGGCTGAATCCACCCTCGTCGCAACGTAATCCCGCACCGCGGCTTCGTTGCTGAGCAGATAAGAAATCACGGCATACACGTCGGCGAGTTCGACCGACGTATACTGTTGCGTAATCTCTTCGGCGGTCGCGCCAGCGTCGAACGCCAGGACGATGGTCTCAAGCTGTACACGAGTTCCGGAGATACGGATGACACCGTCGTCGTCGGCTACCAGCGGTGGCGGTCTTGCGGTGAAAGCCTGCATGGTGATAAGCAACCATAGCGCGCCGGCTAGCCCTGCACCAGATGCGCAGTCATTGGGGGAAGTAGCGGGTTCCCCGTCCTGCACCCAGCTTCTTCAGCTTCTTGGCCTGAACGAGCATCCGCAGGGTTGGTGCCAGCATCGCGGTCGTCGTGCCCAGCACCGCGGAATCTCATCAGTCCGTTGATCGGGACTGCGCTCAGCGTGGGCGAGATGAGTGACGAGCACAAGACAATGGAACTGCCAAAGCGGGCCGCCCGCAAGAGCGGCGCGATATGCTAGGGTGCCGGCCATGCCGAGACAACCGACAGGCTCCCTCGTGCAACGCTGGGTTTCATGCTTCCTGATCGCCGCAGGGGTGGCAGCTCTCGGATGCGGCAACTCAAGGGGAACCAGCAAGCCCACGCCGCTTGCTGGCACACATCGCCTACTCGCTAGCGGCTTTGTGCCAGTGGGCCCGGGTGGACACGATTCCTGCAGCCATGAGGAGGATGCAACCACCGATCGCTGGTGCGCCTTTTACAAAACGGAAGCCACCGGCACCGAGCTGTGGGTGCTCAACATGACCCAAGCTGTGGCGGGCTATGATGTCGCTTGCGACGGGACGTCCGCGATGTGTCGGCGTCTTTCGTCGAAGTTGTGGACGGGGCAAGTCGGCTCGACGGAATATCACCCATGGGTTCATCGCTTCGATGGCGACACGCTCATCTTCTACACGGAAACCAGCGCGACCTTAGACACCTTCTACGAGGGGGAAATCTACGGGTGGCGGCCCGGGTGGGCGGACGCCCAGAGGTTAACTTCAAGCCACGGTGTTTCCTGCATGGGGCACCACCGCTCGGCGGCCGTGATTTGTCGCACTGATCCCAGCGTGGAACTCACCCTGCAGTTCGGGGTCGAGCGCCGCACAGCCAAAGATTATCGTATCTCGGTTGGTATTTTGCAGACGGGCAACGAAGCTCTGGTGGATCTTGGGGCGCTCTCGAATGCGCCTGGCAGCCTAGTGAGCTTCCAGCAGCAAGCCGTTTTTTCAAAGAACGGCCACTGGCTTTTTCTTGCTCGCCCCGGAGTGAAAGGAGCCGACCGAGCCCCCACGAGCGACATTCTCGGTCTTGAAGTAGCGCAGCTTGGTACCACGCAACCCAAGCTTCTGGCGGCTCACGCTCGCCTCTGGCTGCCCACCTACGACGATCTGGGGCTGTATTTTCTCGATGGGGCATCGGCAACTCCAGAAGGCGGCAGTGACCTTTCGCTGTTAGAGCTAGACACCGCGACACGACGTGTGATCGCAACGAATGTTACTGATTATGCGCGGCTTGGGGTGCACGACGAGTTCCTGCCGGAAAAGAACGAAGGAGTGTTTTTCCTTGAGCGCTTGCCCGGCGAAAAGACCGTTTCCTTAAAGTTACTGACGGACGTCAGCAACCCTGCATCCACAATCCTCGTGGGTCGGGATTTGGAAAAGATCCAGGTAGCCATCGACCAGGCCCACACCTTCCACCTCGCGCGAGAGGCGGGCGCCTCTGCTGTGGCTCACGTTCAGCGCAACGATGGTTCGGAGGGCGATTGCGTGTTGAGCAATCCGCATGTTGATGCATTCAGCGGTCACTTTTCGGATGCGGGCAAACGCGTGTTCTGGCTTCAGCTCTCCGACGCCGGTTTGCATGAGGGTTGGGTGGCGCGGCCAGACTGCAGCGAACGCAAGAAGTTCGCCTCCGCCGTGCAATCTTATTTCCCGATCGGCGATGAGCTGGTGGCTTTCACTGCCGAGGAACCGAAGGCCACGCCGCTCAGAATTGCGCGCACTTCTGCGGTGATTGACGCGCCGTTGGACGTGCAGGAAATCCACGAAAGTGCAGACACACCCAACCGGGTCATGTGGATCAACGGGTCGCGCTATCTTGTTTTTCAAGGGTTTTCAAAGGCACCGGCGAACGCTGGCATCTTTGTTCACGGTCCACTTGAACCT
>CAZSUA010000125.1:0-14768 GCA_964609655.1 uncultured Polyangiaceae bacterium | reverse complement strand
AAATAGCAGGCTCAAGAAGGATGGCGCGTGCGATGGCAATGCGTTGCTTTTGGCCACCCGAGAGATTCGTGGCCGCCTCCTGGAGGACGCTGTCGTAACCCTCTGGTAGCGCCATGATGAAATCGTGAGCCCGTGCTACTTTTGCTGCGCGTTCGATATCAGCTTGGCTGGCTTCCGGTTTACCAAACGCAATATTTTCTGCGATGGTCGCGCTGAAGAGCAGGCTCTCCTGAAAAACGACGCCCACATTCCGTCGCAGCACGTCAAGATCCAAGGCTCGTAGATCGACCCCATCGAGGAGGATTCGACCCGCTGTTGGATCGTAAAACCGAGGCAATAGACTGAGCAGTGTGCTCTTTCCAGAGCCTGTTCCGCCTAGGATTGCCACACATTGGCCAGGCTTCACCTCGAAATCGAGATCAGTGAGAGCGGCTTGTTCCGAACCAAATCCAAACGAGACACGCTCGAACTTGAGCCCGCCTTGAATCTGCGTCGGCCGAACTGGATCGACCGGGCACTGCACTTCAACGTCCGCATCCAGCACTTCGAAGACGCGGCGCGCGCCACTCAGGCTCTGCTGGAGCGTATCGACGACCGTCGCCATGCTGCGAACTTGCTCCCCAAATTTCTGGAGCAGGCCGACAAAGACTATCAAGCTGCCGAGACTTAGCTCGCCCGCACTAACGAGCCAACCGCCATAGCCAAGCAGCACGGCAACGTTCATCTGGCTGAGAAACTGAACGGAAGGACCATACACACTCACGGCTTTGAAAATCGCTGTCTGCTGCTCTTTGACAGCGTGATTGGCCGCGACGAAGCGCGCATGTTCCTCCTTCTCCTGACCAAACACTTTGACAACCTGGATGCCTTTGGTGCCTTCGGCGATTCGCAGCACCATGTTATCGACTAGCTTGCGATTTTTTGCGTACTCGGGCTGTGCCCATTTGGAAAAACGATGTGTCACCACCCACAAGACCGGTGACAGCACCAGGCTCGCCGCAGTCAGCCAGGGGTGGGTTGAAATCATGTACACGGCGTAGAGCGTTAAGGACAGGCACATGATGATGCCATTGATCATCACGCCATCGATGAAAGAGCGCAGAAGCTGCACGTCGCGTGTTACCCGATTGATAATGGAACCGCTCGCATGAGCGTCAAAAAAACGAAAACTCAGGCGCTGCAGCTTGGCGTACACATCGGCGCGAACGGCCGGCACAATCTCTATGTGAACCAGCTTCCCAGCCTGCATCGAGTACGCAAAATTAAGAAACCCCCGAAAGAGCCCCATTCCCAGGATAAGACCGCCGAGCGCGAGCAACGTTTGCCAAGTGCTCAACCCAGCAGGCGGCGTTAGCCCGAGCGGCCAGTGGGGTTGCGGCGCCGCGGGTTCTAAATGGTGGCGAAGCACATCCACGCCCAGGCCACCGAAACTCAACCCCCAAACGCCTAGAACGAGCAGCACCACCTGCAGACCGAGAACGGCAAGGCAGCGCGTACGATGCCGCCAGGCAAGCTTCAGCAGCCGCAGCAATACTTGAGAATCGGAGGTGCTTTGGGCGGCAAGGCCGTCAGTCAAAGTTTGTGGAGCGGACATGGTATTAAGAAAGCGCTGCGCCAGCAGTGAGCGTCTTTGCAGGACGGCACACCAAGCCAGATAATAAAGCTCAAGAGGTCGAGTCGCAGCGGGAAACGGCGCTTTCTGCGCGGCGTTTCGGGGATGCTACTTCTGGAGTACCGAACCGCAATGGCATTTGTTGCTTGATTATTCAGCGATACGGGTTTCCAGCTGCGACGCAACCCTGGATCAGGGCACATCGACCCCGGGTGAAAAGGCGACTGCGCCTGCCATGACCCGTTTGCCGGCCAGTAACGCGGACTGGCGTTTTATGGGCTGGATCGGAGTGCCGGTCGCCTCAAGGGTGCGGCGCTTGCCTAGTGCGAAACGGGAGCGCCGCCGATTTCAATTTCGCCTTCTTGAATGTTGAGTTCATCGCGGAGCTTGATGCTCTCCACCTTTCCGTCACGAATATTGATAACTCGATCTGAATTCTTCAGCATCTTGTGATCGTGTGTGGCGGTAATGATGGTGACTCCGTGGTCGACGCTTAGGCTTTTCAAGATATCGATGATTTCGGCGCCTGTGGTGAGATCAAGGTTGGCCGTGGGCTCATCTGCCAAAATAATCGCGGGATCGTTCACCAGAGCTCGCGCTATGGCCACCCGCTGCTGTTGGCCCCCAGAAAGCTCGCCTGGCCGATGCTCAAGACGATGACCCAGGCCGACTTGCTCCAGCTTCTTAGCAGCCAGGGCGTCGGCATCCGCCTGGCTCGCCCCCATGAACACGCGAGGGAGTGCAACATTCTTCAGCGCACTGAGCGACGGGAGCAGATTGTACGCCTGAAAAACGTAGCCGATGTAGTTGCAGCGCACATAGGCAAGCTCACGGCTGCCCAACGTCGTGAGATCGAGTGGGCCAATCTGAACCGACCCTTCGCTCGGGCGATCGAGCGCACCTACAATGTTGAATAGGGTGCTCTTTCCAGAGCCGGAAGGGCCCATGATCGAGAGATATTCACCGCGAAAGATCTCCAAATTGATCTGACTGAGCGCGTAAACAACTTCACGCTTCAACTGATAGATCTTGGAAACCCCCCGCACGCGGATCAAGAGCGCTCCACGCTGTTGTGCCTCAGCCTCTGCACTTTTCTCGGCTACCATCGTCATAACGCGCTCCTCACCGGGCCTGGCCTAGAACGGCAACGTAAAGACGCTCTTCGAAACGAAGGTCGCGCCAATGCCAAGAGTACCGATCAAGCCCATGCCGCAAGCGAATCCGGCGAACACCACTGGCACATACTGGCGCCAGACGAGCCCGAACTGCCTACGAAAGTAAAAGCGACCAATCAGCGCCCCCACGAACTGCGGGATCACGACGAACGGCAGCGTTTGGTTGAGGCCCCGCACGACGCCATAGATGAAAAACGTCGGCGCACCGAGCCATGCAAACGTTGAAAACAGAATGCCACCGGCGGCCACCCCGGCCCAAACGTAATTCCCGTTGAACGCCGCTTCAAACTCCGTGAAGCCGCCGAGTGTGGACGAAAAGATGATCGACTGTTGCGCTGCGGTGACCTCCCACCATTGTTGGGCAAACAGATACTGGGGGCTCGGAATCGGGCCCAGGCCCCAGATGAAATGAGCGAATAAGAGCGAACCGCCGACGATGATCGGCGTGAGCAGGATTTCGCTCTTCCAGATCGACCAGAACCGCGTACCGGTGAGCTCGCACTGGCGGTAGAAGACGGTCATGGCCCCGTAGTTGTGGAGCGGGATCGGAAGAAACCAGATGGCGACGCCGTGATAACCGGAGAAAATGAAGCTCGCTTCGCGCACAAAAGGAATGTTTAGAACTTCGCCGGCGATGCCCTCCAGGCGGGCCGTGACGTAGCTGATGATCGGCGTGTAAATGATTGCGTAAAACAGCATCACTCCGACGACAGGCCAGTACACCGCACCATCAGCCAAGTACAAAAGCCAGGTGGAAACCACAATGTAGAGTACCATCACGCTGAGGTACGTCGCGATAATGAACACGGTGCGAATATCCCCGCGTCCGGCTGGGATATCGAAAGCCGCCATACGGCTGCGAGGCCCCGCGAGCTTGGCTCGTTTGCGCTCGGTTGCCCATGCCTTGCCCACTGAAATAAAACCAGCGATGGCGATAGCCATGCCCACACCGATGGCAAAGCTAAAATAGAAGTCCATCTGGTTCTTGTAAAAGGTGGTTTGCATGTTATCCCCTGGGTTCCAAGATTTTAGGATCCCAATCTGGGGCAGATGCAAAATCGGGTTCATGATCATTGTGATCACTAGCCCTACAAACGTGCCTACGGCGGCCCAATACGGCAACACCATGCCGAGCAGCAACATGCCTAAATCGAAGGAGATGGCGATCGCTGCAGCCGGCAGAAACTGCCCCGTTTGGGAAGTGAAATCCTTGAACGGCAACGGCAGAATCGTGATCGGCTTGTCGAGCAGAGCGCCCGTCACCGTTGGAACACCGAGGTAGATCGCTCCGAACACAATTCCGAGCACCGAACCAATCGAAAACACTCGCCAGCGCCAGGACGCTTGCTGTTGCATAGCTCGCTCGCCAGGCTCGGCCCCAGCACGCGCACTGCCTTCACTGTCCTGCTCTTCAGAGAGCGCCATGATGCCCTGAGCACCCACAGGCGCCATCGGGAATGGAAGCTTCTCGATGTCACTCGTCAACCGAAACAGGCCGTAGCCGAGAATCATGTTGTCGATGCGGCCAATCACCATGGTGAAAACCACAAGACCGATGACCGGCAGCCATTCCGGCAGAAACAAAGAACGCTGGTCCAGGACGGCAGGGTCGCTCGGAACAATCCACGTTGGCAGCTTGTCGGCGATGCCAGCGGCACGAGCGGCGTCAGATTGGGCGAAGAACTGCGCCCAAATTGCGCCGAGTCCGCCCTGAAATTGGCCTTGCGCCATGGACGCGGTCACGATGATGGCGCCCGCTAAGTAGAACAGCGTAAAAATCTCGGCACGCCGGAGATTCTTGTTGGCACGACGCGCCACCTCAATAAAGAGAATCACTGTCACCCACTGAGCAGCAGGACCGATCGAAAGGCCGGCGATCAGCGTCATGTAGATGGAGCCCGGCACCATCAGCAGCGCGACAAACAACGCGCCCGCAAACGCGGTCCAGCTGAAGCCATCTTCAAAAGTTCCCGGCACCTTCATCAGCGAGCGAAACTCTTCGAGCTCGGTATCGGGGCCGCGCTTTCGAGAGAAAAATCCAGGTTTTGAGGGTCGCGCTTCCGCCATCGTGTGTCCTAGCTCAGGCCTCCGTTGGGCCCAAAGTCTCGAGCGTCTCCATGCGGTAGTGCTCAATCATGTCGTTTGAAAGCGTGCGCCAAAGAAGGAACTGTTGGCGCAATTCGCGCATAAAAACGCCGTTGGCGCGAAACCAATCAGCCTGAGCGCCGCTCTCTCGCTTCACATGAATCGCCACCTCATCGACGCCCTCAATTTCCGAGGGCGATGCCATGAGCGTCATGTGTTGGGTGACGCCCAGGTCGAACGGCGCTAGCGCAAAGCGCCCGGTGAGTTCAAGATTTCCCTGAGCTCCGCGCCGGATAGCCACATCGGAGGCCGCAAAGCTTCCGAGCCCGGCATCATCGTGAGCGCGAAAGTGCTCAGCGAGAAAGCTCACAACCCCGGTGATGTCGTAGGCCGAAACAGTGAACGGAAACTTAAGCTTCAGATCATCTTGCTCGGGCGGAGGCAGGCGCCACGAGCGGGCAAGCCCTGGATTGGCGCTGCGCGAGGCTCGCACCGCCGGATAAATAGCTGACACGAGCACTGTCAGCATCACGACTCCGATCGCGAACAGTGAATTGGTCGACGAGAAGTTGATGGCGGCCGGCTTGATGTACCCGGCCTTGGCCAGGGTCGAGGCTCCCAAAGCCACGAACTGCGCCAAGATCTGCCCACCCATCCCACCGACTACCGCGTACACGGCTGCTTCCGCAAAGAACAAAACACCGACATGACCTGGCGAAAGCCCCAATGCGGAGAACGTGTAGATCTCCTTTTCACGATCGCTGATCGAGCCGAGCAACGTCCCAAAAATGATCAGACCACCGAGGAGTAGTGGTACAAACAGTGCAAAACCTCCCGAAATCTCGGTGAGCTCCGTCAGCAGCATTCGCTCCACGCCTGAAGATCCAGCCGCCCACACGGGCATCACGAGTGTCTCGGCAAGCTCCCTGCCCCGTGCTTGAGCATCGACACCTTCCCCAGGATAGATCGAGAGCGCAAACAACTTTCCGCCAAGCCGTTGCACAAAATCCGCCGAACCGACCACGACCTGATCAGCGCTCAGATGCACAAAATCGCGGGCCACGTCCTGGGCGAAGGCTAGCTCTGTCTCGCTCTTATCAGCCTGGATCTGTTCCGGGCCGCTCTCGAGAGCCTGAAAATTAACTGGCAAGACACTCTGACCGTCCACGTGCTTCAGGCTCTGAAGCACTGAAGTATTCAGCGTCCCACCGAAGGTCGCGCGCGAGCCGTTGACCACAATAGCTTGCCCGACTTTCAACTCCAGCACATCCCGAACGATGGGGGGCAAGAACACAGCTCCATCGCGGAGTGCCTGGCGCTTCTCATCTGGTGTTCCCTCGCCCAAGGTTGCCAGGAACTCGGGCCAAACCGCCATTTCTGCGTCCGTGATGCCTACCGCAGCATCGATCGCGATCGAGCGCCCATCGTCCGCACGGGCCACCGAGAAACGAACGTCAACGACCTTGTTTTTCGTGTCTTTCGTCAGCCAGTAATAAGGAGCCAACAGGCCGCCCGTGCCTTGCTGTCCAAACATTAGATCTTTCACGCCCTCGGGCAGCGGCGTGTAATCCAGCTGGTGCACAAGAATCGAAGCACGCGTATGTGGACTCTTGGGTCCCTCATAAGTGGTTCGGATTCCAACCTTCTGGCTAAAAGACGCAAAAACCAGCGTCGTGAAGGTCAGAATCACGACCGTGACTGCAGTGAGCGTGGTGCGCGTGGGTCGGCGGCGCATCGTGGACATGCCCATGCCCACCGCAGCCAACATGGTTCCCATGCGCGAAACCTCGAGCCCGTGCACGCCGAGAGCCTGCCCCTGCATGGCCTTCAGCTCTGTCTTGAACTTGCGAACGACGATGTAGATGACCAAGCTCGACAGGAGCAGAATCGCAAATGCCAAGAAGATGATGACCGGTGTCGCTGCAATTGCGAAGCCAGGGTGCATCAGATAAAGCAGACCAAACGTGCCCAGGAACATCCCAGTGAAGCCCGCGAGCCGTCCATAAATGCTGGTGGCGCAGATAATCAGACGTTCCAGCGCAAAGGCGAATGGAATGGCTAACAAAAGCAGCATCACGATGGCATGCACCAAATCATCCATCGTGTTTCTGAGGGGCAGATACACGCGCTGCGAGAGCGCTGCGCTGCGCCCCAGATCAGCCATTTTTTCCGCCAGATTGGGCTCTGTTTTGGCCTGCTCTTTGATGCGCAGTGCTCGACCGTGCAGCACCTCGATATCCGGGCTGGTAACGCCACGGATCCGAAGCTGGCTTAGGCGCGTCTCGTTCAGTTGCCAAAGATCGTTCGCGGTGTTGTTGGCGATCGAGAAACTTCCCGACACATCCTTGGGATCCAGGCCGTTGCCGTAGGGAGCCTTATCGCTGAACACGCCAAGCGCTGCCGGACCCATCACCTGGAAAATCTTGAGTCGCCGGTCGACGATCTGGTCAGACACGTACCCAAAGTACTGATCGCCCAACTGACCCCAGAGCGTGCGATTGTCTCTGAAGGGTGCATCCGAATTGGCCTTCAGAAGCTTGAAGCGTTTGGGATCGCTCTCGAAGCCACGTCGCGCCATCCAGCGATACTGATCGCCGAAGAAAAGATTCACGCGGATCAGCTCGGTGTTGAGCTTCACTTGGCCTTCTTGAGTCGTCACCGCCTGAATCCGGCCCGCGCCGTCGAACTGGCTACCGAAGACCATGATCTCAGAGTGGATATCCTTACGCAGGCCGAGCAGACGAAAGCGCCCGTTTTGATCGACGGCCTCCAACGCGAGGGGCTCAAAATCTGCGATCCCCTGGGCATCCTTGAGACTCGACCATGCCTCACCTGCAGTCGAAAACCCTGAGCTCCCCGGCCAGAGCGCAATCATGGCACCCCCCGCAGGACGATCCTCGGCCAGGCTGCCGCTCACCTGAAGACCCGCGTAATCTCCCGCCTGGGCACCTGCGTCCCAAGTCGGGTACCGGCTCAGGTTCACGGCGGCCAGCACGCGCGGCAGCGAGATCTCAGGAGAGTTAGCCGCCCGCTGCATGAGCTCGGTGGCTTCGACAGCTTGATGCTCAAGCCTGAGCCAAGCGAGCTCTTCCAGCGTATCGGAAGGTTGGCCGTCGCGCGGGCGGCGATCTGAGCCGCTCATCAAGGAAAAGTTGTAGATGCCGTACGTTCCCGCAATCGAGCTGGATGTCACGAATGGCCCAGGCGCGAACGAGAGGCCAAACAACGGATCGGTGAGTGTGCGCGGGTCGAGATGGGACAGCTCGTCGGGTTGCTCACGAGCGACCTCCCGCAACGCTCCGAGCAGCCTCCCGTAGTAGCCTGGAGCATCCGAACCGGCCGTGGGCAGCCGCCACGGCGTGAGCGCGTTGGTCCAATCACCAACGACCGGACCAAAGCTGCCGCCAGCATCTGACAAGTTATATTGCGCGTGGAAAACGACGAATAGTGGCTTCCCGTCCGGAGAAAGCGCCTTCCTAAGCGCGCTGCGCTGTTCATCCATTTCGACGAGCGCGGTCAGCTCATTCAGCCGTTTTTGAAAGCGCAGCGAGGTGGCTTCCTTCAGTTGCTCGAACAGCGTTTGGAAAAGCTTCGCAACACCCGAACCTGAGCTTTTCCCGTTCGGCAGCAGCGCTCTCTCCTTTACAAACCCCTCAAGCTCACCCTGGTGTAGCGCCCGTCGGATTTCATCCCAACGCAAAGCTTCCAATTCCAGTTCGTGCACCTGCGATCGAATAGCCAGGGCGCCGGAACGGCCGGCTTTCAGGCGCAGCACCTCCATCATCTTACGCACGTCGTCGCGCTTAAAATTCGCGACTTCCACCAAGGCACGCTTGAGCCACACTTTGGGCATGATTCCGCCCGGCGGATCGATCGCGCGGTCGAACAACAGACCGTTCTTGCTTAGCAAAAGATCCATCGCACGGACGTGGAGCAGTTCCTTCCGGTGCTGCTCACTGCGGCGAGCATGCTCGTCGGCATCCATCATCCACGTTTCGTAAACCTCGCGGGCTCCCTGGTGGTAGCGTGCTTGATTATCAAGAAAGAGGAGCACCACATCGCGCTTTGCTGGGTGTTGCTTCAGGGTTGCCGCGGCTTGAAGCAGCGCGGCAACGTTGGCGGCTCCACGGGCCCCTGGCGACAGCTCCGGTACGATTCCAAATGTGTCGTAGTTCGCTGAGAGCACTACAGCTTCGGCTTGACCTCCGGCACCCGCGAAACCGGGCGCTGATCCCGGAATGCGAGCGACAATGTTGCGCCCCTCCGTCCGCCGCCAGTGTGATTCGATGAACAGTTGGGCGCTCGAGTGATCTATTCGGAGATCCACTCCCGTTTGGCCTGCGGGAATGTACGCGCGCACCCAGTTAGCAGGAACGCCAGAATGCCTTGGCTCCGACGCAACGCTCTTACCACTGTCCCAAAAGAGCACGGCCTGCGCGCCGTACGCGAAGGCCCGCTGCCAGGCGCCAACACTATCATAGTCGAGTACGACGAGCGCGCCCTCAACCTTGCGTGCCCCGTAGTCCGCCAGCTCCCCGCGACCCAGATACAGCAAGGGACCCTTCAGCCCTTCGGGACCAGTGACTGAAAGCGCTGAAATATTTGGGCGAAGCGCATGCACCTCGATCCGTTGGCCATCGACGACAAGCTCCGCGCGCTCGGTCTCTATCTGCCAGACCGGCATGTCGATGAAGAACGTTTGCAGCCCAAGGCGAGTGAGCTGCGCGGTGATGTATTCGGCAGCCTCGTACCCGTTGCGGGAGCCCGAGAGCCGATGCGGATGCGAAGTGAGCTGTCGCAAGTCAAATAAGAACGCGTTCTCTTCGCGAGTGAGCGGGTCTGGAACAGAGCCGGCACCGGCCGCACCGGCCGCACCGGCCGCACCATTCAGTCCCGCAGCCAGCATGGCATCCGGCTCGGCACCTGCACCCGGGTCGGCACTTCCAGCAGCGCCTAACGCTGCGGCTCTTACCGCTGGTGAAGCGCTCGGTGCTCCCCCCGGGATTTGGACGTTGGCTTGCGGCGCCGATGCGGAGGCTGGCTTGCGGGCGGCATTGGCAGCTCCAGCGCCGACCAACACACACAAACATAGCCCTAGCAGGAGCAGAAGGCCGGCACGTCCCAACAATCGGTACTTCACGCCTCGCCTCCGATATTGCCGAGCTTGATCCGAATATTCTCGCGACTTTCGACGCGTTCGACGAGACCATCGCGGATCCACATGATGCGATCACACACATTGAGCAAACGATGATCATGGGTGGAGCACACGATGGTGACGCCCCGCTCGCGATTGATGCGCTGCAAGATTTCCAAGATATCCTGACCTGTCTTGAAGTCGAGGTTGGCGGTGGGTTCGTCCGCCAACAGGATCTTTGGGTTATTGCTCATGGACCGAGCAATCGCCACACGCTGCTGCTGGCCACCGCTCATCTCGATCGGGCGATGCCCCCAGCGATCCTTTAGGCCCACGAGATCGAGAAGCTCAAGCCCACGACGACGAGCTTCCTCAGGCACGACTCCCGCGAACGTCATCGGAACCGTCACATTCTCAAGCGCCGTCATGTAACGAATCAAATTGTAGCTCTGAAAAATGTAGCCAATTTTTTGGCAGCGCAAGAATGCCAGCTCCACTGCCGAAAGCTGCGCAACATCGACCTCATCGATCAGGATGCGCCCGCGTGTGGGAGCATCCAGTGCGCCGATCATGTTAAAGAAAGTGCTCTTGCCGGAGCCCGAAGGGCCCATCACCGCGATGAATTCGGACCGAAAGATGGTCGTCGCGACACCGCGCAGCGCGTACGTCGTGGCGTCACCCATGCCGTAGCTTTTTTCGAGCCCAAGGGTTCGGATGATAACCGCTTTCTTGGGGGCTTCTCTGGTTTGCGTTTCTGGCATCATCACTCGACCCGCATGGCTTCCATCGGTGAAAGTCGGGCAGCAACCCACGATGGCCCCACCGCCGCCAAAGCAGCCAAGAGAACGCCGACGACGAATGAGAACAACATTCCGAGCAGGAGCTCTCCGCCGATTCCACCAATTGAAAAGAACAGACCGCCGTACTCCGCTGCACCGCGCAAGGCTGCCAACACGAGCCCCAAAACTAGCCCGACAACTCCGCCGATCACGCCCTGTATCGCTGCCTCAAAGACGAACAGCATCATCACGAAGCCATCCATGGCCCCGAGGCACTTGATGGTTGCTATTTCAGTGAAGCGCTCCGTGACGCTCATCAGCATCGCGTTCGCGACGCCTACCACACACACCAAAAACGACAGCAGCACAAGCCAACGAAGGCGTTCGGGCAAGCCCAGAAATCCGCCCTCCGCACTTGGCACACGATCCCCAAGGATTTCTTCCAACCGTGCGCGATGCTTGAACACCTCAGCTATCGCTTGGATCCGGGGACCGTTGAGGTGCTTGGGAGCATTCACCTGCGCCAAAACTCCTGAGAGCCAAACGGCATGCTCTGCATCCTGCGAGTAGGCGAGCGTGGTTGGCAGGTCCACGTCTTTGGGCAACAGATTGAGTTCGCGGGCTACACTGCTTCGCACATCCGCTTCGAGCAAAAGCTCCGAAATCTTGCGCTCATCCCGGGCGTTTCTCGCAAACTCAGAAAGCTCGGCGAGGTTGCCGTTCTGTGAATATCCAAGCGAGCTCAAGGTGTTTCCAAAATCCGCTGGAGGCTCGGCCGCGACCACCTCAGCCGTGCGGTTAGGGAAGTGCTGTGAGAACCCTCGGACCGCTTCTTCGTGGCCTGTCGCGATCGCCGTGGTCAGCTGCTGAAGCTTCTCCATCTCTGAGGTCACGAGCTGAACGAGCTCGGGCTGATTGATCGCCGCGCTGCCCAGTTGGAGCTCGGCGAGCTTCTTGTTGAATCGAGCAAGCGCCGCAGGTTCCCGAAGGCTTTCAAGCAGCTCATCCGGTGTTAGATCTCCAATCAAGACCGCTTGTGCCGTGGGCGGCAGCTCCGTCAAGGATTCGCGAACCCTGGCAAGCCGCTCGGCTACCGCTTTGCCCCGTGCAAATTCACCGACATCACGCTTGGCCCAGCGCTGATACTCCGCGAGACGCGCGGGTTGACCCAAAGCCAGTGTTGAGACGATCTTCGCCGGGGAATCAGCGCGCGCCAGACGAGTGATCTGTTCACCAAAACCGCGGAGACGCGAAAGCTCGGTGTACGCGTTGCGTTCGGTTTGGCCCGCCAACAGCCCGTAAACCAGCATATGCACCAGAAAGGCCGTGGCGAGCGCCAAGATAGCGATCGTTACAGCCGAACGGAACATACGATACGACATCCCAGAAAGCGCCAACTGAATGCCGCGCGCGGGACCTAGAGCGACTTGGCGCTGGGCAATAATGGCTTTCACGAAGCCTCCTCGGGCTGGTTGAGCACTAGCACCACGACCTGCCGCTCCACCAATGAGCGGAGAAAGGTGACCACACTGAGCTTGGCTTCGTGAAACCTCACGCGATGCCGTTGAGCGAAACCTTCCGTGATCTGCTCAATCGTGCGCTGACCATCACAGGCTTCCCAAACTTCGCGGCCGAGGGAGTCGAGCGCGAGGCCCTTCTCCTGTCGAAATGGCAGAAGCCATCCGAAGGGTCCCCTCATCCACCACCGTTTACGGATTGGAACGTAGAGGATCAGAGTCTGTCCACGACGCTCCGCACGAACCGCACGATTGGCAGCTGGAACCAGATCGAGCATCTGGGAGGGGTCAAGCTTCTCCGGGGCCCGGGTCATGGTCGTGGGGGCGGCAGTGTACCTTCAAATCGGTGGGCCAAATGGGCGGTCTCCGATAGCCTGAGGACGAGACCTCGTACAAGGCGTTTTCCGCAGCACAAGCCCAGAGGCGGATCAGCGTCCGCACCTGTCGGCCCCGAAGCCGAGTGAACACTGGGGCCGGGTAGACGCCTGAGGCTTCTGTTGCCGGGTGGGCGCCATAGATCAGCTCCGAAAAGGCGCCAAATTTTAGCTTGGGCGCGTGGGTGCGGATCAGCCCCTGGCAGTCGCCTGTGAACCAAGAATCAACAAGGCCCAAGCGGCGAACCCGAACCCTTTGGGCCAAGACGGGCTCCCCCTCTGCATCTACTTCCTCAAATTCGAGCGCGGCATCGCACGGCTTGATGTCTGCCACGCACAACCGGTAACCCGAAGGAATGCTGACATCGATGTCAAAAGCTGCCCAGCGCAGCGCTTGACTGCCTTTGGCTTCCACCTCGAAGTGACGACAATACCATTGAAAGAACTCGCCAACCTCCTCCGCCTCCGACGAGCTGATCACGACCTCAACCAAGCGCTTCGTCTTGGTGTCGTAGCGCACCGCCCGGCTCACGACGGAACCCCGCGAAATAATGCGAAGCGCACGCCAGGCCCCAAGGCCCCTCAATTGCTCGACCCGCGCCTCGGGATCTTCCTTCTGAGCTAGCGAGCGCTGGTTATCGACCATGCGTTCAACATCGGGTTCGTTCTGACAATCCAGCCAATGCACTTCGAGCCGCTCACGGCGACGATCAACAAAGACGAGGCTACCCTTTTCTGAGTTCTTGCTGTGGCGAACCATCTCCCAATCCAGCGGCACGCGGAAGCGAAGCCCCATCCAACGTACGATCTCATCGGGACTTGTGATGAAGCTTGACATGAGCGTGGACGCACCCGTTCGGTACCCACGTGCGTGTAGTCGAAGAGTGCGGGATAATCCAGCCGTGCCCAAGTGTCTGCCTTACCTCTTCTTGACACTCGCCTTCGCCTGTCAGGCTGGCGTGCCTTCCACAGTGCCCGAAGAGAATAGACCACCGTCGTGGCCGCCCGGGCAAAGCATCGGAGGAAGCAAGCTCTGCACCTGTAGCGTGTGTGAGCTGGCTAGCTGTTGCGCCGACACGCCCGATCCGGGCAAGGCAAGCGATGAAAGCGAACCCAAGCCCCCAGAGCCTGTCTTTGGCCTCTCGATTTCAAGCTGTGCTTCGCGTTGCACACGCGCAACGTGGCGGGTGCAGCTTTCACGCGACTGCGGGGATGCACCACCCGTGGACTGTTGCCGAAGTCAGAGGATGTGAGCATAGGCCGCCGCCATGTCGAGCGTCCTCCCACGCAAACTTTATCCTTGAAAATCCACTGATAGGGGTGGTAATTTCAAGCACGTGGCCGTCGTTCGCTCGCGCCTTTTGGCGCAGGTTCAGCTCTCTTTGCGCCGCTTTCCGGTCACTTGACGGTTCTGGACGATGCTCGCTCACTATCACGGGCAAATCTGGAATGCGGCCGAGCTAGCGCGGTCGATGGGGGTTGGAGAGAACGCCGTCAGGCACTACCTCGACGTGTTGTCCGGCGCCTTCATGGTCAGGCAGCTGCCACCGTGGTTTGAAAACCTGGGCAAGCGCCTGGTATTCTTCTATCGAACCCACGCTGGCGCCGAACTCGATCTCCTGATCGTCCGCGGCACCCAACGCTACGGTTTCGAGTTCAAGTTCGGCGACGCCCCCCGCACCAACAAGTCGATGCCTACGGCGTTGGAAGACTTGAAACTAGACAAGCTCTTCGTCATCTACCCGGGCGCGCGCCGCTACGCCCTCGACCCACGCATCGACGTGTTACCTCTCGGAAGTCTAGCGGAGCTAGCGGCGTCTCGGATCTTGAGCTAACCGTTTTTGGGCGACCTCGGGTCCGCCGAGGGGACAATTGGCAGATCCCAGGTTACAACGATGAAGCATTGCGAGGCGCACGCAAAGGGCAGTTCTCGTTTCGCTTGAGTCGGGCGTACCGCGACTTTTACCGCATAGAAAAAGACACCGACGGTCGCGATGTCATCGAGTTCATTCTGGTTCTGGAGGTAAACAAACAAGCGAGACTGGCGGATGGGACTCAAATCGATCTCGAGTTACAGGCGCGGCATCAC
>CAZSUA010000124.1:0-14948 GCA_964609655.1 uncultured Polyangiaceae bacterium | reverse complement strand
GGCGACGGGGGGGCGAAACAGTGTCGAAGCTTTGGGGATTGTCCGCGTGAAGGAAGGGCGGTCTACTTGGCACCGTTATGAGCCACGAAGATGCGAGTGCCGAGCCTGTTTGCGTGATCGAATCGATCCCGACTGGGGGCGAGAACGAGATCGACTCAGCGACGATTCAAGCCGAGGGGATCCCAACGCCACCTCACTTGCGGCTGTATCCTGAACTCGGACGCGGCGGCATGGGGCGCATTCATCCCGCAACCGATCGCAACCTGCTCCGGCATGTAGCACTAAAGCGGCTGGATCGGGACCTCGCTCGGGAGCCGATGTATCGCGAAGGCTTCATTGCAGAAGCGCAGATCACGGGACAGCTCGAGCATCCGAATATCGTTCCCGTACACGAGCTGGCAGTCTCTAAAGACGGTGTGCCGTACTTCACGATGAAGCTCGTGCAGGGTTGGAGCTTTGATAAATGGCTCGCGCATCCGCTTCGCCGGGTTGGCTCGCACGCTCGGATCGAAGAGGGGCTAGAAATTTTTCTCAAGGTTTGCGACGCCATTTCGTACGCACACCACCGCGGAGTGATTCACCGTGATCTGAAGCCCGAGAACATCATGGTGGCCGATTTCGGTCAGGTTTATTTGATGGATTGGGGGTTGGCCAAGCTCACCAAACGCAGGCCCGCTTCAGGCGCGGATTCGCAAATGGAAACACCGGGCCCCGTAGGAACGATCACGCACATGGCGCCCGAACAGGCGCGCGGCAATCCTGCCGATATGGATGAGCGCAGCGATATTTTCGGCCTCGGTGCGATCCTCTACGAGATCGTGAGCGCCCGTACGCCCTATGGCCGCTACATAGATTACGAGGATTGCCTGGAACACGCTCAGGCGGGCAAAGTGGTTCCGATTTCGGAAGTGGCCAATCGAGTGCCTATCCCACGGCGCCTCTGCAGCATCATTGCTCGGGCGGTGGCTCCAGATCCTGCTGCGCGCTATCAGCGGGCCGTTGAGCTTCGCCAAGATGTGCATGCCTTTTTGCGCGGTGGGCTGCATCTACCCCAAGAGACCTTCGAGCCCGGGAGCTTGATCTTGCGGGAGGGTGATGTGGGGGACCGCGCGTACATGATTGTGAGCGGGAATTGTCGTGCATTTCGCTCTGTCGAAGGACAGCGTGAAACGCTGACGACCATGGGCCCAGGTGAAGTGTTTGGTGAGATGGCGTTGCTGCTCGATGAGCCGCGTGCTGCTTCGGTTGAAGCTGTCGATCAGGTGATGGTGCTCGTGCTGGATAAGAGTACGATGGCGGAGGGTCTCGGTATGGAGGGTTGGACGGGCTCGCTGGTGCGAGCGTTGGCGCAACGTTTTCGACGCTTGGAACAACAGTTTCGTGATTCGGGGCTACGCCGCCGTTGACCAAGGGTTGACGGCGCTAGCCGGGCCCGCATCATGGGGGGCCACAGATTTATTTGTCTGAGAAGGTTGTTGGATGTATGCAGCGAACGCTTGGAGTCATGCTTTCATTGGGCCTGTTTTTCGCTTGCGGCGGGCAAACGCTGACGAGCGACGATTGCAATTTGAGTCAGATCTGTCCCACTGACACGCCTGCGTCGCCCGCTGCACCGAGCGCGAAACCGGTGCCGGTCAAGCCGACTCGCACCCTTGGGCAATGCAAGGTCGACCAAGACTGTCCCAAAGGGCAGAGCTGTTTCGGAAGCGAATGTTTGACGATCGGGGAAATTATGCCGTTTCCCGATTCAGCGGCGCTGGAACCGAGTTCAGCGCCAGCTCCCAAGCAACACTGACCTTGATGCGTCGTTCGGATGGTACCTGACGACGTTTAGCTGTAACGGCGTAAGTCCGGAGCAGATACAGTGGGAGAGCCTGCTTGCCAGTGCGCGTTCCGCCTAGAAGTGGAGCGGAAGACTCGTGAGCGAGAGTAGTTGAGTCGCTCACTTAATTGGTGTTGCGTCGCAAGTTTCCATTGCTCTTGATTCTCTCCTCGCGCAACTTTTGAAGGATGGCTAGAGGCAGAGGTTTGTTTGTGTGGGTGAGGGCTCTGCTTTTGACGGTGAGTATTCCGTTCCTGATTGTTTCGGGTTGCACGGGCGGCGATCTCCAGGCGCCGGGGCCCTCGGGAATGGCCGGCACCAGCTCGGTGGGAATCGATCTGACGCCTCCTCAGCAGCTCGATCTCGGCTCCGGTTCGCTGCCGATCACCTGTCGCACACAGTGCGGTGTCGGGGAATGTGGGCCGGTTGCGAATGGTTGCGGAGGTATTCTCACGTGCGGGGGTTGCACGAGCCCAGAAACCTGTGGCGGGGGAGGCGTGGCCAGTCACTGTGGTGGAAGCGCTGCGTGCGCACCCACGACTTGTCAGGCGCTTGGGAAAACCTGTGGCGACCAACCCGATGGCTGTGGGGGTGTGTTGCACTGCTGGGCCAATGGCGCGAGTGCTTGTCCGAACCCCGCATTCCAATGCGTGAATGGTACCTGCACAGACACCTCGAAGTGCACCAAGCTCAACTGTTCTGATTACGGCGCAGCGCCAGATAAATGCGGACCGGTCAGTGACGGCTGCGGCGGGACGCTCGACTGCGGGTACGCGTGCGCGGCTGATGAAGTGTGCGGCATCTCCGCTCCTGGCCAGTGCGCAAAGCCCACTTGTCAGCCCCTCGATTGTGAACAAGCCGTTCTCGGAAAACCGGCGAATTTTTGCGGGTTTGTAGCTGATGGCTGCGGTGGAGAACTTCTTGGCTGCATCAACGGTTGTTCCAACGGGCAGAGCTGTGGCGCGGGCGGCCCGGATCTCTGCGGAGCATTCACATCGGCATGCGTACCCAAAACAACTGCCGATTGCGGTTCAAGTTGTGGGCTAATCGGCGATGGCTGTGGTGGAAGTGTCGATTGTGGCGGCTGCTTGGGTGCGGAGAGCTGCGGTGGGGGAGGTATTTCGGGAATATGCGGTGCGCCCGCGTGCGTACCGTTGGCGTGTGGCGATTGGGGTGCCACCTGCGGAACGATCAGTGACGGCTGCGGGGGCGTTGCCGCGAGCTGTGGCACCTGTGCTGGCGATGAGGTTTGCAACGCCAACAAGTGCGAAAAAATCCAGTGCGTTCCAAAGCTGACGAATGAGGTTTGCGTGGCGCTCTGCGGTCAGCAAAGCGACGGCTGTGGGGGTGTCCTAGATTGCGGCGGCTGCACCGCTCCCAACAGTTGCGGGGGCGGAGGCACTCCGAGCGTTTGCGGCGTTCCTCCGTGCACACCCAAAACTTGTGCCGACGTTGGCGCAACTTGTGGCGCTATCGGGGATGGCTGCGGTGGCATCGTCGCCTCGTGCGGCACCTGTCCTGAGCCGGATATCTGTGGCGGCGGTGGGATGGCGAGCGTGTGCGGTAACGCCAACGCCAATGATCCAAATTGCACGGGCCTTTGCCAAAACCAGGCCTACTGTCCTGGCGGCCAGGAAACTCGGCTCAGCGGCAAAGTGTACGCGCCCAATGGCACGGAGGTTCTTTACAACGCGTTGGTGTACGTGCCGAACGCTCCAATACCTGCAATTCAGGCGGGAGCCAGTTGCGGTCGCTGCGAAGACGAGGCCCTCGGCTCGCCATTGGCTTCCGCGCTCACCGGCCCGGATGGTTCGTTCGTCTTGCGCAATGTCCCAGCTGGGGTCGCTTTCCCGCTCGTGGTCAAAATGGGTAAGTGGCGGCGCGTGGTGACGATTCCTGCCGTCACCAAGTGCACAAATGTGAATCTAACAACGAACGACACACGCCTGCCGCGTCACATGGCGGACGCAGCTCCTCAGAATGTCCAATACTTGAGTATCCCGAGCATGGCGATGGTGACTGGCAGCGTGGATGAACTAGAGTGTGTCCTGCGCAAGATGGGGGTGGATGATCGCGAGTTCACCTTGCCCACAGGTGGCGGACGGATCCACATGTATCGCGCCAACGGCGCCCACTATGGTTGTACCGCGTTCAAAACTGATGGTTCCTGCAAGACGTTCGTCTCTACCCCAAGAAGCCAGCTTTTTGCGGCAACAACGGGCAACAAGCACAAGATCGACGAGTACGATGTCGCCATATTTGGCTGCGAAGGCGCCGCCAACGAGCACAATGCAGACGATCTTATCTTGCGGAATTTCGCCAACGCCGGCGGCCGCGTGTTCGCCTCGCACTTCAGCTACACGTACCTGCACGATACAGCGCAGTTCCAGGACAGCGCCACTTGGGGCGGCCCGCACAACAACAATGGCGCCAAGACAACCGGCATCGTGGACACCACGAGCCCGAAGGGCCAGGCCTTCAACGCATGGCTCGGGAACGTGGCAGCTCAGCATCCGAGTTACGGCAGCGGATACATGTCCATTGATGAGCCGCGAAGCTACGTGAAGGCGGCGGGCAGCGCTTCCGAGCGTTTCATCCACACCGACGCCGCGGTTCGCTTGCAGCCCGGGAATGTCAAGATCAACACGGACACTTCGATTCAGCAGTACGCGTTCAACACACCTTATGGGGCGAGTGACGCGAATATCTGTGGCCGCGTGCTGTACAGCGGTTTTCACGTCGCAGGTGCTAGCGGTAATGGATCGCAGGTGTTCCCGGCGCAGTGCGCGACGGGTCCGCTCACCGCCCAGGAAAAAGTCCTCGAATTCATGATTTTCGACCTTTCCGCGTGTGTTTCTTCGGGTGCGCCCCCGCAACCTCCGACCTGCACGAAGACGAGCTGCAGCGTGTTGGGCGCTCAGTGCGGATTCGTCGCTGACGGGTGCGGCGGTGTGCTGGATTGCGGTACCTGTACTTTCCCCAGTACTTGTGGTGGCGGCGGTACGGCTAATCAATGCGGCAGCGTCTGTGTGCCGACCCGTTGCGGCAAAGTGGGAGCGAATTGCGGCGTGATCGCCGACGGTTGTGGTGGCACGTTGGCGTGCGGCAGCTGCCAATCGCCGGCAGTCTGTGGTGGCGGCGGTGTGGCCAACGTGTGCGGCTTGCCAGCTTGCCAGCCGCGATCTTGTTCCAGTGTGGGTGCCGCATGCGGAATCATTTCTGATGGCTGCGGTGGCACGTTTTCCTGCGGAGCCTGTGCGAATGGCACGAGCTGCGGCGGCGGTGGTACGCCGAATGTCTGTGGCGCTGGAAGCTGTAGTCCACGCAGCTGCATGTCGGCCGGGGCCGAATGTGGACTCGTCGGAGATGGCTGTGGCGGTGCGATCGACTGCGGTAATTGTGCGTCGAACGCGCAGTGTGGTTTGGGCGGTCCGAACCTATGCGGGCTCAAGTGCACCCCGAGAACTTGCAACGCAGCTCAAGCGACGTGTGGCTTTATTGGGGATGGTTGTGGCGGTGTTTTGCAGTGTGGCACCTGCGTTCAGCCCCAAATCTGCGGTGGCGCAGGGGTCGCCAATCAGTGCGGCGGTGCTTGCACCAAGACAACTTGCCAGGCCAGCAACGCCGGCTGTGGCCAGATCTCTGACGGCTGCGGCGCTAGCCTCGACTGTGGAGGCTGTCCCAATGGGCAAAGCTGTGGCGGCGGCGGCGTGGCTAACCAATGCGGCAATGGCGTCTGCACAGCCACCACGTGCCAAGCAGCCGGAGCCAACTGCGGCATCATCGGTGACGGTTGTGGCGGTGTGACGAACTGCGGCCAGTGTGCCGGCAATCAAACCTGTGGCGGCGCGGGCGTCCGCAATCACTGTGGCGTGGGGACCACGAGTTGCCAGCCGCTCACTTGCGTGGGCCAAAATGCAACGTGTGGGCCCGTCGCTGACGGTTGTGGAGGCCTGCTGGATTGCGGTGTCTGCCCGAACGGGCAAACCTGTGGCGGCGCCGGAACGCCCAGCCGTTGTGGCGGTACTCTACGATAGACGTTAGATACGAGCGGCGTTGGTGCCGGCTTCGCCGATACCTACCGAATCCGTCACGAGCGCAACTGGCGCGCCCCCTGGAGGATCAAAGGGGGCTCGCCCATATTGCTGGGTTCCAAGCCCAGGAAAGAGGGGCGCGAGAGCATATTGGCGGAACCAGTACCAGAAGAGGCTGCGCTCCAAGAGCGCGCTCGGGATTTTGCTTTCGACCGCCAAGTGCAGAGCCTTCAACTTACTCCAGTGCGTGCCCGGATTTTCGTGGTGTACGAAGTGGTAGCCGTTATTGAACAAGAAAAAATTGGTCAACGCGCCGTTGAAGCTTCGGGAGTGCGCATACTCGGACCAAGGATCAGCATGCACATGCTGTTCATAGTTGAAGAGCATGATGGTGAAGAGCGCAAAGAAACCCGGCAGCCCAGAGACAACGGCCCAGGTGTAGATGCCAGTCTTCACGCCGTGGAGCGCAATCGCACCGCCCAAGAGCGCGAGATGGGCGATGATCACGGCCGCGTACTGGGCTTGGATTTGCCGATACAGCGAGGGCTTCTCCGCTTTGGCCTTGCGGATAAATTCGTCGATCGGCTCCTTCTGGAACCAGCTTGAGACGAAGAAATAGCTCATGGCCACGCGGAAGATATGCCGATTGGTGTAACGCCAGGTGATCGTGGCGTCGCCCGCCTTGTTCACCAGCTTGTGGTGATTCAAGTTGTGGGTGGGGATCCACGCGAACGTTGGATACCCATAAAAAATAGAGATCCACATCCCGAACAGCTGGTTCTGCTGCTTCGTTTTGAAGGTCGGGCAATGGTTGTGGTTGTGAGCAATGACGCCGCACGCCAGCGCAAAGTAACAACTGACCCACCACAGATAGGGAATGAGGTGGGGGTTCAGGTACTGAACTGCCACCACGCCCGGTGTGAGGACCATGGTCCAGAGGAGAGTTCTGAGGTCCGCTAAGTTTCTGAGTCCCACGTGATTGGGTGAGACTCTATAAGGGGCGAGCCTCGGGGTCTCGTAAATTCCGACACGGTCTGCGGTCGGAGGCCCCTAAAAAAATCACGCAAAAGATGCTGAAGCCCTCTCTTGCCGGTGATTTGTGCGCTGCGTACGCCGAGTAGCGGCGGATCCTGAGGAAATCGCTACTGCCGGAGGTGCCAGGCCTTGGGCGCCAGAAATGCCTCAATGCCCAGGGTCGAAAGGGTGCAACCAATCCCCGAGTTCCTCTGCCCGGACCAGGGCAGACGTGGGCTCACGCGGTCACAACAGTTCCAGTAGGCCGTACCCACTTCGAGTGCTCCCAGGATGCTCCGCGCGCGTTCTTCGCTCGCTGAGTAAACCGAAGCCGTTAATCCGTAAGCGGTATCATTCATCAGCGTCAGAGCTTCGGCGTCGTCTTCCACCTTCATCAAACCGATGATGGGGCCAAAGCTTTCGTCGCGCATCACGGACATTTCATGCGTCACGTTCACCAATACGGTCGGTTCGAAGAAATGCCCTGGATGGTCCGCTCGCTTGCCACCGAGGAGCACTGTCGCGCCCTTTTCCTTGGCATCGGCGATCTGCACTTCGAGGAACTCCAGCTGACTGCTCCGGCGTGTCATCGGTCCGATATAGGTCTCTGGATGGGTCGGATCTCCCAAACGAAAGCCGCGCACTGTTTGTTCGAAAAGCGCGAGAAATCGATCCCAGATCTTCGCGTGCACGTAAATGCGTTCGACGGAGCAGCAGCTTTGTCCCGAGTTGTAGAAGGCACCATCCGCGATCCCGGGTGCGGCGGTTTCTACGTTGGCGTCTTCGGCCACGTACACTGGGTCTTTTCCGCCCAACTCAAGCTGTACCTTGATGAGGCGTTCCGCCGCCTTCTTAGCGATCTTCACGCCAGTACCGTGCGAACCGGTGAAGAAGACTCCGTTCACCGGCAAATCCAGCAACTCGCTGCCGACGGCGCCGTCGCCAATCACCGTGCTGAAGATGGCCTCGGGGACGCCCGCTTCGTGAAGCAAGCGGGCAATTTCTAGACCGGTCAGCGACGCGAGTTCGCTGGGCTTATAGAGCACCGCGTTCCCAGTGAGAAGCGCTGGGATGAAGACGTTTCCACCAACGAAATAAGGATAATTCCAGGCTGAGATGTTAACGATCACGCCTAGAGGTCCCCAAGAAATCTGTTCGCTCAAGCCTTCCTCGGCGTGAACGGTCTTCTTCGCCAGGAGCCGCTCTGTCTCAGCGAGAAAGAAATCGATGCGCCCGAGGAGCCCAGCAATTTCGTTTCGGGACTGCGCGATGGGTTTGCCGACCTCAGCGGTGAGTGTCTTGGCGAGCTTGCTGGCTTGGGCCATCACGAGCGTCTTAAAACGCGAGATGATACGGCTCCGTTCGGCGAAGGGTCGTGCCGCCCAGGCAGGTTGCTGAGCACGAGCGTTCTCGAACTTGGTAAGGATGGATGTCGGGGTATCGGTTTCGAGCTCTCCTAGCACCGCATCGGTGGCTGGATTGATGATCTGAAGGGCCATGGGGTGAAGATGATAGCTCAAGACGACGCTGACTCGAAGCCTTCCCTGGGCTGCCCGGTACAGGCCCAAAGAGCCAACAGCACCAGGCTCAGCCAGAGCATCAGCGCCAGTCCTAAATGGGCAATCTGCAGCCACGCCGGCGCGCCGACCACGATGTTCAGTCCACCCAGAAGCAGCTGCGCAACGAGTACTATTCGCACTGACCTTGCCCAGGCTCGAACTCTCGGTGATTGCACTCCCTCGGCCACGCGCGTCACGCAGCGAAAAATCGCAGCGCTCAGCAACACGGCGAGCATCGGGTGCAGGATGCGCAGCGACTGTAGAAAGTGCAGGTTACCGGCTCCGAAGCGTTCGCCGAGTGGCGTGATGGCTAGGAGAGGATAGAGGGTATCGCCTAGGGCGGTCAACGCGCCGGTCATTGAGAGTGCCAGCACGCTCAGAAGGGCAAACCCAGCGGGGCGGCGGGCCACGCCTGCTTCGATGCGCAGCCGCTCTGAAAAAGGTGCGCTCCACGCTGTTACGGCGAAGGCCGCGCACAGCAGAGAAGCGGTGGCTAAATGAAGCGGCATCACGATCGCCCGGGCCAGAGATGCGTCGTTGGCAACTAGGCGGCCGAGCACTAACCCAGCGCCGACCAGGCATTCCACGATCATGAGCGCGAGCACCCAACTCGCCGCGCGGTAGGCGAGGTGAGTTGGGGTGAAAATCCGCCGAGACCACGCAAAAACAACGATTGCAGAAATCAGTGCCAGGCCGCTTGTGAGGCGATGGGAGATTTCGATCAACGTCTCGAGCCGGCGAGGCATGTGAAAAATCTCACCGTTGCAGTTCGGCCAGTGCTGTCCACAGCCCGCCCCGGAGCCCGTGACGCGCACTACCGCTCCAAACAGCACGACCAAAACTGTGTAGGCCAGGCCTGCCCAGGCAAAACGACCATAGCGTGAAGAGGACGCAGCTTTTTCGTCGTTCTGGTGCGATAGCAGGAGAGACGCGTCCAAGGTCACGAAGCGTGGGTGTGCCATGATTCTTGGGAGGGGTCGAGGATGACAACACAAGCCCCGTTGCGCTACGCCTGGGAGCACGCGTAGGCTGCGCCTCCGTCTAACCTGCGAGCCCGGAAAAAGTTCCGGCTTTCGCCAACATTTGAGGAAGAATCGATGTCAGAAGCGTTTTTTCGCGGCATAGAAAAGATCCGCTACGAAGGCCCGGAAACCGAAAACCCTTTGGCGTTCCGCTACTACGACAAGGATCGTCTTGTGCTCGGCAAGCGGCTTGAAGACCATCTGCGCGTAGCCGTCTGTTACTGGCACACTTTCGCATGGCACGGAAACGACGTGTTCGGCGCGGGCACGTTTGAACGTCCCTGGTTAAAGAGTGGCGACGCCATGGTGCGCGCAGAAGAGAAGCTGAAAGTTGCGTTTGAGTTTTTTGAAAAACTCGGCCAGCCGTTCTTCGCCTTCCACGATCGCGACGTCGCACCCGAGGGCAACACGCTCAAAGAGAGCCACGCCAACCTCGACCGCATCCTCGAAAAGATGCAGGCGGAAATGGCGCGCACGGGCACCAAACTGCTTTGGGGAACGGCCAATCTTTTTAGCCACCCCCGCTACATGAGCGGCGCCGCTACCAATCCCGATCCGGAAGTGTTCGCCTACGGAGCGGCTCAGGTGCGTAAGATCCTCGACGCAACCCACCGCTTGGGTGGTGAGAACTACGTGCTGTGGGGCGGGCGCGAAGGTTACGAAACGTTGCTGAATACCGACATGAAAGCGGAAATTGAGCAGTTTGGTCGCTTTCTTTCGCTCGTGGCAGAGCACAAGCACAAGATCGGCTTCAAGGGCTTACTCCTGATTGAACCCAAGCCCAAAGAGCCCACCAGCCACCAGTACGACTTTGACACCGCGACCGTGCACGCGTGTCTCCAGAAGTTCGGCCTGGAAAAAGAATACAAGGTTAACATCGAAAATAATCACGCCACCCTCGCAGGCCATAGCTTCCAACACGAAGTGGCGTACGCAGCGGCGAATGATCTCTTGGGCAGCATCGACATCAACCGCGGCGACTCTTTGCTCGGTTGGGATACCGACCAATTCCCGAATGATGTCACGGAGACCGCGCTCGTGCTCCACACGATCCTCAAGGCCGGCGGCCTCACCACCGGTGGCATGAACTTCGATGCCAAGCTTCGACGACAAAGTACTGAGCCGGATGACCTCTTCCATGCGCACATTGGCGGCATGGACACTTTGGCTCATGGCTTGCTCATGGCGGAGAAGATGATCACGGACAAGAAGCTCGATCAGGTGATCGAGAAGCGTTACGAAGGCTGGCGCGGAGAGCTCGGTCAGCGCATCCTGGGCAAGAAAGAGACGTTGGAGAGCCTGAGTGATCTTGTCTTGAGCAAGGGCCTTGAGCCGAAGCCGTGCTCGGGTCGCCAAGAGCTGCTTGAGAATCTCGTCAACAAATACAGCTGAGAATGAGGGGCTCCGAGTCCGGGTCAGCGATGGCCCGGCTTCGGGCCTAGATGCGAGCCATGCTGTTTGATGTCATTGCCGTGATCATCGGCATCTCCTACACGCTCCGCCGATTGAGCCTGGCTCGGCAGGAAATTCCTGCAGGAAGTGTGCTGCCGGCGGGGTTCGAAGCTTGGCGGGCTGCGCAATTGCGAGCCTATTTCATCGGGGCGAGTGCCTGTTTCGGAAAAGTGGTGCTGGGAAACGCCTTCTTGTTCGTCATGGGTCAGTTGGCGGTGGGCGACGAAAGCTGGGGCAAGCGAGGCGTCAGCATTGCGATTGATGTGCTTTGGATTGTTGGCCTAGTCGTGGCGATGTTGAACAGCGCCAAGGCCCGCAAGGTGCGGCAAAATCTGAATTTGCCCGAAGTTTTTGCTACCTGAGGAAAGCTTTTGCCGCTGCAGGCGTACTTAGCTGACGATGTATGCTGACTGGCAAAGCTTGGGAGTTGCGTTGGCGGGGCTGTACGAGGCGCGTCGCGACGGAGGAGCATCAGCAATCGTGCTTCTAGCTCCCGCAGCCGATAACCTCCAGTCGCAGTCGCAGTCGCAGTCGCAGCCGGCGAGCATTCTAGGTCCGTCTGACGCCTTTTGGGAGCCGTCAGTACCCAGGCGAATGACCATCAGGGAGCTTGGCCGGATCCGCTGCCGGCGCGGCTGAAGGAACTCGAGCGCTCGGTGGCGGTGGCATCGTATTCGCCGGTCGATTCTTGAGGCACTCTTCGAGCTTCGCTGTGATCTGCGGAGGAGCTCCGGGCGGGAGCGTGGGCGTACCCATCACGTTGTGGAAGATACGCTTCCAATGGAAGGAACTATCAAACCCAAACGCCAACCAAACAAACATGGCGCGCCCCTTGATGTTCCCATACGGGACGCCGCCGCCCCGACCGCCGTTCCAGGCGCGTGAATCCATACTGTTGTTGCGGTTGTCTCCGAGCACCCAGACTTCACCGGGGGCGACATGATAGGGCCCTTGCCGTCCATCGAAGCGCCCCTCTTCATGAATAGTGAGATACGAGTATTTCCCAAGGTGCTCCATGTAGAGCTCCCCACGTTCGGTATTTGCGGAGCCCGCATGGAATTCGTAGGTGCCGATGTGGCAACTGGGAACAGGCCAGCCATTGATGATCGGGTGCCCGCCTTCGAGCTCCAGCACGTCGCCCTCCGTGGCAATCACGCGCTTGATGAAATCTTGGCGCTCCGCAATTGGATCCGGATCCGGGAATTCGAACACCATCACATCGCCCCGTCCGGGGGGCATCGAGCTCAAAAATCGAGTCTTCGTAAACGGGACGCTGGGCCCGTAAACTAGTTTATTCACGAAGATATGATCCTGGATTTGGAGCGTGGGCAACATCGAGCCGCTCGGGATCTTGAACGCCTCTACGACGAACGCACGCAGCAAGAGCGCGACACCGATCGCGACACCGATCGATTCGGCGTACTCGCGCAGTTCGGATTTCTGCCAGCGGGAGAGATTCTCCTCCACCTGATGCGCAGCGTCGGCGAGTGCCTTAGTGAAGGCGTCGGCGTCGAAGGGGCGGCTGTCGAGCGTAGCTCTCAGGTTATCGAGTGCCTGGCGGATCTCTTCTTGCTTGGAGCTGGGCAGCTCACGTTGGATGCGGTTGGGATTGCGGGTGAGGATGCGTTCGGCATCGTCAATCAGGTGTAAGGCACTTTCAAACGCGCGGCGTAGCTCGCGTGGGATATCGCTGCGGCCCGCGACGCTCAGCTCGCCGGCAAACGGCAACGAATGCCGATAGTGATAGAGCACCATTTCGAAGATCGTAAAAAAGACGATCGCGGCCGGCACTCGCTGGTCCTTCACGAACCATTGAATCTGGCCTAGCAAGCTCGATGCGTGCTCCTCACCGCCGCCGATGAATTGCACCGCGAGCGCGGCAAACCCAATCGGCACTACGAGAAACCACAGCGGCCAGAATAGGTAGCGCTGAAGCGGGCTTGAGCTGGTGTTCGAGGGGGAGTTGGCCAAATCGCCCTGGTTCATTACTCGTCACCCCGATCCGAGGCAACCAGCTACGGAGCGTCTCCAACTTGCACGAGGTAGTCGACCCGAGCGGCCCCGGAAGAGGGCGTGGTTCGACCGATACTTTGGCTGTGATCGAGCACCAAATAGTACTCTCCGGGCGGCGCCGGGATGAAGCGTTTTACGGGCGCACCTGCTGCAAGCACTTCGTCGATCAGGGGCGGGGCGTTGAGTGTCGCCGGGGCGCTGCCCCGAATGTACTGTTCCACCATGACGTCGCCGAGCCCCTTGGGGACAATGAAAGCATCCACTGCGGGGGCGCCATCCACGGAGAACGTGAGGAACAAGGCTTGCCCTTTAGAGCGCACTGAAAATCCAGAGATAAAGTCTTGCTGACCCGGCTGGAGCTCGGTGCGGTCGTTGCCAAGCTCGCTATTTTCGGACTCGCCCACTGTAAATGGCCGAAATGGACGTTGACCGGGTGGGATGAGCCCAAGGCCAAAGTCCGTCTCTCCCGCGTTGCTATACCGGATCACAGTGAAGCCTTGCCGGAGCTGGCCTTCGACAATCTGTTTGCCTGTTTCGTTGGGATCGACACCCGTGAGTGCAATCCCAGCCTGCGCCAACGGGGAGCCCACCGACAAAGTCTCAAACTGGGTGGCCGTGATATTTCTGGGGCGGAAGTAGACGTACAGGGCACCCTCGTGCAGCCGAAAATCTGGCGCAAACTCGACAAGGCCACGCGTTCGAAACCCAATGCGGCCGGTGACGTTCGTCCAACCGTACCCCTTTCCTGAGTACTGCAGCACAAAGGATTTTCGGGTCTCGTCGTCGATGATCTGACTCTCGCAGCTTTCCGCAAAGAATCGGCCCGCAACAGGCTCCTGATTGCTCATGCGCAACGGAGCACCGCGGCCTAACATCTCCTCACAAAAGCGCTCCAGTCCAAACTTCAAGATATCAAAGCGCAGCGACTTGTTTTGTGGGTTGTTCACGACGCCCGCACCCAACACCGCGAGCGAACTGCGACCCACGGCCTCGCGCGATGCGCAACTCAGTTGGCTGACGAAGCAGATCAGGAGCAGGCAGCGCCAACGCCCCTGCTTGAGAGCAAAACGAAAGCAGACCATCCAGCCCACGATACACCAGAACGCAAGCGGCGCACATCCGGCTCTAGAGCCCAAGATTGACCGGATCCAGCGGGTCCCTCACGATGAGCCTAGCTATGAGCCACATTGCAGTTCTTGGAGCCGGCGCCTGGGGGAGTGCCTTGAGCTTGGTCCTGGCGGGGAAAGGCAATGACGTTAAGTTGTGGACATACGATACCGAGCACGCGCTGGCGTTGACACGCGATCGCGAGAATCTCGCTTTCTTCAAAGGTTTTCCACTCCCAGCGAGCGTTGCGCCGACGTCGGACATCGCGTTATGTGTTCGCGGGGCTGCGCTCGTAGTGGTCGTTGTGCCGACGTCCGCCTATCGGGCAACGCTGTTGCAGCTGGAGCCTCATTTCGAACGAGATGCCACGCTGGTGACCGCGACTAAAGGAATCGAAGACGGTACGCTGATGCTGCTGAGCGAGGTCGTCGAAGATTGCCTGGGTGCGGATGTCGCCTATCGAAGTGTCGTGTTGTCGGGGCCAAGCTTTGCCAAAGAGGTTGCGCTCGGCATGCCCACGAACATTGTGGCCGCAGGAGTCGACGCTAAGCTGGTGGCGGCCGTGCAAACGAGTCTGTCAACCGAGCGTTTTCGGATCTACGCGAGTGCTGATCCGATCGGGGTTCAGGTAGGTGGGGCACTCAAGAATGTGATCGCAATTGCAGCTGGAGCTTGTGAGGGTTTGGGCTTCGGCCACAACACGCGGGCGGCGTTGATCACGCGCGGTTTGGCTGAGATGTCCCGGCTGGCGGTGGCCAAAGGCGGCAATGTCCTGTCACTTGCTGGGCTTGCCGGGCTCGGGGATCTGGTGTTGACGTGCACCGGCGCGCTGTCGCGAAATCGAACCGTTGGCTACGAAATCGGGCGGGGGCAACCCTTGGCCGAGGTGCTCGCCGGGCTCGGCCATGTCGCCGAGGGTGTGGAT
>CAZSUA010000123.1:0-14971 GCA_964609655.1 uncultured Polyangiaceae bacterium | reverse complement strand
CCCTGCCTTTATCCCGCAACCTGTTTAAGTATATCGGCTTCGTTGCCGAGAAAGATTGATTCAGCCTCGGCTTCGTTGCAGCATCGACCCCACATTGGAGATCTCCTTTAACAGACCCTCACTTTCGGGCGATGAAGTCACGAACGTTCGCCGCGTACTGGAGGGCGATCACCTCTCGGGGGATGGGCCTTTCACGGCACAGTGCCATGTGGAATTGGAGCGCCTAACGGGAGCGAAGAAGGCCCTGCTCACGACGTCTTGCACACATGCGCTAGAAATGGCTGCTCTTCTGCTCGACATTCGCGCCGGGGACGAGATCATCCTCCCTTCCTTCACATTCGTGAGCACCGCCAACGCGTTCGTCCTGAGAGGTGCTCGTCCTATCTTCGTGGACATCCGTCCTGACACGCTGAACCTCGATGAGCGTCTGGTTGAATCCAAGATCACCCCGAAAACACGTGCGATCGTCGCTGTGCACTACGCCGGTGTGGCCTGCGAAATGGAGGCACTCGTCAGCATCGGAGAACGGCATCATATCGCTGTGGTCGAGGACAACGCCCACGGGCTCTTCGGCAAGTTCCGGGGCCGTCCGCTCGGAAGTTTTGGCACGTTCGCCACCCTCAGCTTTCATGAAACCAAGAACATTTCGTGTGGGGAGGGCGGTGCGCTCCTCATCAACGATCTTTCGTATTTGAACCGTGCTGAGATCATCCGCGAGAAGGGGACGAACCGTAGCTTATTTTTTCGTGGGCAAGTCGATAAGTACGGTTGGGTGGATGTCGGCTCAAGCTACCTACCCTCCGAAATCCTAAGCGCTGTACTTTCCGCACAGCTCAAGCACCACACCATTCTTCAGATGCACCGCCACCGGGTGTGGGACCGTTACAGCGCGGAGTTAGCTGATTGGGCTGGGGAGGCTCAAGTCATTCTTCCGACCATTCCCTATACGTGCGAACACCCGGCCCATCTCTTCTACCTTCTGCTGCCAACTCTTGAGCGGCGCCAGGCCTTCATTGCGCACATGAAGCAGGCGGGGATCGTGACACCATTTCATTACGTGCCGTTGCACACCTCCCCCATGGGCCAGATGCTTGGCTCGCAGGCGGGAGATTGCCCCATCACAGAAAATGTCAGCGAAAGGCTGGTGCGGCTGCCACTTTTCGGCTCTCTCACAGCTGACGAGCAGGGGTATGTGATTGAGCGCGTGAAAGCCTTCACTGTTTGAGTCCCAGCATGGAACGGCTCTTCACCCCGCCTCAGCACGTGATAGATCTCGCGCTGACGGTCGGTGCCTTGGCAGCGCCTGCGCTGCTGCTTGGGTGTTGGCGGCGTGTTCGTCCTTTCACCCTCTTGTACGCAAGCGTCCTATCGTTCCTGGCCTGCATGTACGGCCTCGTGCACGCGGCGCAATTTCTCCTCGCACTGCGCCCGCAAATCCAGGGAACAGACTTCTTCACTTTTCTTTGCGGGGCACGCGACGCGCTCGATGAGCTTCCCGTAACAGCGAATCGGTATGCCTATTTCCCAGGTCTCTCACGTTTCTGGCAATTAGTCCTCGCCTCAAGCGGGCGCTCGCTCGTCGCGGCACAGTGGGCCTACGTCGCGGTGCTCGCGACCAACGCAGTCCTGCTAGGAGTCACGGCGAAAAGATGTGGTCGCGGCTGGGCGCTGCCGGTGGTCGCCACGCTAGGTTACGTCTGGATTTGCGCCCGTGCTGAGGGTGCCTACGGAATCGCCGAACCCATCAGCTCGTTGCCGATCTTGCTCGGAGTAGCGATCTGGGGCGGAGAATCACTACGCGGACGGCGCGGTCTGCTACTTGGCGCTGCCCTGGGAGTGGGGATTGGCCTGGCCGCCTACGTGAAGCAGCAAGGCGGTCTTCAGTCGTTAGGCTGGGTCGGGCTCGTCGGGCTTGCATTTTGCGCGGAGCGCGACCGCAGGCACCAGCCCCTCGCACTCGCTCTGATTCCAGGGCTAGCGGCGCTTGCCTTCCTGGTCGGCATACTCGCGGAAGGGCACGGTCTCTTCCCCCTCCGCGTGGGGCTGCAGTCCGCACAAGGCTATGATCCCAGCGGTAGCCTGCGAGCTAATCTCGATTCAGCATTTCGGCAGCTCAGACCACTGGTGATCGCTACCTGCATTGCGAGTAGCGTGCTACCCGTGCTGCTGCTCCGGGGGCGTCAACAATGTTCCACGCGCTGGCTGAGCATCGTCGCTTTCTCAGGTGCGGCGGCGGTGGGCACGCTGCTTGAGTATACCAAGCGCGGGTACGCACACTATGCACTGCTCACCGCGCCTTGGATGCTCCTAAGTTGCGTTGTGGTTGCCTCAGCTCTGAGCGAGCGCTACCAAGAAGCTTTCAACCGCCACCGCTGGTTAAAATTTGCTGCGCTGTTTGTCGCGGCGCTGCCGTTTGTCCGCGCAAAAGAACGGGGCAGTCAGATGTTCTACCTTTGGCCACCGGCGGTCACCGTCGATGCCCCCGATCTCGGCCATCCCTGGCTCAAGCGCGACATGGCGGAGGATATCGAACGTCTGGCAAGCCTCGTCCACAGCGGGGAAGACATCTTGATCTTGCCTCCGCGCCACAATGAGCTGCACTTCCTTTGGGGTACCCGGTCGCGCTCGTTTGCGCTCGGGTACGGCTGGGGAGCTCTGCATGTCAACGCTGAGGCCGCGCTTGCCTCCAAGACACTCGCTGCGGTGGTCGAGCTTCGGAAGCAATCGGAAACGGACCGCGAGACGTGCGTCATTCACGACTGCCCGCGAGCCGTCGCGAGTCTCCCAGCTAACGGTTTCCACCGCGTGGCCACGCTCCGCACGCTCACTCTTTGGAGGAGAGATTGAGTCAAGGGGTGCGCGAGCGCTAGGCGTGCCGTTGCCGGCGGGCAAACGCTGGTCTATAGACCGGCCCGCATGAAGGTGCTTGTTACCGGCGGCGCCGGCTTCATCGGTTCGGGCTTTTTGAATCTGTCGGTATCGCGCTACCCGCAGCATCAGTTTTTGAACATCGACAAACTGACGTACGCGGCGAATCCAGCCAACCTTTTGGGGATCGCGAGCGCCCCCAACTATGCGTTTGAGCGGATTGATATTGAGGACAGCGCGGCGGTTCGAGACGTATTTGTGCGTCACCTGCCCGAGCTCGTCGTGCACTTCGCTGCGGAAAGCCATGTCGATCGAAGCATTCAGGCTCCACGTGCCTTCATCCGCGCCAACATTGAGGGCACCTTCAACCTGCTCGAAGCAGCGCGCGAAGTTTGGAGTGGCCCCGGCGCTCGGCGCTTCCATCACGTGAGCACCGACGAAGTCTACGGTTCCCTTGGAGAATCAGGGCTGTTCACTGAAACCACGGCGTATGATCCCTCGAGCCCTTACTCAGCGTCGAAGGCTGCGAGTGATCACCTCGTCCGCGCCTACCATAGAACCTTTGGGATCCCGATCACGATCAGCAATTGTTCCAACAACTACGGGCCTCGTCAGTTCCCAGAGAAGCTCATCCCCCTCATGTTGTTGAACGCGCTCGAAAGGAAGCCGCTCCCCGTTTACGGTCGCGGGCTGAACGTTCGCGATTGGCTTTACGTGGACGACCATTGTGAAGCGATCTGGGCCGTGATCGAACGCGGCCGCGTGGGCGAGACGTACAATGTCGGCGGACACAACGAGATCCGCAATATTGATGTCGTGGAGCACTTGTGCCGCCTGCTCGCCGAACAAACAGGCACTCCGCTCGCAGATCTCACGCAGCTCATCACGTATGTCGCAGATCGTCCGGGCCACGATTTACGCTACGCGATCGACTCCTCCAAGCTCACTCGCGAGTGCGGCTGGAGCGCACGCGAAAGCTTCGATTCGGGGCTACGCAAGACCGTTCAATGGTATTTGGAGAATCAGGCGTGGGTCGAAAAGGTCCGAACTGGGGAGTATCGGAACTGGATCGATGTCAACTATGAAGGGCGGGGCAGCGCATCATGAGGCAAAGAACGCTATGATCAAGAAGGGCATCGTTTTAGCCGGCGGCAGTGGAACCCGGCTGCACCCGCTGACCAAAGCCGTTAGCAAGCAGCTGTTGTCAATCTACGACAAGCCGATGGTCTACTTCCCGTTGACCACACTGATGCTGGCTGGCATTCGAGACGTGCTCTTGATCACCACGCCTGAAGAGCAACGTTTGTTTCGCATTCTGCTCAACGACGGCAGCCAATGGGGCATGAGCATCAGCTACGCCGTCCAGCCAAGCCCCGACGGGCTGGCTCAGGCATTCTTGATTGGAAGCGATTTCATCTCAGAGGAGCCGTGTGCGCTCGTGCTGGGGGACAACATCTTTTATGGCCACGGGCTGATCAGCATCCTTGAGGAAAGCGCCCAACGCTCGCACGGCGCCACCGTTTTCGGCTACCACGTGAAGAACCCAGAGGAATTCGGCGTGGCCGAGTTCGGCGCCGATGGCAAAGTGCTAGGGATCGAGGAGAAGCCGCAGAGGCCGCGTTCCAACTACGCCGTCACGGGGCTCTATTTTTATGACTCGCAGGTCACACGGCTCGCGCAGTCGCTCAAACCCTCCGCCCGCGGGGAGCTTGAAATCACAGATCTGAACCGCCTCTATCTTGAGCAAGGCGAGCTGCAAGTCCGAAAGCTGGGGCGCGGAATAGCCTGGTTGGACACAGGCACGCCCGAGGCCTTGCTGCAAGCTTCGAACTTCATCCAAACCATTCAGGTGCGGCAGGGGCTGCAAGTGGCTTGCCCGGAAGAAATCGCCTTCGGCCGGGGCTGGATCGACGCGGCTCAAGTGCGCCTGCTCGCTGAACCCCTACGGAAAACAAGCTACGGACAGTACCTCTTCCAGCTCCTCGAACGGGATTCACCATGAAGAGTGAACTGATGATTGGAAGATCGACTCTTGTGGGCCTGTGTTATGTGGGGGCTACGATCTTACTGACGGTCTACGGTCAGCTGATCATCAAGTGGCGAGTAGGGCTGGCGGGAAGCTTGCCGGCAGGTGGCCTAGGTAAGTTAGAGTTCCTATTGTGGCGCTTGCTGGACGTTTGGGTGTTTTCCGGATTTGTTGCGGCCTTTTTGGCTTCGCTCACCTGGATGGCCGCGATGACTCAGCTGCCCCTGAGTTATGCCTACCCTTTTATGTCCTTAGCGTTCGTGCTCGTGATGCTGGCGTCTGCACACTTCTTCGGCGAGGCCCTGACAACACAAAAGGTAGCCGGAGCGCTGTTGGTGGTGCTGGGGCTTTACGTGGCCTCCACCGGTCGAAGTTAGGCGACGAGCATGCCTGGGGGCCCGGCCCACAAGTAACAGCTCGTGCGATCAAAATTGCTTAAGCACATGCTGCGCAAAAAGCCCAGCGAAGACGACTCCGAGCAAGATTAATGCAGCGCCCATGACTTGAAGCATCCGGTTGAGCAAAGTGCGTGAAAAGCGCTGCCGATAGCGCACCAACAGCATGAGCAGCACGCCAAACCAGGCAGCAATCCCTGCGGCCACACCCATCGAAAATGCCAGGGCTCGTTCAGCGCCGAAGTTCACCAGGTTGGACGCGCGCAAAAGGGTCACCGCCGCGAGCCATGTCACCATGAGCGTGGGATTGAAACCTGTGATGGTAACGCCAAGGAAAAAACTGCGCACATTTCCCGCGCTGCGCGGGGAGGTCCGAGGGTGCACTTCCGGTGGGGCTCTCGGCTTCAAGAAACGCACACCCAATGTGATCAGAAGCACTGCGGCCAACCCACGGCTCACGGGTTCGATCCACGTCAGCCGCGCCAACAGCGCGCCAAACCCCCAGAATGCGAGGTACGCGTACACGCTTTCAGCCAGCGCCGCACCAACCGCCAGGAATATGCCATTGCGTACGCGACCCTCCAAACCGTACGCCAAGACGAGCAAGCTGATCGGCCCCGCCACCGGGATCGAACCCAGAAAGCCGAAGAAAATCCCTACAAGCGCGGCGGTCAGCATCTAGCTATACCCCGCACTGAGCGCTGCAACATCCCGACTCTCAGCCATTTAGCTTTCGCAGTTTGGGCGCGCCAAAACGCCCGAAAAAGGCTCTAGCTCAAAGGGTTCCGCGCCCCGCCGCGTCAAGTATCGGTCGCACACCGCAAACAACTCCTGATCCGTATTCGCGCGTCGCATGTCGTGAATGAACATGCCACGCGGATCCACGCTCGTTCCGACAAAGTTTAGGAAACGCTTGGTCGCGTTGACTTGGGCACTGACGGGCATGCCATCGATGTACATCGCGCGGTACAGCTTCTCAACGTAGCCGCGAATATCGAGGAGCGATACGGGGGTGAGCGGCAAGCCTTGAAAGCGCTCACGGCATTGGCGAAAAATGAAAGGGTTGCGGATCGCATGCCGCCCCAACATCACGCCAGCAGCACCCGTCTCCGCTAGCACCCTGGCCGCTTTTTCCGCGGATGTGATGTTGCCGTTGGCGAGGACTGGGCACTTCACCACACGCACCGCGTGCGCGATCAGATCGTAGTGAACATCGCCGTTATAGCGTTCCATCACCGTGCGGCCGTGGAGGCTCAACAGGTCAACGGAGTGCTGATTGATCAATGCCAAAATGCGATCAAAATGTGCGGGGGATTCGAAACCAACGCGCATTTTCACCGTAAAAAGTCCGCGCGTCGCTGCGCGCAGCGCGCCCAGCACTTCATCCACTTTTTCCGGATCGCGGAGCAACCCCCCGCCCACATTGCGTTTGTAGATGGCCGGCACGGGGCAGCCCATGTTCAGATCCACGCCCGCAATCGGATATTTGCCCAGCTCAGCCACAGCTCGCCGCATCAAGCTCACATCTTCACCCATGATCTGCGCAAAGACGGGCCGCCCGGTTCTATTCTCGGTGATAGATTGAAGAATCGATTTCTCCAGGTTCCAAGCGGGGTGAATTCTGAAATACTCTGTAAAAAAGTAATCCGGGGGGCCATATTCGGCAATCACTCGCATGAACGGCAAGTCGGTAATGCGCTGCATGGGAGCCAGCGCCGTGAGTGGCAGTCCCGGGATCACACCCGAGGGAAGCCTTCGATCGTCTGGCGGACGAGGCTGGAGTGTGAAGGCGGGAGCTGGATCCACAGGACGTTGCGGGAGCGACTAGCAGCATTCCTGCAAGGGATCGAGCACCCGTGACTGGCATTACGCGGGTATCCTGTAGTTGCTGAAGCGGGCTCGAATCCATCTGTTTGCATCCCACACCTACCCACATGCACAAAACCGCGCAGTTTGTGGCCGCTCATCAGGTTGAGTGCTTGTTCGGATGAATTCGTTGAGCTATAGGCACTCAATATTCTTCAAAGGCTCCGCGCCGGGGTTTTTCTGCCATGACTTCATCACGCGCTTCTTTTGTGCTTCTTCTCGCCGCTGTCGGCGGCGCCTGTTCCAATGCTGGAGTTCCGTCGGGGCCGCGCGGGGGGTTCGACTTCGCGGGCAGTTCAAACGACGGCTCGGGGGGCAGCACGGGCGGGGCGAGTTCCGGCGGTAACACCACGGTTGGGATGGGAGGCAAGCTAGGAACAGGGGGCGCATCTGGCGGTACCGTCGGCGCGGGCGGTTCAAAGATTGGTTCGGGCGGCACGGGCATTGGGGGAGCGAGCATGGGAGGTTCCGGCGGTGCTGCGTTAGGCGGCGCCAAAGCCACAGGAGGGTACGGCCCCGTCATGCTCACAGCGGGCCTGATTGGTCACTGGAAGTTCGATGAGGCCACCGTGGGTGCAACAGCCATGGATTCGGTCGGTATGAATCACGGCAACTTCAGCGCGTCGCCACCAGACCGAAGCCCCGACGACGTGCCCGCTCCACTCGTAGGAAAGAGCCTCGCCAGTTTGACCTTCGACGGTAATCCCAATAATGCCGCTATTGGCAATGATATAGTTTTGCCGGCCGCTCCCTTCAGCGGTTGGACAAATACGGTTAGCTTTTCGATTTCTGTTTGGGTCAAAGTCGCAGCGTTCAAGGGCTGGGTGGGAATTATTGGCAATGAGTCTGCCATCGATCCTCCTCCTGTCCCCACCCCCAATTACTGCGGACTGTATATCAGTGGTGATCAGCCAGCGCTTGCTAGTGAAATTGTGAACGCGTTTAGTTTTGAAACGAACGACATCACCCCAGCGACGGTTGCTAAGGTGGTGACCCTCGACACCTGGCACCACGTTGCCCTCGTCCAGGACGCGACACGCGCCCAGAGCATTTACGTAGATGGTGTCGCCGCCCCTGGCACTCGCGCACCCCAGATTTGTTCAAGCTCGAATCCATTCCATATTGGCTCGCCCAACGGGACAGGCGGCTTTTTCCAGGGTAGCCTCGATGATGTCCGATTCTACGATCGTGCACTGTCTCCCCCTGAAGTCGCGGCACTTTACGCCGGCCAACAGTGACCAGCTCGCTCCCGGGATCCCGGCTTCTGCAGCTAACATCTGAGCCTGAGCGGCAGCGCATGCTCAAGGCCGAGCGTCCGCGGAGCCTCCCAATAGCACCACAGGCTCCCGTCGCGCGCCGTATGCTACCGCTAGCTGATACCGTGCGCCCGGTAGACAAAGCCTGGCGCCCTATTTACGCAGTCTGGGAGATCACGCTCAAGTGCGATCTCGCCTGCCGCCACTGTGGTTCGCGTGCGGGCAAAGCTCGCGAAGATGAGCTTTCCACGGAGCGCTGCTTCGATCTGATCGAACAAATGGCGGAGCTCGGCGTGAAGGAGGTCACCATCATCGGCGGCGAAGCCTATCTCCGCCCGGATTGGCTCGCCATCATCGAGAAAATCCGAGCTTGTGGCATGCAATCCACGATGACCACCGGCGGTCGCGGCATCACCGACGAACACGCCAAAGCCGCCCATGCTGCTGGCCTGATGAGTGTCAGCGTTTCCGTCGACGGTCTTGAAGGAACGCACGATCGTTTGCGCGGGGTGCAAGGGTCTTACGCTTCAGCATTCAATGCAATTCGCGCATTCCGTGCGGCCGGCGTCCCCGTGGCGTCCAATACACAGATCAATCGTTTGAGTGCGCCCGAAATGCCAGAGCTTCTGGAGCGCCTGATCGAAGCCGGCATCCATGGTTGGCAGCTGCAGCTCACCGTCCCGATGGGGCGCGCCGTGGATGAGCCAGATGTTTTGTTGCAACCGTACGATCTGTTGCAAGTGTTCCCGATGGTCGCCGATCTCAAACGGCGCACCGTCGAGGCTGGTGTCACGCTCTGGCCCGGCAATAATCTCGGGTATTTCGGACCCTATGAATCGCTGTTGCGCGGCACCATGCCCCAAGGTCATCTCGGCTCGTGCGGTGCCGGGCGAGGGACTCTCGGCATCGAAGCCGATGGCACGATCAAAGGCTGCCCCTCGCTCCCAACACGGGAATTTGCGGGTGGCAATGTACAGGACAATCGGTTGGTGGACATTTGGGAACGCGCCGAAGCGCTCCGCTTCACTAGAGACCACCGAGGAGCCAAAGATCTCTGGGGATTCTGTGGCACTTGTTACTACGCGGATACCTGCCGCGCCGGTTGTACCTGGACAGGCTTTACGGCGTTGGGCAAAGCAGGCAACAATCCCTACTGTCACCATCGAGCCTTAGAGATGGATCGCAACGGCAAGCGCGAGCGCCTGGTCCTAGCCAGCCCGGCCCCCGGCGAACCCTTCGATCACGGGCGTTTCGAAATCATCGAAGAGCCCACGCCCGAATCCCCCAGCCTTTAGCTTCAGCCCCCCGTAAGCATTACCCGCCAGCCTTAGAGGAATTCTTTCATGTCCCAACACCTTGTCCCCTGCCCCGAATGCGCCCGCCACGTTCGCACCACTGAAGCCAGCTGCCCGTTTTGCTCCTCGCCTCTCGATCTGGTTGCGAGCCCCGCACCTGTACTTCCAGGCAAACGCCTGAGCCGCGCCGCACTCTTCGCTTTTGGCGCAACGCTGGCTGCCAGCACGCAGGTAGCCTGTGGGGACGATACCTCGGCGGGCACCGACGCGACGGGCGGCAAATCGACAGGCGGTGCCGTTGCAACGGGTGGTAGTAAGTCCACAGGTGGTGCCGCCGCAAAAACAGGTGGCGCACCGAGCGCCGGTGGTACTCAAGCGAGCGGTGGCACGAGCGTGGTTGCCCTCTATGGCGCAATACCGGCGCCAAGCGGCGGAGCCGCCGCGACAACGGGCGGTGCAAATTCAGCTGGCGGAGCTCAAGCGAGTGGTGGCTCGGATGCAGCTGGCGGAGCTCAAGCGAGTGGTGGCTCGGATGCAGCTGGCGGAGCAGCGGGTTCATTCCAGGCTCTCTACGGTGCGATTCCCGCTCCTTAGTACGGCTCTGTGCCTGCCCCAGTAACCGCTCTGTGTCTGCCCGGCTGCCCCGGCCTGCTGCCTGACGAACCCGGACCTCTGCTCCCCAAGCCGATCGAGATAGTAAGCATGCTTACTATCTCTAACCGCGGAAATACCCATCCCTTTCCAGCTTGCGTGACGCGGGATTGACGGCGCCGCACTTCGGCGCTTGTTTTGCGGCCCCATGAACCAAAAGGCACAACAATCCGAAAAAACTGCCATCAGTCCTCGCCGAGATCAGGATTTTCCTGAGTGGTACCAATCTGTCGTGCGCGAAGCCGATCTCGCCGAGAACTCGGATGTGCGAGGCTGCATGGTGATCAAGCCTTGGGGCTACGGCATTTGGGAGAGCATTCAGCGTCGGCTGGATCGCATGTTCAAGGACACTGGCCACAAGAACGCCTATTTCCCGCTCTTCATCCCGCTCTCTTATCTGGCGAAAGAGGCGGAACATGTGGAAGGTTTTGCCAAAGAGTGCGCGGTGGTCACGCATCATCGTTTGGAGGCAGCGCCCGGTGGAGGCTTGCGTCCGGCTCCAAGTGCTGCCCTGGTGGAGCCATTGGTAGTGCGCCCCACTTCTGAGACCATCATCGGCGCGAGCTTTGCCAAATGGGTGAAAAGCTACCGAGATCTTCCCATCTTGATCAATCAGTGGGCAAACGTGGTGCGTTGGGAAATGCGACCCCGCATCTTTTTACGAACGGCAGAATTCCTCTGGCAAGAAGGCCACACCGCACACGAAACCGAGACCGAAGCACGCGAAGAAACAGAGCGCATGCTGGAAGTGTACGCCGAGTTCTCTCGTGACTATCTCGCAGTGCCGGTTTTCTGTGGTGCGAAAACGGACGGTGAACGCTTCCCGGGTGCCGTCGAGACACTGTGTGTCGAAGCTTTGGTGCAGGATCGAAAGGCGATTCAAGCTGGCACGTCGCACTTCCTGGGCCAAAATTTTGCGCGCTCCAGTGGCATTCAGTTCTTGTCGCGCGAGAACAAGGAGGAGCACGCTTGGACCACCAGCTGGGGTGTGAGCACTCGCCTGGTTGGTACGCTGATCATGATGCACGCGGATGACGACGGCATGGTGGTTCCTCCCCGCGTCGCACCCACTCACGTCGTTATTTTGCCGGTCACTCCCAAGCCGGAAACCCGCGACGCTGTGATTGCGGCTGCGCGCGAGCTAGCAGCCCAAATCCACGCACAGAGCTTTAACGGCGCCCCCATTGAGGTCGAAGTCGACGCGCGCGATCTTCCCGGTGGCACCAAGAGCTGGGAGTGGATCAAGAAAGGCGTGCCCGTACGGCTGGAGCTCGGGCCACGCGATCTTGAAAAGGGTACGGTTGCACTCTGCCGACGCGATCAGTCACCGAAGGAAAAGATATTTCCAGAGCTTGCGAGCGTTCCCGGCACACTTCCAGGTCTCCTGCAGGAAATCCAAGATGGCCTTTATCAGCGTGCGTTGGCGCTCCGCGATCAGCACACTGTGCGCATCGATTCCGAGAAAGACTTCTACGCATTCTTCACTCCGCAGAATCCGACCAAGCCGGAAATCCACGGGGGCTTCGCCCTGGCTCATTGTGCCCCCACGCGTGAGCTTGAGGAGCGCTTGAAAGCCGATTTGAAGGTAACAATTCGCTGCATTCCACGCGATCTCAGCCCCGAAGCAGGAACCTGTATCTTCACAGGTCAGCCGAGCACGCAGCGCTTGATCTTTGCAAAGTCCTACTAAAACCCTCGCTAGCCGCGACGGGCTCACGGCTTGCCCTGAACTCTACAACGAACTAGAATGTGAAGCTTCTGCCACCCACAGGGAGCACCATGTCGAACCCCCTATTGCCCGACACACCCTTCCGGTTTTGTTCTGGCCCGCGCTGCTTCTCGGAACGGGCGCTTGCTCCTCCAATGACAAAAAAGCAGACGGTGGCCTGCTCGCTGCGGGGAACGGGAGCGGGGGCAGCTCCAATAATGGAAGCGGCCCAACTGGAAGCGGCGCAAGTGGCAACGGTAGCGCTGCCAACGGTAGCGGGAGCGCTGCCAACGGTAACGGCAGCCAGCTGGGCGGCATCGACGTGGGTCAAGGCGTCGGCGCCTTGGCGCCGACCGACGGAATGTGCAACCCAAAGCTGATCGGAACCTTGCGTGATTTTGGCCCGGAGCATCCTGATTTCCAAAACTTCAACCCGGGGCTGGTCAAGGGCCTCGTCAAGGACAGGTTGGAGAAAGGTGTGCCGGTTTTGGCTAATGCAGAACCCGGCGGCAAGCAAGCCGTAACGAGTGCTCAAACCTTCTCGGAATGGTACAGCCTGAGCCATAACGCCAACGCAACTTATCCGTTCGATCTCGATTCCGGCTACCTGAAGAAGACCGTCGACGCATCGGGGCGCACCGTCTACGAATCGTCAGCATTCTTCCCGTTAGACGGCAAGCCCTCCATGCAGCCCGGTTTCAAGGATCAAAAAGGTGTGGAGCGCGACTTCCACTTCACGTTCGAGCTGAACACCACGTTTGTGTACAACGGAGGCGAGGTCTTCGCTTTCAGTGGCGACGACGATCTCTGGGCCTTCATTGATGGCAAGTTGGTGGTGGACATTGGCGGCGTGCACGGCGTTGAATCCGATCAAGTGGCGCTCGACACGCTCGGGCTCACCAAGGGTCAACAGTACCCGCTGTCTGTCTTTCACGCGGAGCGCCACACAGGCGCCAGCAATTTCAAACTGACCACCAGCATCACCTTCACCAATTGCGGCGTTATTGTTCGGTAAACTCGGCCTCGTCTCGGACTGAGGCGTCTGAAATCCGAAGGGCCTAACCCCCAGGCGAGAGCGGCCGTTCCCTTAGGCGACATGAGCGCAGAGCCTAAGCGAGCCCCCAAACCACCGCCACTACCAGCAGGTCAACGCCAGATCTTCGAACAGATCCGGGAGGATCTCTGGTTCGGTGACGCGGATCCCAATCGAACCGAGCTATCGGCGTCTCAATCGCTCGCCGCGACAACAGGCAAGGCGCTCGGCCTTAAGCCATTCCCGGTGGTCGCACAGCAAGTGATTGGCCTGCTCTCCAATCCTGACACCGCCGTTGGCAAGATTGCGTCGACCATAGAAAGAGATCCCGGGCTCGCGGTGAAGTTGCTCCAGGTCACGAACAGCGCACTTTACCGCGGCGCGATGGACATCACGAACATCTCAGATGCGGTCACTCGCCTCGGCCGCAACACGGTGATGGAAATTGTCACCGGCGTTGCAGCCATGGGTCTCTTTTCAGATACTCAAGGCAGCGGTCTACTGGTCCGGAACCACTGTGCACGAGTTGCAGCGATTGCGCGCGTGCTGAGTTCTGAATGGCGATATAAGCGTGTGGACAACGTCTTCATTTCTGGCTTGCTGCACGATGTAGGGAAGCTCTTGATGATGCAGGTGGGCGATATCGACTACACCAAGCTGGATCAAACAGCGGTGAGCACGCCCGACGAAATCCACCTCCACGAACGAGCTCAATTAGGGTTTGACCATGCTGTGCTGGGCGCGCATGTGCTGGTCGCTTGGAAAATACCAGACTCTATCGCGAGCGTCGTGGCACTCCACCATCAGCCCGGTCGCGCCTACGCGGGCGATCCGGACAAGGCCATCGCGGTTGCCATGCTGCGCGTCGCCGATCGCATCGAATATCAGTTGCTGAAGGGCTCCGAGCTCGATGAAGCCTTTATCCGCAACCTAGCCACCGAAGATGCGGCTTCTTACGCACAGTATTCCGCGGATGTCTTGATCGCGATGTGGCCGAAGTTCGTCGAGAGCGCAGCGGAAATCGTTTCGATCATGAAGTAGCCAGTGCGCTCACCGCTACGACGCCAAAGATGAGGCCCTGGTGCGGCTAGGGTGTCCGCCAAACCGCAAAGTAGCCATCTGAAAGCCCACCACCCGGGCTCGGCTGAAGCGCATCGATGCCCAACATTGGGGAAGCCGTCGTTGGCATAGTCTTGCTGGTTTGGACAATGGCCACAGCCATTCTCCCGCCGCCCGTTGTCACGGCAACGCCATTGGTCCCGCCACCTTGTGGCCCATCAAAGACAGTCCACACAAGCCGTTGGCTGAAATCCGAAGCGACCATCAAGACAAAGCCTCCGCCCGCGTAAGCACCGAACGCCGGCAAGCCATTCACGGTCTTTTGGGCGGCATTCTCGATGCAGCAGGCGGTAGCCCCGGTGAGCAAGATGTTCCCCTTCTCGTCGGCGGTGATCGCTGTCGGACGCGCCGCATTGCCCTTGTCCCCTTTATCTGGGGACAGGCGGGTAACCAGATACTGCCCCATCAGCAAGCTGCCATCGCCCGGCTTGAATCGAGCGTAGTAGGAAATCGGCGCCGCACCATTCAGATTGTAGGGGTCGTTATATTTATCGAATTTCGTCACTGGCGACATCGTTGCCAAGTCTTGAGGCATCCGACGGTGCACCGTGTTCCCGCCGTGGCTTTCACCTGCGTAATACAACATGCCGTCGCGACCGAGAGCGACGGAGAGGCCGCGAGAATCCGCACATTCATTGACCGCGCCCACCTCGGTATGATTCCAATCGTAGGCTTTCCAGCTGATTTGCCCATCAAAATGATAGGCACGCAGGAACGGGATCTGGAGCTGGGTGCAGGGAGCACCATCATCTTG
>CAZSUA010000122.1:6762-15077 GCA_964609655.1 uncultured Polyangiaceae bacterium | reverse complement strand
CCCTCCACTCATTGTCATGCCGCTTGGTACGCCCCCCGTTGAGCTGAGAGGGCCGCTGCCGGCATTTGCTGTCAAGTCTACAGTGTTGGTTTCTTCAAGCGGCAGGATGAGCTGGCACGCGGATGCCCCCAATAAAACCAACCAGGCAACACCATTTCGCATTTACCCAAAACGGTGTCACGTCCTGGGTCACCCGGTCAATCCCAACTGAATTGCCAATGAGATCCCACTAGATCGCAAGCCGCCTACTTTGGCCCACAAAATAACGAGCAGCTTTTCGCCTCGAAGTTCAGTTAAACTGGCTCTCCCCCGCACCAAGCCCCGAGCACCAACACCATGACTTCTTCACCCGCTCCCGTTCAGCCCGGCGACGTTCTAGCCGGCAAGTACCGGGTGGAGGCGCTGATCGGTCAAGGCGGGATGGGTGTCGTGGTTGCCGCTACTCACCTTCAATTGGGGCAGCGGGTCGCCATCAAATTCCTCATTGGGGACGCTATGCACGACGGGATTCTGGTGGAGAGGTTTCTCCGCGAGGGGCGCACCATGGTGCAACTCCGAAGTGAACACGTCACCCGAGTTTCTGATGTGGGAACACTCGAGACGGGCGCACCCTATTTGGTCATGGAGCTTCTAGAGGGCCAGGATCTTTCCCAGCTCGTTGAGGCTCGCGGCCGGCTCGCTGCCAGCGAAGCGGTCGACTATGTGCTCCAAGCCGCCGAGGCCGTAGCGGAAGCCCACTCGCTCCAGATCGTTCACCGAGATCTGAAGCCGAGCAATCTTTTCTTAACGCGGCGCCGCGATGGATCCAGTTTGATCAAGGTGCTCGATTTTGGCATCTCGAAGTCGCACGACACGTCCGGGTCCAAGTTAACGATGACCACACAGATCATGGGATCACCCGCTTACATGTCACCCGAACAAGTGCAGAGCGCGACAGGGGTCGACCACCGCTCGGATGTGTGGTCCTTGGGGGTTATCTTGTATGAACTGCTCGCGGGCATTGTTCCCTTTAACGCGACAACCGTACCAGGTATGTTTGCGTCCATCGTCGCTCACGCGCACGTCCCGTTGACAACGCGATGTCCAGAGGTCGATCCTGGGCTTGCGCTTGCACTCGACGGGGCCCTTGCAAAAGATGTGAACCAGCGCTTTCAGTCGCTAGCCGATTTTGCGCACGCGCTCTTGCCCTACGCTCCCTCGGGAAGTCGCGGCACGGTGGATCGTATTTCGCGCCTCCTGGGTGCGCCTGAGCTTCCTCGTTCGCTGCCGCCGACGGCTCAGCTTCCGGCAGCGGCCCGAACCGCTACCTCCAGCACAACGTCCTCCCAAATCCTCACCTCCATCCCGCCCATGAAGCCCATGAAGAAGGGGTGGCAGCTGCCGATGATCGCGCTCGCAGTAGCTTTGGTCATCGGGCTGGGCGTCACGCTGTGGGTGTCCAGCTCTCGAGAAGGGCCCAGCCTCGCGGCTCAGTCGGAAGGCATTGCCCCTGCTGCATCCCAAACTCCGGCGGCCCCCCCTACGGTATCGCCCGTGACCACGCCGGAGCCCCCCTTGAAGGCAGCAGTCGTCGTCGAGCCTGCGCCTAGTGCAGCGGAGCCAGCCCCCTCCGTAGCGGCCAAGAAGCCTCTTTCAATGCCCACAAAAACCCAGAGAAACGCTCAAACGTCTTCGCCCACCGGGGTAAAGAAGAAGGCGCCGCTGCAACCCAGCTTTGACCCCTTGTCGGACGGGCGTTAACTCTACCCGACAACATGATTCGCAAGCGTCACTTCGCCCACGTGCTCCTACTCACCACTGCGAGCAGCCTTTCACTCGTGCCCAGCCGAGCTGAGGCCCAAGATACCGCGCTTGCGGAATCCTTGTTCCAGGAGGGCCAAACCCTCATGCGATCGGGTAAGATTCCTGAAGCCTGCGCGAAACTCGCGGCAAGCTATGCGATAGAATCAAGTACCGGGACGCTGATCAACCTTGCCACCTGTCAGGAAAAGCAAGGCAAGATTGCTAGCGCTTGGGCGGCATTTAGCAAGGCTCTGCCTCAAGCACGCGCAGAAGGTCGCAAAGACCGCGCTCGGTACTGCCAAGAGCGTGTCGAAGCTCTACGCCCACAGCTATCCATGTTGAAGGTTGAGATTTCAAAGGACAATCCGACCGAGGGATTGAATGTTCTGCTCAATGGTTCAGAGCTCAAGAGTGCCTTGTGGGGTGCTGAAATGCCAGTGGATCCCGGCGTGCACCGTGTCATTGCTGAGGCTCCAGGTTATCAGCGCATGGAGCTTTCGATTGAAGTTGGGGCCAAAGCAGACAGAAAGGTGTTGAGCGTGCCCGCGCTAACGCGCGCGATTGAGTCGACCGAGGCACAGCCTTCAACTCCACGGGCTGCTTCCCCAGAGTCGATCGCCTTAGAGTCCCACCTTAAAACCGGTGAGGCACTCCCACCTAAGGTGTATATCGCTGGCGGGGCGGCCATCGCACTCGGGGTGGGCACCATCATTACCGGGCTGATGTACACGGGCGCTCGCGGGGACTTCGACGATGCCAACAGAAGTCCCCTTAGCTCACCCAAGGATCGGCAGGAAAAACGCGATAGCGCGTCCACCCTGGGAACCGTCAGCTCGGTGTTAGGTATCAGTTCGCTCGCCGCGGCTGGCATCACGTTCTACTTGCTGAATGACACGAAGGAGCGCGAGAGATCCGTAGCCATCGCGGGCTGGGTCAATCCTGCGGGTGCGGGAATAGCTGTCGCGAGCCGCTTCTAGACTTCCCGCGATGCGATCATATTTTGCAAGCATGGATTAACTCTTAAACCCATTTTCCCGGGTTAGTATGCTCGAACTGGGGTGATCGGGCGCCGTCTTTGGTGACCACGGTCCAGCCATCATCAAGCCGAAGCACTGGGGGCTGGTTTCGTTGAGCGCCAAGAGCGATTTCCGGCCTTGTGACCTTCGAGGATCTCCTGGAGGAGCTGGTGGGGGACGTGTTCAGAGAACACGACGAATCCCTACCGAAGATCGAACGGGAGGCGGGAGGCTCGGCGCTCGTACGCGGTGAAGTGCCGATCCGAGAGGTCAACCGCGAGCTCGGGCTGGCGCTGGACGAATCCGAGAGTACCAGCACTATCGCGGGCCTGTGCGCAAAGCTTGGAGGTGGTATCCCCAACCGTAACGCCCGGCTGGCGGCTAACGACGGGACAGTGCTCCTGGTGCTGGAGGCTTCGCAGAGGGCAGTCCGAAGGGTGAGGGTGATCCCAGCGCTGGTGGCTTCGGCCTTGAACAAGGTGGACAGGAACGATGACAACGGGAGATCCTGAACACGGGACAGCCGGGCATGGAAGTGCGCTTTGAGCCGGAGGGCGCTGTCAGTTCTCTGCATTCGCGCGATGACACCGGTGTGGGCGTCGGCAAGGCTCGGACGCGTATACTCGATAGTATACTTTCCAAGACGTCGGAAAAAGCGGCATCCGGGGACTCAAATCGCTTGCTCCGTGAACCCCGTGCGGCTCTGTGCTAAGCACTCAGAGTGCCAGTCGGAGAACCAGTTATGCCCAAGACGTATCTTTGCTTATCGAGCCTGTTATTTTTAGCGTTAGCCAGTGGCTGTGGAGGGCAACAGGTTGACGGAGTGTTTGATAGCACGAATGGGCAGAAGCCTCTCGTCAATCAAGAGCCGGCGCCACCACCGGTGAGCCCGGATACGTCACCGTCGACGCCAGCGTCAGCGTCAACGCCAGTGGCATCCACCCCTGGAAGCATGCCGAGCACCGCTCCGAGCAATACCCCCCCGCTCCCTCCCACCTGCGCCAGCGTTCTGTGCGCGCCGGGCGCTACCTGCGTGGAGAGTGCCCAAGGGGCGCAGTGCATTTCGCGCGATCCTTGCCAAGGCTTTGTTTGTCCGCGGGGCGAACACTGTAGCGCGCCTGCCGATGCGCCCATGTGCGTGCCGGATGTCGAAGATCCCTGCGCGAGTGCGATGTGCCAACCAGGGGAGCAGTGCATCGTTGAGCAGGTTGTCTGCGTTCGGGCTCCTTGCCCAGGCATCCCACGCTGCGTGCCCGTCTGTGCGTGCACGAAAGAGTTTCGGCCTGTGTGCGGAGCAGACGGGAAAACGTTCGGAAATGCGTGTGAGGCGCGCTGCGCCGGGGTTGAAGTGACGCACGACGGCGAGTGCATGGCTCAGCCGACGGATTGCCGCCGCACGGGCTGCTCCGGTCAGGTGTGTTCCGATCAAGATGTGTCTACGACCTGCGAATACCGCCCAGAATATGCGTGTTACGAGCACGCGACGTGTGAGCGGCAGTCAACAGGCTCGTGCGGATTCACGCCCAGCGATGAGCTCAAAGCTTGCCTGAGCAGCCAGTAGGGCGCCACTCCGTTGGTGGCCAATCCAAACTACGCGACAGAGTACTTGGTGGATGACGTCCACCCCACAGACGCCGGCTATGCCGTCATGGGCGGCGTCTGGTATCAGGCCGTCGGCTCGCTATTGCGCTAGGCTGCGGGCGGCACGAACCCCCGTTTTTCCACGTCGGCAATCGCATCCTGCAATCGGCGCACAACACGCCACTACGGCGCGCATTTAAACAAGCGGATCTCAGTCATTCCGGGCACCAAGCTCTGCAGGGGGCCCGGCTTCGCGAGGCCGGCGAGTGGCAGTGGTTGGCCGGCGAAATCCATATCGGTTCCGGGGGTGGCTTCGCTTCCGACGCTGGCAAGGTCGATGTCAAGGTTCAACTTGAGCGTCCACGTCGCGCGATTGAGCTCGGCGGTGGCCTTGGAAATCACGCTTTTCTGATCGTGAGGCTCGTTGTGTGAGCTCCAGAATGCGCGCCACTCCTCCAGCGTGAGTCCGACGCCGAGGGAGGTTGTGCGGGGATTCACGGGAGCAGGAAACCCGAGCGCTGTGAGCTCGGTGGCGACTTGCTGAATCAGATTCTCTCGGCTCATGAACGGGGTAGCTGGTTGCATGAGGGCATTCATTGGGCAATGCAAGTTCACGGCTAATGGCCGCAGGACGCTGTCGGCGTAGACGTTGAAATCCGTGCGATTGTTGAGGCTTCCGCCGCATGGGTAAGGAATGCTGAGGCTCCCGCCCTCGTTGCCGATAAGGATGTTGGCAAGGAGGAAATTGGAGCTGGTAGTGGCCACTCGCTCGGTAACACGACGCAGAAAATAGCCCTCCGCTGCTGAGCCCCATTCATCGTTCCCTTGGGTGGTTGCAATCAGATTGTGCACGATGCGTGCGCCAGAAGAATCGTGCATGTAGACGCCGTTGGCGATGTTGTCCACGAAGATGTTGTTATCCACCAGGGCGGGATAATCCGCGCGCCCTAGCTCGAGAAATACGGCTCGATCATTGCCAATGAAGACGTTGCGCGACACGCGCGACTCACGATTGTTGTTGTCGAAATACATGCCCAGCGTGTTGTTATCCAAAAAGAGGTTTCCAATCACGGTAAAGCCAGTTGTTAGGTGTACTTTGATGGCGGCGGGTTCAGCGCCGCCCGGCGGATCAAGATGATTATTGCGCGCAAACACGTTGTTCAGCACAGAAATGCCGGTACCCCCAAAACACATCATGCCGTTGGTGCCATTATCGGCGATGAAGTTATTGGCGATGACATGACCGTCAGTGGCTCGGATGCGAGTCTGATCGACTCCTTCGATATCGTATTCGCCGGAAACTTCGCTTTCGCTGCCGCAATCGATACCTAGGGACTGCGCTTGTCGGATGATGTTATTCTCGATCACCCAATGGTGGCCGCTCCGCGTTCCAACCATCCCCGCTTGCTGCTCAGCAACGGAATTGCGGTTGTAGAATCCACCGGGATAGTTGTTGGCGCAGTGCTCAATGGTGAATCCGCTCAGCGTGATGTAACCCAGCCCGCGGAGATGCGGCGCAAAAACGCGGCGTTCAGTGGTTAATTCCACGACGCTCGTTTCCGGCAGCTTTCCGAGCGGAAAATGGACTTGGATGGACTGGGTGGCCGCGTCGTAATGCCAACTGCCCGGCCGCTGTCGGATATCCGCTGCGGCCGGCATCGCCACCATGCGCTCCCCATCCACGAAGATTTGACCAAGCGTGAGCCCGGGTTTGCCTGACATCATCACCAGCAAGGGATTGGGCCCGTCGATCTGACTTGTATCCTTGAACAGTGCGGGATCGGGGATCGCTTTAAAAATGTTCAAACCAGGCTGGCTAGCCTCCCAGGCTGGCTTCCAGACTTGCGAGCCCTTGAGCGTCACCTGTTTACCCGGCTCAGCTAGATAGGTGATGGGCATCCCTTCCACGCCACCGCGGGGTGGCGCCACGCGGCCCCTGTAGGTTCCCTCCCGCACCACTACAGTGTCGCCTGGCATGGCGAGATCGGCGGCTTTCTGAATAGTTGCAAATGGTTTTGGGTCCGAGCCATCTCCCGTGGTGTCATCACCGGTCATCGCAACGAACAACACCTTACCCGTCGCAGGAATGCTGCGAGCGGGCGCTACCGGACGGCAGGTGAGTTGACCTTCGGCGGCAGGTTTCAAAAGCGCGGTGAGCAACACGGGGGGTTGAGTCGGCGCGGGTGGGCTGTTCCCCGTGCCGCCTGACCCCGTCGTCGAAGCCCCAGCTGCCCCTAGAGAATCCTGAGCGGACGGGGCCTTGCTGTTGCCGCAGCTTGCGAGACTCAGGCCAGATCCCCCCAACATGAACCAAGCGATCAACTTTAACGGGAAGCTCCTCGACATGGCGCCAGCATAGTCTAAACCCAGCCAAACGCATGAGTCCCGTCCGGGTAAACTTGCCCCTGGACGCACACAAGTTGACGTCTCTGCGTCTGACCGCAGCGCGCTTTACCGGACAGCGCCCGTCACGACTTCACCCAGTGCTCCACCGGTTTTCGCAAAAACTCGTCGAGCGCGATCCCATTTCCGCCCACGATCAGCGTTCGCTTCGGCTTGAACGCGGCACTGAAATCGGCCAAACCGGCGAAGCTATCCGGTGAGCGGCCGCTCTTCACTTCAATCGCCACGAGGACGCGACCGGCTCGGAACACGAAATCCACCTCGCGGTTGTTTTCACGCCAATAGCTGAGCTCACCAACGCCTGAGGCCGCTGCGTTTGCTAAGTGCGCGCCCACGGCAGACTCGATCAACCGTCCGCGAAACTCGCCCTGGGTTCGCGCTTCTTGTGGCGAGAGCCCCGACTGCGCGGTCATGAGCGCCGTGTTGAGCACCTGCAGTTTTGGGCTCGAACCGCGCTGCCGTACGGCATTTCCGGCATATTTAGGCAATCCCACCAGCATGCCAGCGCCCCCAAGCAGATCGAGATAGTGCGCCAAAGTCGTCGTGTTGCCCGCATCTTGAAGCTGCCCCAGCATCTTCGTGTACGACAAGATCTGGCCAGAATAACGGCAGCCGAGCTCAAATAGCCGGCGTAGAAGCGCCGGCTTGTCCACGCGTGTCATCAAAAGGACATCGCGAGCGATGGTGGTCTCGATCAGCGCGTCGAGCAGGTAACGCCGCCAGCGTGTCTGCCTGGCTTCGTTGGAATGGCTTGGGCCTGCGGGTACTCATGATCTTGAGTAAATTTACTCAATGTGCTGAGTAGTTTCAAGTGCGCGGCGAAAGGGTGCGCTACGATAGCGAAGCGCCAAGCGGAACACGGGGATCCAGCGCCACAATCAATGAATTCCCCCTGCGTTGGCTCGACACACTCAAGAGTGGTACGCTCCCGGGTCACCATGCAATCAGCCCCTCGCCACAGCTATACGTTTCGCGAATACCTGGCGCTTGAGGAAACGGCCAACATACGACATGAATTCTTGAACGGGGAAATCTACGCCATGGCGGGTGGAACTCCGGAGCATGCTGCGCTCGCGGCGTCTATCGTAACGGCCCTGGTGGTTCAATTGCGCGGCGGGCCCTGCCGCGTGTTTACGGCGGATTTGCGCGTGAGCGTGCAGGAAATCGGCTTGACGACCTACCCGGACGTCACGGTGGTGTGCGGCGAGCTATCGCGACTTCCAGAGGACTCATCGAGCATCACGAATCCCAAGCTCATCGTTGAAGTGTTGAGCGAGAGCACCGCAGCTTACGACCGGGGAGAGAAACTGGGGTACTACAAGCGCATTCCGTCACTCGACGCGGTGTTGCTCTTTTCTCAAACCTCGCGTCGCGTTGAAGTTCATGAACGAGTCGGTGGCGAGTTTCGCACCACTGTTTACGCCGATAGGGAGACGTTCCAGATCTCCGGAGTGGGTGCAACTCTCTCGCTTGCGTCGGTGTACGAGGATGCAGGGCTCTAGGCGTCTCGCTACTCCTGCAAGCAGTACAGAT
>CAZSUA010000122.1:0-6662 GCA_964609655.1 uncultured Polyangiaceae bacterium | reverse complement strand
GTGTACGAGGATGCAGGGCTCTAGGCGTCTCGCTACTCCTGCAAGCAGTACAGATAGTGGTTGGCGGAGTTGTTGCATGGGCCCGAACAGCAGCCGAAGCTGTCCCTCGTCGCGGACTGAACACCGCCGAAGGTGGCATAAGCATCGGTTCCAACGCTCGACCAATCCAGGCAGGTGTCCCCAGGTATACCCATGAAGGCGAAACGGTAGGCATCCGTTGCCAGAAAGGTTCCGTTTGCGCTCATGTTCAAGGCTGTGGCCGCGCCGGTGAAGGTGCTGAGCGTGGTTGGGTCGGGCAACCAGGCAATGCCGTCCGGTCGCACCCACGGCATTCCGGTCAAGTTGAACCGCTGGTGTGCCGGCATCGCCTGCGTGGTCAGCAGGGCTTTATAAGTTCCTGGCAACGCAGCAGCTGTGGCTTCTGCTTGACACTGAAGATCAGCGCCCGCCAGGCCCGTGGAAGCATTGAACGTGGCCTCGGAGGTGAACGCTAGGCGACCCACAGCTTTGGTCACCGTGAGAGGCGTGGTTCGATCCGTTGAGAAGCAGTAGAGCGGGCGCGCTTTGTTGCACAGGGCGTTGAAATTTTGGGTCCAGAGCAGGCCGACGGAATAAGAGAAACCTGTAACGGCGTCGCCGGTGTCGGACAGCCAATCTCCGCAGCTGAGCAGGCCGTTGGTCACGCCTGGAGCCAAAGTGCCGTCCATTTGTGTGGCGCTCCACACCTCACTTTTTTGAGCTGTGCCGGTTTCATCGATCAACAAGGGGTGCAGAAGCTTTCCTTGCAGGAGATCCGCGAGCAAGTCGACGAGGGGCGCACCGTCTGGACGCACCCAGCCTCGAGCGGTGTTGCCGATTCGATCTTTCGCGGCCACGTCATCAGCCGTGCCTTCACCCCCCTGGGTACTCAGCCAGGCCCTCCAACCGTGATCGCCCAGGTCGGCAGCCAGAGCCAAGCGCTTGCAGTGCTCATCAGCCCCGCTCAAGCCGCCGATTTGCTGTCCAGTGAAGTACTCTGACGTCACGAACGCAATATTGTGAGGCCCACTGGACGGCGCGCCTGCGCCGCCACCCGTGCTTGCGCCGCCACTGGTGCTTACGCCGCCACTCGTGTTTGCGCCGCCACTCGTGTTTGCGCCGCCACTCGTCGAGGTGCCGGCCATCCCGGCGCTGCTCACGCCGCCGGCTCCGTTGTTGGCGCCGCCCACACTCGCCCCACCTGTTGTGGAGCCGCCCATGGTGGCCGCTCCTCCCATGGCTCCCACAGTTCCCCCAGATGCGGCGAGCACACCTCCAGATGCCGTCTCTGCGTTGTCTTTGTTTGGCAGCGCATACTCGAAGATGACGGTGAATTTTTGCGCTTTGACAGTGGCGTCCATGACGGCGAGGGCGCCGGTTAACGCATCTTTACCCAACGTTGGGCCCAATGCCTGGGTTACGATGTCTCCAAACTATGCCTCACGCCGCGGTCACAAGTTCTGCCGCTGTTCCGGAGGCGCGGAGAAGTTAGTAACGGAGTTAGCCACGGCAGCTTGGGCGTGAGCGGCCGGGGTAGGCGTCCCATGGGAGCGCTGGCGCCGGCCCGCGATGTTCGATCGCGCTTCTGTAACGATTGTGTGGCACTCCACGCTCATTGAGCGCGAGGGAATGCTAAACCAGACGAAAACCCGCTTGGGAAAAGTGGGAATCAAACGCAAACGCCACCCGCAATTTATGCTTGCGCATGAGTACGAAGGTCGTGGCGTCGACCAGGCCGAGCTTGTGAAGGTCACGGCGAGCGACATACTTCATGGCCGCCTTGAGCTCTGAAGGGTTGCACTCCAGGCGCTCCAGGAAACGAACTTGATCGAGGCTTTCCCACCAACGCGTAGCAACATCCTCTGACACTTTACGCTGCAGGTACGTGAACGTCTCGAGAAGCACCGGCACGGAGACAAACAGGCGTGCGCCCGCCTCCAGCAACGTGGGCCAGGCCTCGCGAGCGCGTTCGTGCATGGGATCCTGAACCAACGCGAGAGCTATCCACGCGCCGGTATCAACAAAGACTCTTTCGCCCGTGCGAATCACGGCTCGTCAAACGCGGATTCGTGATCGCTGGAAGACCCTGCGAATGGCCCATCCCAAATGGCCACCGGACCCCCCGTAGGAGGGCGCAGGTACTGCTCGCGGATTGCTTCGCGCACCAATTCTGCAACTGGCCTCTTCCGAGTCTTGGCCAGTCGGTGGAGGGCTCTGAGATCCTCAATCGGTAGGTAGATCTGAGTCTTCACCATGGGTGTCATCTTACTGGATTGCCTGACACCCGTCAAACACAGTGATGGGGTACTGCGAAGCGTAGACAGCGAGTGAGCGGGCCGTGACACAGACTCCAAGAGTGGGCACGGGGCTAACTGGGCTGTAGCCCCCGTAATCACGAAATGAAAATGTAACTTTCATTTCGTGATTTAGCTCCTATCCTATTGAAGTGATTGAGAGAAATGCAGCCACTTCGCTCAGAAAATTGGCCACTCAGTACCCCATCTTGACGGTCACCGGCCCGCGGCAATCCGGCAAGACGACTCTCTGCCGCGCGCTGTTTCCGAACCACCCGTATGTGAATTTGGAGCCACTCGACACCCGCGAAGAAGTGCGCCGAGACCCACGCGGATTCTTGGCGGGCCACCCGAACGGCGCTGTCGTGGATGAAGTTCAGCACGTCCCAGAGCTTTTGTCCTACCTCCAAGTGGACGTCGATGCGAACGCTACGTCGGGTCGTTTCATCCTCACAGGCTCTCAACACTTTGGGTTGAGTCAACAGATTGCTCAGTCCTTGGCAGGGAGAACGGCCGTGTTCCAATTGCTTCCGCTTAGCCTGGACGAAGTCCGGCGCTTTGGCACAGCACCGCTCGATCTCATGACAACGCTGTGGACGGGCGCTTATCCTAGAATTTTTGATCGTGGCATCGACCCGCCGCGTTGGTATTCGGACTACACCACCACCTACATTCAGAGAGATGTTCGGCAGCTGCTCGATGTGTCGAGCCTGGAGGCATTCACAACTTTCCTTCGCCTGTGCGCGGGACGATCCGCGCAAGAGTTGGTGCTGAGCTCCCTTGGAGCTGACGCTGGCGTTTCTCAACCCACTGCGCGAGCCTGGTTGTCGGTTCTGGAAACCAGCTTCTTGTGCCATCGGCTTCCGCCGTGGCATCGGAACGTGAGAAAACAAACGGTGAAAGCGTCCAAACTGCATTTTCTGGACACCGGCCTCCTGTGCTTCCTGCTCGGCATTGGCAACCCCGAGCAGCTGCGCACACACCCCTTGCGAGGAGCGATCTTTGAAACCTGGGTCGCCTGCGAGATCTACAAGGCACGAGCCAACGCGGGGCAAATAGCTCACCTCTCTCACTACCGCCAGGCGCGAGGGCCCGAAGTAGATTTGGTGGTGGACGCAACGCGCGCGCTCCTCTTGGTTGAAGCAAAAAGCGGCGCAACAGTTGCGGCTGATTTCTTCGCGGGCCTCGATAGCTTGGCCAGCCTCGTCGCTAAAACCGAGGCACATCGAACTACCGAGAGAGTCCTCGTCTACGGGGGCGACGATGCTCGCAGACACCAACAAACGGAGATAGTGCCGTGGAGCAAGCTCCCGGAAGTGCGGTGGTGTGACTAGAGGGTAGAGGAGTGGCTGCGGGGCTTCACACACGAGGCCGAGGGACTTCTGGGAACATTCGACATCTGTCCAAACGCCATTCGAGAGGTGAGCGAAAAGGGTGGCCTCGACGCCACATAACCTAGAGAGCAGCCAGCAAGGCTTCCAACTCTTTCTCACTCACAACCTGCCCGGAAACGACGAACGTCCGCAGACTCCCCCGCCGCGTCGCCGCAGCTCCAAGAGGGCTAAACCTCGATGGCCGATTTTTCGTTGGACGACCGATGAATTTGCGGGGTCGGAGTCTATCCCTTCAAAGCCTAACGAAGGAGAAACTCATGTCTATGTCGCCCGCCGCCACGCTCGACAATGCCACCGCAAATTCCACCTGGGACTGCGCAAGCTTAAAACCCTCTGCCATTATCGCCGCGTGCACCAAGTCTGCGAATTACTTGAATGGTTTCACGACGACCTTCACCCGATTCCGGACGATCGTTGGCGCGAACACCGTCGTTGTTGACAGCCAGGCCGACTATCTCGAGGGTACTGAAAAATCAACAGTTGCATCGTGCGACATCTATGACTTCGTCGACGCGAAGCTCGTGTCGATCACGTCGTACGCGGTAGAGCTGTAACCCTCGAACGACGCATTGGCTCACTGGTGTTGCACCCCCAGGTGTTGCACCCCCAGGTGGGCAAATGTACTAGCAGAGTCTTGCGGTCAAATTGTCGACTTCGCGTTCTCTTCGCGACCACCGATGAATTCGGCGACGTACCAGAGTCTAAGGTTGAAGCCTGAGAACGGCTTTGGCTCTTTTGCTGAGCGAACGGTCGAGCTCGTGCGCGAAGGCACTCACGACAAGCGCTGCGAGGGCACGGTCATAGCCGAGCAAGGCACGCAAGCCCGAGGGCAAGGAGCAAATCCAGTGATGCACGGGTACGCGGGGCAACACCTGCTGCTCCATGTGGACAGCGGTGTCGGCCATGCGGCGACCGAGGCAGGAGGGGCAAGATCCACGGCGTTTGCAGGAGAGAGCTACGAGTTGCGAGTGGACGCAGCAACGGCAAACGAGGTGCAGGCAGCCTGCGGACAAGAGTCAGCACAGTGAATCGTCCCGACTGATGTCCATTCAACTTCACGATGAAGTGATCCTCGCTTGCGACGTGCCTCAGAACGCGCTACCCATGCGTCGCCAGCGTTGCTTCTTAAGATGACTCGAGACCCGTCCAGAAGATATTTTTTTCTCGGCGCTTTTTCCCTCATGGGCGCAGGTTGTCGAAAGAAGCCGAGCCCGTCCGCTACACGTGCTTTGGCAGAAATCGAGCAAACAGTGCGTGGGCGCCTGGGTGTCTGCGCGATCGACACTGGAAGCGGTCGAGAACTTGTTCATCGTGCAGATGAGCGATTTGCAATGTGCTCCACATTCAAGTGGGTACTGGCGGCGGCCGTGCTCCGGCACGTCCAAAGCCGGACGCTGTCGTTGCAGCAACGACTCTCGTACGGCGAGGCCGATTTGCTGGAGTACGCTCCGGTTACTCGCGAGCACGCTGCCGAGGGATTCATGACGGTCAAGGCTTTGACGGAGGCTGCCGTCGCGGTCAGCGACAACACGGCGGCAAACCTGCTTCTTCGGGAGATCGGCGGCCCGATCGGCCTCACACAGTTCATCAAGGCAAACGGCGATTCCGTTACGCGACTGGACCGCAATGAACCCTTGCTCAACGCCAACGAACCCGGGGATGTACGAGACACGGCGTCGCCGCGGGCCATGGTAGGTCTCATGCGTCACCTTCTGTGCGGCCAGACACTTTCCGAAGAGCACCGCGCGCTGCTGATAGGCTGGATGCGAGCTAGCGAAACAGGCAAACGTCGCCTCCGCGCTGGCTTTCCTGCCGATTGGAGCGTCGGCGATAAGACTGGCAGTGGCTTGCGAAATGCCGTCAACGACGTGGCAATTGCTCTGCCGCCCGGTCGAGCGCCAATCCTGGTCGCCGCCTATATGAGCGGAGGGACCGCCGCGATGGACGCCTCGCAGGCCGCGCATGCGAGGGTTGCGAGCCTGGTGGCACGCGAACTGTAGAGGAACCCTTGCAGCCGCCAACGGCGGAGCCTGCAGTGGAGCGCTCGAACTCACGCGTGACCCAACCACACTGAGGTGCTCACTTTCAACAACGCAAGCACCCCCAAGGGCAACAGAGCCCAGCATCAGAACTCAAAAGAACTTGAGCCGGAGCTGCCCGAATGAAACCCGTCGTGAGCATAAGACATTCGAACTGAGAAATCGGTCGGAAGTGAAGAGCAGAAGCAAGAGCAGGTCAGCTAGCCTGCGACGCTCTGACCCCTGCTAAGCAGGTCACCGAAGCTCAAGGAGCGGTGAACCCGACGCAAAGCGGAGCTGAGAAGCCCACTTCATGCACGCGCAAATAGATCTCCGCACTGAGGTGCCGAGTTCCAGCAAAGCGAGCAGCCCCCCCGAGAGCAACAAGAGCCCAGCTTCAGACCCTCAACAGAACCCAAACCTCAGTTGCCCGAACGAAACCGGTGGTGGCGTCGGAGGAGGTTGAGGAGCAAGCCCAAGTTTGGCGAGCAGCGCGGGATCCACAGACCCTGTAGATCTAACCCTGTGCCCGGCGACCCAGCTGGCTTAGCCCTACTTGACTAGGCCAAGCTGGCGCCGGAGTTCGTGGAGGTCGGCTGCCTTCTGTTTAGAAGCACGCCTATTATCGAAAAACACAACGCAACCGGAAAGCAGTGCGACAGCCATCGCAACGATCCAGAGCATTCTATCCCATGTTCCGGCGTTCCGCCCGCCATGGCGTAGATCTCCCCGTTGAAGAATTCACGCTTCACGTTCGATCTTAGCCCAACCAATTGTATTGAGTCTGCGAGTACGGTTAGGGCAACCCATTCATCATAGACCAAGGAGCATGCGTACAATATCAGAGACCTTGGCCATGGTTGCTTCCGAGACGGCGCCCAGTGATTTTACGAGCCTGTCTGTTGATACCGTCCGCGTCTGCTCGCTAATGACATAGC
>CAZSUA010000121.1:9794-15089 GCA_964609655.1 uncultured Polyangiaceae bacterium | reverse complement strand
TTCCGGCGACCAGCTTGAGATCCCCAAGCTCAAGCCCCAAACTGACGACCCTCGCCCTTCCCGTAAACGTTGGGCCTGGCTGCTGGCTCATGTGTTCCGGGCTGATACCCCCCCCTTTTTGGCCCCCAATTGGGTCGGGTTCACCGCCTATGATGCTTCGTTGACGTGGTTCGGAGGGTGTAGAGCGCCTTCGGCTGGATGGCCTGCTCTTGGCGCTGCTCCTGCTTACCGACCAGGTGACCCCCCGGTAGACCACGGCCTGGAAGTTTTCGCGGTCCTCGGGTTCCTTCCAGTAGCAGGGGATTTGGTTGCCGTCCTCAGTTGCGACATCGGACCGTTGGTCATGAAGCTGGGGTCGCAGGCCAGCCCGTGGCCCCTGCAGGCACTGGTGTCTTTCTGTCGTTCTCCTGCGAGCGAGCTCAGCACTTATTCGCGCCGGTGTCGAAGCGAGTGGAAAGGGTCACATTGATAGCGCTGACCGCCCATGAGCTCTCGCGCGGCCATTTCGCGCGGCTCATCTCTCCCCAGATTTTGCAGTCGCTTGCCCAGTCCGTTTCCGAACCGGGATAGTTCACTTTGGCGTCAACGATGCGCATTCGGTGACCGGGAGCGGGCCGATAGAGAATCTCTAGTGAGACGTCGTCCAGAGCTCGCGTCTCGACGAACACGCCGTCGGAGCAAGTCATACATGCGCGCGCCCCACTCAATGGGATCGTGAACGCGCTGCCGTTCGGTACCCACACCTGTAGGAAGCAGTTCTTGCCATTGCCGACGATCTTGAGCTCCCGAACCTCTCCCCGAAACGGAAGGTCCCGCCATCCGACTGCCTCCAACATGGGTGGCATCGTAGCGCGAGAATTGGTCGCCGGGTAGGGAATGGTCCCAGCCGGGGCAAGAAAAAAATGCGAACAACGCGGCGGACCCCGGGTGGAACATCGGGTGGAACGCGCTCAGTTATCTGCTCCTCCAGCACACCGAGTAAAGGAGATGATCGCAACGTTGGCGTAATTGGCGTCGCGTTCTTCGACGAAGTGGGTGCTCGCGTGCCGCGAGAGGAGCTGCGGTTGCGTGAACGCGCAGTATTACGCAGGAGCGCTTTCCGCGCTGGCTTCGCCGAGGAACGCCGCCCAACCGGACGCCGGATCGGGGCCAATGCTGACGCCCTTTGGCGGTCGTTCAAAGGGCATCTCACGGCGGCGGACCGGATCGATCTGCTGTTGCGCGATGCGGACTTGGAATGGCCTTTGGCCTTTGGCGCGCGCCACGTGTTCAGGCTGGCGGGGGTGGCTGAGGACGAAGCCTTTGGTGCCGATTGGCCTAGCCTCCCTCTGCGCGTGGCCCAAGAGCTGTGGGATAGCCACATGGCGCGGGCGGGAGTGGCCGACGTTGCCGACTTGCTCACACGCATTGGAAGCGTTTGGGGGCTCCCGCTCGCGTCGCCCGTTATGATCCCTTCAGTGAGCCCCGCCACTCGAGTTATCGTCGCCGGCCCGTCCGGCATTGCAGAGCTCATTCAATCCTTCGCCAAAAATTTAAAGTTAGATTTTAGCGAACAGGTTACCTGCGTGGCGACGCCGCCCGGCCATCGTCAATTGGCCGCCGTTGCTACCGTCTGCCTTAACCTGGGCCGCCGAGCTCGCGTACTTGCCGCGGCCGAAGTGCAAGGTTTAGCTGCTGGCCTGGTCGCCATACAAAGCGACGACGCCGATCCCCGAGACAGCGAAGCGCTCGCACGCTGGATCGCTTAGGCCGAGCGGAACCCGCGCCATGACTCCCGGAGTTTTCAGCCAGGGCCGCATCCATGTGATGGGGAAAACTCTCCATGCGCATGAGAAGGCAGGGGTCGATTTTGCGCTGTCCCAGCTTCCCAATTCTGATCCGTATCAGGTGTGGGGTCTGTTTGAGCTTGCCCGCCCTGCTGAGGGGCGGATCTACGAAATCGACTTGGTGGTTCTCGGACCACGCGGATTTTATCTGATTGAGATCAAGAGCCGCCCCGGCAAGTACACGGGCGATCAGTGGGATTGGACGGTAGCACCGAAAGAGGGGGGCCGGCCTGTCACGCTGGAGAATCCCTATCGGCTCACCAACCACAAGGCCAAAGTTCTGAGTTCTCTCTTGAGTCGGCACTTCACCGCGGGGCGCGCTCCCTGGGTAACGCCGTTGGTCTTTCTCAGCGCGGAGGGCGTCGATGTTCAGAGCTTGAAGGATTGCATCGGCGTCGTGACGCGCTCCACCCTGAAAAACGCACTCACCCAACACGTCTTTCCTGGAGGAGACCCGAGCAACATCCGTACGCCCGTGAATGTGCCTATCATGCGGGAAGCTGCGAACGCGATGCGAGCCATAGGAGTGCGTCAGCGGCGGGGTGAGCTCTACGTGGGGTCGTGTGAGCTTGTTCAGCTCCTGTGGGACGGCCCCAACTATCAAGATTGGGAGGCGCAACACCGCACGGACGAACGAGTACGCCGAAGAGCGCGCGTGTTTCTGGTGCCAGAAAAAACGAGCGTTGAAGAGCGCCAACGCTTGAAGCGCGCGGCTGAGCGCGAGTTCAAGCTCATGCAAGACGTGCGGGATTACCCGGGCATCCTTTCGCTCATCGACTATATTATTGAAGATGGCCCGCTCGGGCCCACTATTCTCTACGATGATTTTGCAGATGGTGAGCCGCTGGACGCTTTTATTCGCCGCCACCCCGAGCTCTCATTTTCCGATCGCGTCGAGCTCATGCGGCAGTTGGGCTATGCGCTCGGACATTGTCACAAGCGCGGCGTTTTCCATGGAAACTTGGGGCCGCGGTCTGTCCTCGTGAGGCGCAGGGATAATGCGCTGGAGATCCGCCTCTTCAACTTTAGCCTCGGTAGGAGCGAACACGTCACCCCCACCTTTCACCGCACCCTGATGCTGGGTGAAGCACAGGACGCGTATCAAGCTCCCGAGCTCCGAGAAGATCCCTCGAATGTTTCGTCGCTCACCGATTGTTTCAGCCTCGGCGCGATCGCGTACCTAGTGCTCACTGGAAAGGCCGGAGCGGAGAGCGGAGTTGCGCTCGAGCTCCTGCTGCGGGATCAAGGTAATTTAAATCCTGCGCTTGCGGACGACACCATCCCGCCGAGAGTTGCTGAGTTGGTTGCGTTTGCAACCGAATATTGTGCAGCAAATCGTGCGGACTCAGCGGAAGAGTGGGTGGAGTTGCTTCTCGATGCAGCTACCGCTCCCGCCGCCCCCATAGCTGATAACAGCGTGCCACCCCTCAAGGCCCGCCCGGAAGACCTTATCGGAGGGCGGTTTTTAGTGGAAGCGATCCTAGGTCAAGGCGCCACGGCGCGTGTGCTGAAGGTTGTGGACGAGCAACACGACAATCGCTCGTTTGCACTCAAAATCAGCCTCAACGAGGAGCACGATGTTCGGCTCAGCGATGAAGGGCGAGCGCTCGGAAAATTGCGCGATCGGCGCATCGTCCAATTCATCGAAGAGGTAAAAATAGATGGTCGCGTGTGTTTGTTATTGTCCTTAGCAGGAGACACAACGCTCTATCACGAGCTCACGCGGCAGGGCCCCATCTCTATCGATCTCGCCGCGCGCTACGGGGAGGATCTGCTGGACGCCCTGATGGCTCTGGAGGAAGCAGCCATCCCTCATCGCGATATCAAACCTGCCAACTTGGGCGTCGGTGCCTCATCCCAGAAGCGAGCCCATCACTTGGTGCTCTTCGATTTTAGTTTGGTCGCAGCTTCTCACGCAGACGTGGAGCTCGGCACGGCAGCCTACCGGGACCCCTTTCTTATCGAGCGGAAGCTTTGGGATGCAGCAGCCGATCGCTGGAGTGCTGCCGTAACCCTGCATGAAATGCTCACGGGGGAGCGCCCTAAGTTTTCCGGACCCCCGTTGGCTACAGATTCCCTGCTCATCCTGGCGGCGGAGCGCTTCGAGGCCGCTCGAGAGGCGTTGGTCGGGTTCTTCATTAAAAGCCTGGCGCGCCGAGCAGAAGAGCGCTTCCTAAGTGCTGAGGACATGAAGCGGGCCTGGAGTAGCTGTTTCGTGGAGCGTGCTCGGGTGGCTCCTTCGTTGAATGCAGTTGAAGAGCCAGAGATTGATTTTCGAGCGATCCCAGCGGACACGCCGATTGCACTGCTTCCCCTCTCTATCCGTGCGCGGAACGGCCTCGAACGCGCCGGCTTGACCCACGCAAGGGACTTGCTCGGCTTGCCCGCCAATCGTTTGAGCGCAGTGCGCGGTGTGGGAACAAGCTTCGCCAAAGACATCTTGAAGTTTCGCGACGAGTGGCAACAGGCAAACGCCATACCTGTAGTTATCAGTGCATCCTTCTTGCCAACCTATGCGGGGCCGGCTCTCGCCACACAGGCCTCAGATCTGCCACCCGGTGCGCAGAGCGTCTTCTTGGAAGCAGGCCTTGCAACCTTAGCAGCGATTGCGAATTCTTCCGCCGTGCAGGTAACCGCCTTGTGTGCCAAGGCGCAGTTGAAACCTGAAGTGGTGAGGGGCGTGCTTGCGCGCGCCAGCGCGGCGGCCCGACAGGACAACATACCTGCGACCCTCGAGGCTTGGTGCGAGCGCTTGCTGGGAGGGCAAGGCAAGCAAATCGGCTACATTCGTGAGCTTTTCGGGCTCGGTGAGCCCTTCCTCGGGCGGCTGGACGTGCAGCAGAGTGAGGTAGCAAAACAGCATAAGATCACGCCGGCGAATATCTACATCGCGCTCCGGCGCTGCCGCGAGCAGTGGCGCCAGGCCTCAAACTTGGAAGCGCTTTCCGAACGCTGCCGCCAGTTGGTGGAAGAGAATGCGGGGGCCTTGCCGCTTGCAAAAGCCGCTGAGCTTCTCTTCCAAGTATTGCCCAATAGCGGGAGTGAAGTGAGCGCGCAGAAAATCGCGGAAGCGGCGGCGCTCCTACGCGTGTGCGCGGAGGCCGAAGACGAAGAGCAGCCCCGATTGTGGGTGAGCGCCCTTCCTTACAAGGGGTCGCGCGGACTCTGGGCATTTTCAACGGCTAACTTGGAAGCTTCACTCTGTGAGCTCGCAAAAGCCGCCGATGCATTGGCAGCACGGGAAGTGCTGGCTTCTCCGGCGGAAGTGGAGCGGGTGTTGCGTGCCTGCGTCGCCAATACACGTTTGGAGTCGCTGCCTTCAGAAAGGCTGATCGCGCTCGCGGCTGAGGCGAGCACCCGAGCCGCTGTGTCGAGTCGGCTGGAGTTGTATCCTCGGGGGCTTGCCGCTGCTCGGGCCCTTGAGCTCAGCGCGGCGATTCTGAGCACGGGCGCCAACGAGGGGCTATCT
>CAZSUA010000121.1:7421-9784 GCA_964609655.1 uncultured Polyangiaceae bacterium | reverse complement strand
GGCGTTATTCGGAGGCCGAACCCTTGCCGGAAGGCGCGGCGTTAGAAACGCTGATGCAAAAGCTGGGGTTTCAATGGATGCCGGAAATGGCGCACTTTGTTCGGGAAGATGCCTCGCCGAGTGCCACTTTTCTCACTACCGGCAAGAGCAACGCACGTTCCCATAATCGTTCGCTCACGGCGCTGAGCCGTGAACAAGTGGCGGCAAGCGATTTCGAAAGTCGTGTGCGTATCACGCTGGAGCGGAGAGACATCCGGCTCTTATCGGTGAATGCACACGATGCAAGGTTGGTGGCGAGTCGGCTTGCGGCGCAGTTTGGCTTGCGTATTGTTGATGTTGATCATTTGCTCGTGGCAGAGATGCAGCGTCTCGCCAAGCGCGACGAGATCGAGCTCGGTGCCGTGCACGCAGCCGATCGGGAGGGCGCTACTGGCGAGCATTGGAGCTTGCTGGTGGGGCTTGCGCGCGACGCGGCGAGGGAGCTCACACGCGAGCTTCTGCCCGCGAAGGAGCCGCTGCTCTTGTGTGGTCTGGGGCTCGTGTCGCGTTATGGGCTCACGCAGTTTCTGACAACGTTGGTCGAAAGCGTGAAGTCGGAGACATCGGCGGCGGTGTTTCTCTTGATTGCGGGCAACGGCTCGAGTGGGTTTGCAATTGGCGGCCGCGTTGCTGTTCCAGGGGTGCTAAGTTCGCAGCAAACACGGCTGAGCTCGGAGTGGGTCTTGGAGGGGCGGGAGTGAGCCGACATGGAGAGCCAGGGGTCCGGACCATGGACCGATTTGCGCACTTTTATGGGAGTGGCTTGCGTGCAGGGCGGAGCGAGTCTATCTTAATAGACAGCAAACCCGCCGGGCCTCTGCCGCAAGGTACGCTATCCTACGGCGGGTGTTTCTTTTTGTCTGGGGGAGGCGCGTGAAGTACACGAAAAGCGCACTTTCTTTTGATGAGCAGGTGGACCTCTTGCTCTCGCGGGGAATGCTGGGCGATCGCGCTGAGATGAAGGAGCGACTTGCGTGCGTAAGCTACTACCGACTGAGCGGGTATTGGTTTCACCGCAAGCTACCAAACAATTCCTTCAAACCCGGTACAACATTCGCGACTGTTTGGGATCAGTACGTTTTCGATCGGTCCTTGCGCTTGCTCATGATGGATGCCGTGGAGAGAATTGAGATCTCGGTCCGCACGCAAATATCCTACCATCACGCGCAACGATTCTCGGACCCTTTCGCGTACGCTAACGCCGCAGGAGGCCTGCCGGAGCTCCGTCCTGAGGAGCGGACGACGTTCTTGGAACGAACCAATGATGAGATGAGCCGCAGCCACGAGCAGTTTGTGGGGCATTTCAAGCAGAAGTACGGCGATTTTCACGACTGTCTGCCGATTTGGATGGCGACGGAAGTAATGTCGTTCGGTGGAGTGTTGAAATTATACAAAGGGTCGCCGCGAGACGTGCGAAACAATGTTGCTTCATACTTTGGGATGCCAGACGAAGTGATTTGGTCGTGGCTGCTTTCACTCAACACTCTGCGCAATATCTGCGCTCACCATGGTCGTCTGTGGAACCGGGCGATGGGCACGAAGCCCAAGATGCCTAAGCAGCGTCGCTACCCTGAGTGGCATTTCCCGGTGATGGTTACTGCGGAGCGGCTGTTTGCGCTTCTGACTATCTCAAACTACTGCCTTCACCGGATCGCGCCCGGGAGCCATTGGTCACAGCGGCTGGTAAAGCTGCTAACGGATCATCCGCGCATTCCCCACCGGAACATGGGCTTCCCCGAAAACTGGCTCGATTGCCCGATCTGGCACGATGCGAAAGGCGGGCATGCCTGATGGCCTGGCCAATCAATGCGAGCCTTTGGCGGTACTTGACGGTCCCGCAAAAAATGCTCAGAGTCGCGTGCGGTAAACCCGCCGGGCCTCTGCCGCAAGGCACGCTATCTCTCGGCGGGTCTTTCTTTTTGTCGAGGGGTGAATTGTGATGGACACGATCAGCTCGTGTGAAGGGCGGCAGCGGAAAGCCTCGGCCATTTCCAAGAAGGCGAAGGCGAATGGTTCGCCACCTCCCGAGTTCGAAAGCGATGAGTACCGGGCGGCGTTTCTCGTCCGGTTGCCCGTGCATCCTCAGACAGTCCAGGGTCGCATCACGCCGCGTGCTAGGTCCACCGGGGAAGTCACCGGGGAAGTTACCCCAAGTCGCCGCCGCATCGATCTTTTGGGCATTGATGATCAGGCGAACCTGGTGGTCATCGAACTCAAGCGAACGGAAGACGGGGGAGCGATGGATCTGCAGGCCATCCGCTACGCGGCGATGGTGTCCGCCATGACATTCGCGAAAGCCGTGGAGACGTACGACAAGTACCTGA
>CAZSUA010000121.1:0-7321 GCA_964609655.1 uncultured Polyangiaceae bacterium | reverse complement strand
GATTGGGAGAGCCCCAATGAAAGGGACTTCGCGCGCGAGGTCAGGATCGTTCTGGCGGCGGCCGAGTTCTCAAAGGAACTGACAACGAGCGTTTTATGGCTAAACGGCAGAGATCTGGACATCCGCTGTGTTCGCGTGAAGCCGTATCGGATAGCTGGGCGCATTCTCATTGATGTGCAGCAGGTCATTCCGCTGCCTGAGACGGCCGAATATCAGGTGCAGCTGAAGCAAAAAGCAGCCGAGGAGAAGCAGGATCGCGAGTCGACGGTAGATTTCACGCGCTACGACCTCACAATTGCAGGTCAAACTCAGGTTCGGCTTTGGAAGCGCGCGCTGATCTACAAAGTAGTGCGGGCGGCGATCGATACCGGCGCTTCTCCGGAAGATCTTGCGAAGTATTTCCCGAGAGGCGCCTCAAGGTGGATCGCCATTCCGGGGAAACTCTCCTCACCGGATTTTATCGCTGCAATGGCGAGCCTCACCGGTAAGCTGGGTGGGATCCGCAAGCCGTCGCGGTATTTCGTCGAGGATCATGAACTGATTCACTTCGAAGATAAGACCTACTCGCTGTCGAATCAGTGGAGCGGCGAGCATGTGTTGGCAGCGATTGAGAATATAGGCGCGGCGTATCCGGGCCTCGGTATTAGCGTCGCAAAGAGCGCCGTCGCGGGCGTTAGCTGAGGGATAGACTTTTTAATGGCGGCTGATTTGCTGGCGCGGGCGGATGGCTCTCCTTCCGTAACGCTGGCGCTCAAGGCGCGCTTTGAGGAAGAGAAGGCCCAGGAACGCACTGGCGATAGCTACGAGGTGTGGCGCCGCAATATCGTGACGCAGGTGGCCGCCGCTTGGGTGCTCTCCTGTGTGTTCGTGCGCACGCTGGAAGATCGCGGGTTGGTGGAGCGGAATAGAATTGCCGGCGTTGGTGCGGAAGATAGCCAGCAGCAATTTTTGGCGCTCGCCCCCTTCTTAACCGAGCGGGATTATTTGCTCACAGTGTTTCGAGAGCTAGCGCATTTGGAAGCTGTGAGTGAGCTCTTTGCTCCGGAGCACAATCTGGTGTGGCGGCTGGGGCCGAGTGCTGAGGTGGCGCGGCAGCTTTTAGGTTTGTTCCGCGCGGGGAGCGCTGAGGCTCCGGCATTCCGATTTGGGCAGAGCGATACGCGATTTCTTGGGGATTTGTATCAAGATTTGAGTGAAGAGGTGCGGAGCCGTTATGCCCTTTTGCAAACTCCGCACTTCGTGGAGAGCTTCATTTTGGATCGAACGCTGGAGCCGGCGTTGGAGAGCTTTGGCTTGGAGCACACCACCTTGCTCGATCCGACGTGCGGGAGTGGGCATTTTTTGTTGGGTGGGTTTGAACGCCTCTTTCAGCGCCAGCTTCAGAAATTCCCGGATTTGAACCCTCGCGAAGCCGCGGCGCGTGCGCTTGGCGCGGTGTACGGAACGGACATCAATCCGTATGCCGTGAGCATTGCGAAGTTCCGCTTGATGTTGGCCTTTTTAGAAAAGGGTGGGTTTGAGAAACTTGCGACGGCACCGAAAGCGGATGGTTCGAGCGACGGTTGTGTCGTGTGCCAGGGCTGAGCTGCCCCCCCGCCGCCTCGGCTTCTCACCACGATCCGCGGCCGAAAGAAGCACCACCCTGCACACACCCATGCAGCTCTCACCCTACCGATCGCCGGGACAGCACCGCGCGCCGAAGGCCCGAAGAGGGCGTGCTCCACAGGGCCGTCCTAGGCCATTGGCCCGGGGTGCTGGGAGACCTCGCCGAGCATGGCGTCTCCCGAAGTTCGTGGTGCGCGACATGGAGCAGCACGCGGCCGCAGCGAGATCACTCACGGTCCGCCAGACCCGCCCAGGGGAAATCGCCAACGCTCTGCCACGGCACGATGGTGACCGATCCCTGCTTGCGGGTTTCGTTACCCGTGTAGACCAAGCAGGTGTCAGTTTTTACGCTGTCATCAGCGCGGCCACAAAGGTCCGCAAAGGCGAGCAGACTTTTGTAACCATCGGAGGCTACCGTCTCTGATGATTTCACTTCGAGGGCGGTTCGCTGCAAACCAAAGTCGCAAACGAGATCAACTTCCAGGCCATGACGATCGCGGAAGAAGGTGAGATCTGATCTTTCGCCAGCGTTTCGATAGGCCTTGGCCACCTCTGAAACCACCCAGGATTCGAATATCGCGCCACGCAAGGGGTGGAGCCGAAGCTGTTCGGGTGAACGAATGCGCAACAAGCAACAGAGCAGGCCGGAATCGACGAAGTGCAACTTTGGCGTTTTCACGAGGCGCTTGCCGACATTGCGGAAAAACGGAGGCAGACGAAACGCCACCACATAGCCCGAAAACCAATCATCGGGCGACAAGTGTCGGTCAAAGAGCGCCGGGTAGCCGCCCTTCCAAACAGTGGTCCACACATCGCCCAATGAGCCTGCTTGAGCCAGCTCAGATACTGAAAGCGGCATCAATTCCGCGAGCCCGACCCGTCCCGCCAGTGACTGAGACACATTCGCTGCAATCGCAAAGTGCTGTGAACCTGTGAGTACGAACCGCCCGGCTGTGGGCCGTTCGTCAACCTCGGCCTGGAGGTAGGAAGAGGAGTTCGGGAAGGTTTTGCACCTCATCGATGATCGCGCCCGCCGCCACCTCTCGCAGAAAGCCGCGGGGGTCGTTGCGAACGTCTCGACGAGTGTCGGGCGACTCCAATGTGACGTAGCGGTGGCCTGGGAACAGGCTGCGGCACAAGGTGGTCTTGCCCGCTTGACGAGGTCCCGTGACCAGCACGACGGGGAACTGCTGGGCCTTCTTCGCCGCGACGCGCCCAAGCGTTCTTGCAATCATTTCAGGAGGTTAATCGGATTATTATTATAGGCTAATTGAAAGCCATACTTTCAATTAGCCGGAACCCAACTCCACCTGCCTCGTGCTGCTGCGTGTTTCTTCAATGGCACTGACCTTGCACAACTCGGCCAGTATGCCCCCCACGCCCGAAAGCTGTGCCAATCTGTGCCAATCCAGGCCGGTTCGACGCACAGCCTGTCGCGCTGGTGGCGGTAAGCCCCATCCGAAAGGCAACAAGCTATGAAACATTCATTTGGACGATTTTTGGTTTCAGGATTCTTAGCCCTCAGCGCGGTCGCGTTGGTTCGTGAAGCAGAAGCTTGTGGCGGCTTTTTCTGTTCTCAGGGGCAGCCCGTAAACCAGGCCGCGGAGCGCATTGTGTTCGCGAAAAACAACGACGGCACGGTCACCGCCGTCATCGAGATCCAGTATCAGGGGCCTTCGGAGAAGTTCTCCTGGCTGCTGCCGATTTCCTCAGTGCCCAAGGGCAATCAGATCGCGGTCGCTTCGAACGTAGCGTTTCAGCGCCTGCAGCAAGCTACGAACCCACAGTATACCTTGACCACGCGGGTCGAGGGCGAGTGCGATGCCGACCAAAACTTTGCCACCGCGAGCGGGGGGTTTGCGACGGGTGGAGCATCGGCCGGGCCTCCTTCCTTCCCAAACCCGGGCGGCGTTAACGTGGAAGCCATGGGCGTGGTGGGCGCGTTTGAATGGACGGTGATTTCGCTGGAGGCAAGCCTGCCCAACCCCGCTGATTCCGCGGTAAAATGGCTAACGGCGAACGGCTACGACGTACCCGCGGGCGCGCCTGGCCTGATCGGCCCGTACCTCGCCGACGGCATGTACCTCTTGGCCTTGCGCCTCGTGAAGGGTGCAGACGCTGGATCGATTCGGCCTCTAGTTCTCACCTATGACGGCACCAAGCCGATGATTCCGATTAAGCTCACGGCCGTTGCCGCGAACGAAAATATGGGCGTGATGACGTGGGTGCTCGGGGAGGCTCAGGCGATTCCCCAGAACTACAACGCGCTGGTACTGAACGAAGCCCGCATCAACTGGTTCAACGCATCTTTGAACTACAACGACGTGGTCACTGCCGCTGCCAACGACGCGGGCGGACAGGGCTTCGTCACTGAGTACGCGCAGCCTTCGGCCAATCTAAAGGACCTCATCTGGAGCAGCAGTTTTGACGAAAGCAATTGGCAGGCATTTCGGCAGCAGCCGACCGCCACCTCGGACGAACTTTTTTTCAACGCGCGCAACCAATATAGCGGGATGGACGGGTTTTGGGATGTGGTTAAGAAGCACGTGGTGGTGCCAGCCGGTGTCCCGACCGACTTCTTAATGAGCTGCACGTTCTGCGGAACGACAATCGACAAGGCTGCGTTTCTCGCGGCGCTCGAAGCGGACATGATCCAGCCCATGCGCTTGGTGCAAGCGCTGATCGATGCCCACCCGCAGATCACGCGCCTCTACACCACGCTTTCTGCTGCCGAGATGACAGTGGATCCGCTGTTTGCCTTCAACGCTGAGCTCCCGCCGGTGGACAACCGCCACACGGCCGAACGCATCATCGAGTGCGCTCCCGGCTACGTGCAGTCGCAAGCCCCGTGGCGCATCGAGCTGCCCAACATGGGTGGCGTAGTGCGAGGTGGGCCCAATCAAATCAATACCTGGCCGGATGCGCTGAGCGCCGCACCCGCGAACCAACGCATTGTGCGCCAAGGCGAAACGGGAACAGGCAAGGTGCTGGAGGACAATTCCGCGAAGATTCTGGCTTCGATGACGGCCTACAACGCCAGTCTCCAGATGCCGACGCCAGGGGGTTCCGCCAACCCGACGGGGACAGCCGTGCCAAACGGAACGCCGCCCGGCATGACACCTCTAGGCACTCCGGGCACGGCTTCGACGGGCGGGGGCGGCTGCTCTGCCAGCAGCGCCGGTACTTCAAGTAATGCCGCATGGGGGCTTCTCGGGCTCCTCGCGTTCGGCCTCTGGACGCGCACGCGCAACGTAAAGAGGTAAGCTAAGGTGGCAAGCATTCGGCACAGCATCGGAAGGTAAGAAGCTATGAAACATCGAGTCGTAAAATGGATGGTTTTAGGATCCTTGGCGCTCGGCGCGGTGGCACTTACCGGCGAGGCCCGTGCTTGCGGAGGCTTCTTCTGCTCTCAAGCCCAGCCTGTGAATCAGGCTGCAGAGCGCATCATCTTTGCAAAAAACAACGATGGCACGGTCACGGCAGTCATCGAGATCCAATATCAAGGGCCGTCTGAGAAGTTCTCCTGGCTCCTGCCGATCTCGTCGGTGCCCAAAGGCAACCAGATTGCTGTGGCCTCCAACCTTGCGTTCCAACGGCTGCAGCAGGCGACCAACCCGCAGTACACGCTGACAACTCGCGTCGAAGGGCAGTGCGATACGGAGAGTGGCCGTGTCCTGGGTGCGAGATCCGGCACTACAGCTTCTTCGCCCAAGTCCAGCAGCGACTCCAACAGCGGCAGTGGTGTCACGGTTGAAGCCATGGGAATCGTCGGTGCCTTCGAGTGGACGGTCATTTCTCTGGAAGCCAGCCTGCCCAATCCCGCTGATTCAGCAGTGATGTGGCTCACAGCGAATGGTTACGATGTGCCAACGGGCGCGCCGGGGCTGCTCGGCCCCTATCTCGCCGACGGCATGTATCTGTTGGCCCTCAGGCTTGTGAAGGGTGCGGACGCTGGATCCATTCGGCCTTTGGTTCTCACCTACGAGGGCACCAAACCCATGATCCCCATCAAGCTCACGGCCGTCGCCGCGAACGACGACATGGGCGTGATGACGTGGGTGCTCGGAGACGCCCAGGCTATCCCCCAGAACTACAACGCTCTGGAGCTGAACGAAGCCCGCATCAACTGGTTCAATGCCTCTTTGAACTACAACGACGTGGTCACAGCAGCGGCTAACGATGCCGGCGGACAGGGCTTCGTCACCGAATATGCCCAACCTACGGTCAATCTTAGGGAGGTCATCTGGACCGCTTCTGAAGAAGGCAATTGGCAGGCATTTCGGCAGCAGCCGGCCCCCACCTCGGACGAACTTTTCTACAGTGCGCGCAACCAATATAGCGGAATGGACGGGTTTTGGGATGTGGTCAAGACGCACGTCAGCGTGCCAGCCGGTGTCCAGACCGACTTAAGGAGCTGCACATTCTGCGGAACGACGATCGATAGGGCTGCGTTTCTCGCAGCGCTCGAAGCGGACATGATTCAGCCCATGCGGTTGGTGCAAACGTTGGTGGATGCTCACCCACAAATCACACGCCTCTACAGCACGCTTTCTGCTGCCGAGATGACAGTGGACCCGCTCTTTGCCTTCAACCGAGACCTAGCGCCGGTGGACAACCGCCACACGGCCGAGCGCATCATAGAATGCGGGCCCGGTTACTTTCAGTCGGAAGCACCCTGGCGCATCGAGCTTCCGAAGGGCGGCGTCGTGCGCGGTGGGCCGAGTGAGGTTGGAAGCTGGCCAGTCGCCTTGAGCGAAACGCCTGCGAATCAGCGCATCTTGCGCCAGGGTGAGTCGGGGGTTGGCCTGGTTCTCGAAGATAATTCTGCGATGATCTTATCCGCCACGGCCAAGTACAACGCCGCCGTTGAGATCCCGCCGCCGCGCCGCGTTTCGGGGGGCTGTTCTGCAAGCGGCCGCCGTCCTTTGGATCCAGCCGTCTTCGGGCTCTTCGGCGTTCTCGCGCTCGGCCTTTGGAGTCGCCGACGCAAGCTCAGTCGTCTACCTCCGAACCGGTATTGTTCTGATTGTAAGCCCCCGCTTTGAAGTACATCCATTCGTCAGCCAGCCCGGTAGCTGGACGAAGGCCTGCCGTGTCACGCCGCCGCTGCGGAAGCCCGCCTGAGTCCGAGAAAACACGCCGCTGAGCGCTGCGACAACGATAGGACCTTGTAAGCATCGTTGACCAATACGTTTCTGTATACCATAATGTATACATGTCGGAGACTGTTCGCATAGACCCAGCGGCGCATGCGGCGCTCACCGAGATAGCTCGCGCGAAACACATATCTCTCACCGCCGCGCTATCGCGAGCAGTAGAAGAGTACCGCCGCGTGACCTTCCTTGAAGCTCTCACGAGCGACTTCGCTGCGCTGAGAGCCGACAGGGGCGCCTGGGCTGACGAGCAAGCCGAACGCGATGCCTGGGATGCGACGAGCACCGACGGGCTCGCTGACGAATGAGCGCGCCGCGTCGAGGTGAAATTTGGCACGTCGGTTTCGACCCCACGAAGGGACACGAGCAAGCTGGCGTGCGACCTGCTCTCATTCTCAGCGTCGACGCGTTCAACGCGAGTGCTGCAAAACTCGTGACGGTTCTTCCCCTAACGTCCAAACCGCGTGCCGTGCGTACGCGTATCGAGGTGCGGCCGCCGGAGGGAGGCCTCAGCGTCGTAAGCTATGTCATTAGCGAGCAGACGCGGACGGTATCAACAGACA
>CAZSUA010000120.1:0-15158 GCA_964609655.1 uncultured Polyangiaceae bacterium | reverse complement strand
GCGCCCTCCATGCGCGCCTCGACCTTGTGCGCACCCGGATCGCTCAGGCGCTCGATACCAATAGCTGCCGCCGGGAGCTCCTGCTCATCGATGAAGACTCTGACCCCGAGGGCCGGCTCGGGCTTCACCACCACCCGCAACGTGGGGATCTTTGGCTCCAGCTCCGCGAGCTCCGTCTTGCCTGACGCCACCGCGCTCCGAAATTCTTTGGCCGCCCCTTCGTCCAAGGTGATACGCGCCAGCTTTCGGTACGTCTCTGCTGCCTCCACCCAGCGGCCCAGCTTCACTTGCGCGCGCGCTATGTACAACCGATGTACTGGTGCGTCGTACAGTGCCTGAGCTCGCTCCAAACGCTCCAAAGCCGCAGCAAAATCACCCTGTTGAAACAGGCGGATGCCTTCGGTCGCCGTTCTTCGCGCAGTTGCTATGTCCCCCGCGGCTTGAGCGCTGACGGTAACGGGCGCCAGCAAAAGACAACACAGAGGCACGGCCAGAACGGCCAAGTGCAGGGAAACCGAAAGAATTCTCGCCGACCGCATAGCTTTGAACCTCTTATCACAGCTCACCCAACGCGTGCAGGGTGCAGAGTGCAGTTACCCAGAACGCTTTCTTGCGGGGCGAGGCAGCGCCGCAGACGCGCCAGGTGAGCTGCCTTTTTCGTTCCTTGCCTTGGAAGATAGTAAGCATGCTTACTATCTTGTGTTCGACTTTAAGATAGAGGTCGCGGACCCGTTTGTGGAGCACTTGGGGGATGCTCAACCTCTTCTGTGCCGCCGGGGCGGAAGCCGCTTGAGCTTGTGTAGCGAGGCGAGCTAAGCTTCAACGCTTTTCTTTTAACGTCAGCTCGCCAACGAGGGATCAATGACTAAAAACCAGTGGACGCTGCTTGCCATCACCTGTGCAACTGGGCTCGGAATGGCCGCTGCTTGTTCGAAAACCACCAACCAGTGCGTGACCCAAGACGGGCTCGACTGCACAACCGGCCTTCCAGTGAATTTTGGCGCTGGTGGCGGCGCGGGCACGGGCTCGAACGGAGAGGGAGGCAGCTCAAATCCTGGCTCGGGTGGAGCATTGAACGTGCCTAGAGGCGCGGGCACAGGGGATCCCTGCAGCGTGACGGATGTGTGTCGAGCTGGACTCGTCTGCAACGCCAACAACACCTGTGATGCCGGGAAAGCGGGCGTTGCTGGGCAAAAATGTTTCACGAGCGGCGAGTGCGTGGACGGCTTGCGCTGCTCGATCCCGCTCGCTGCCGCGCTCCAAAATCCACTGACGACGCCTGCCTGCGTCGCGACGGGCATGGGAGCCGTGGGTACTGGCTGCAAGGCTGACTTGGAGTGTCAGGCGGGGCTGCGCTGCGCTCTCAAGGGGTTTTCGGCGCAGTGCGTGCCTGAGGGGGCGAAAGACGTCGGCGCCGCGTGTACCTTGGCCACCGATTGTCTGTCTGGGTTAACCTGTAGCGCTGCCGAGTGTGCGCCTGCCGGACCGATTCCCTTTCCACTCGAAGGTACGCCCGGCGTCGAGTGCGCTGCACCGGCGACCGACACGGCGCGCGCTTATTTTGAGGTACCAGGTGCCGCAGCACCCAAAGGGCAAGAGGGCGATTTTTTCAGGCTGCCCTTCCCGAACGACATCCGTGTGAAGGACGGCAAGCTCGATTTGTCCGGCTTCCCTACCCCTGGCAGCGCGCTGCTCGGCTTTGATCCGGTACAGATTTATGTGGATGCCCTGCAAGCGAATGAAGGAACTTGGAGCGGCGCTTCTACGGTGATTTTCCGCTTCTCCGGCCCGGTTGTGTTCGATTCCATCGCGCCGCATATCCTCGACCTCACGGGTTCAGACGGCAGCAAGCCCGGGCTCACTTTCGGTCTCGATCCGAACACCAACGAGTACGTGTGCCACAACTCATTCTCAGTGCGGATCGGCGGGGACGGGCCGCTCACACCGGGCCATACGTACGCGCTCTACCTAACTGGCAAAGACGGTGCGCCAGCGAAAGCCAAGAACGGCACTCCGATTGAACGTTCCGAGCACCTCGTCGCTATGCTTGCAGATGCCCCACCGGCAGATGCAACGCTGGCTGCGGCGCACACCAAATACGCTCCATTTCGAGCGGCTTTGAAGACAGCTACGATTGATCCGGCCACTGTGGTGAACGCCACCGTGTACACAGTAGGAACTCCCGTCACGGCGATGAAGGTGCTCGCGGCCAACGTCTATGGCGCCCCATTCCCCACCATCAAAAATTGGACCCAATGCGTCGATGCCAACACCCCATCGCCCTGTTCCCAGCATCAAGGCGGTCGCGCTTGTGCAGCCGCTACAGCAAAGTTCGATGAGTATCAGGCACTCATCACGCTCCCGATTTTCCAGAAAGGGACGGCACCGTACCTAACCCAGGCTGACGGCGGGGACATCTCGGAGACGCAGGTTCGCACCGAAGATGTCTGCATGGCTATGACCGTTCCGAAGGGCACAGCACCTGCCGACGGCTGGCCGTTGGTGGTCTATGGGCATGGCACGGGCGGCTCTTTCCGCAACTTTATTCGCGATGAAGTGAGCGGTGCGCTTTCGAGCGTGCCCGTGGGAGCGGCACCTGGATTTGCCGTACTGGGCATCGATCTTCCGGAACATGGGCCACGCCGCGGAGTTTCCACGGAGAGCCCCGACAATCTGTTCTTCAATTTTGCCAACCCCAAAGCGGCGCGCGGAAACCCACTCCAGGGCGCGGCCGATCTGCTCTCAGTGGGGCGCTTCGCGGCCACGCTCGACGGAACCAACCCAAGCCTGGCCGTAATGAACGGCGTGAACCCAAGCGCGCCGCTCAAGATCAACAAAAATCAGCTTGTTTATTTTGGCCATTCGCAAGGCTCCACCCACGGCAGCCTCGCACTACCGTTCAGCAAGGAATACAAAGGCGCGCTCCTCTCCGGGAATGGAGCGAGCTTGATGCATTCGCTGCTCAACAAGACTCAGCCTGTGAACCTTGCGGCGGCGCTGCCGGTGGTGCTCGGCCACAAGCTGGACCTGGCGTCACCAGGCCTGCCCATGGGCACGACGCACCCGGTATTAACCCTCCTCCAACAGTGGATCGACCCAGCTGATCCGTTGAATTTCGGCGCACTGCTAGCCACCCCCAACACGAATTTCTCTGATGCCAAGCAAGTTTTCCTCACCTACGGTCTTGGGGACAACTACAGCCCTCCCATCACGATCACCCTCTACGCGAGAACAGCGAACGCTCTGGAAGTGCCCGCGGATGCCTCGGTCACCACACCGGACGTGCTAGAACTCTGCAAACAAGCGGACCAATGTCCGCGGGCACACAAGATCTATATCAAGCAGTATGCCCCTCCCATGGATAAGGACGGCCACTTCGTCGCCTTCGACGTCGCGACGGCCAACGCTTCGGCCGTGAAGTTCTTGGCGGAAGTCGCGGCCGGCCAGACACCTACAGCGCCGTAAGTTTCGTAAAATGGCTCAGTTTTCCTGGGAAAACTGGGCCCAGCGTGGACGCTCGGTGCACCCATGGTCGGGCGAGCGTGCGGCGTGTTAAGACGCGTGCAATGAGCGACTCCGTCACCCAAGGCATCCGCGTCACCGTGCGCTCCGAATATATCCCCCAGCAGTCGGCTCCGCGCGAGCAGCGCTACGTGTTCTCGTACACGATTCGCATTGCCAACGAAGGCGAGCTGCCCGCGCAACTCGTCAATCGCCATTGGGTCATCACACACGGCAGCGGAAAAGTTGAAGAGGTGAAGGGGCCGGGCGTTGTGGGGCACCAACCGCGCCTCGAACCGACCCAACATTTCGAATACACGAGCGGTTGCATCCTTTCCACACCTCACGGCACCATGAACGGTACTTACGAAATGCGGCGCGACGACGGTGGAAGCTTCCTCGCCATGATCGCGCCGTTCTCGCTCAGCATGCCGTACACCCTCAACTGATTCAGGCTCCCCAAATGCGTTATCAGAACAAAGTCACGATCGTCACCGGGGGAACCAAAGGCATCGGCGAGGGCTGCGTCCGTGTTTTCGCGGCAGCAGGCTCCCACGTTGTTTTCTGCGCCCGCAATCAAGCCCAAGGTGAAGCGTTGGCACGCGACGTGAAGCCGGCAGGCGAGGCTAAAGTGCAGTTTTTCAAGTGCGATGTCTCGAAGACGGAAGAGCTCCGCGCGCTCATCGATTTCACTGCCGAAAAATTCGGACGTATCGATTGCCTCATCAACAACGCCGGCTGGCATCCGCCCAGCCGCAGCATTGATGATTTTTCAATCGAAGATTTCCGAGGTCTCCTTGATTTGAATCTGGTCAGCATCTTTGCCGCCTGCAAATACGCCCTGCCCCATCTACGCAAGACGCAAGGCAACATCATCAACATGTCAAGCCTAGTGGGCGTCATGGGCCAAGCCAACGCCACCACCTATGTGGCCACCAAGGGCGCCATCACAGCTTTCACCAAAGCCCTCGCCGTCGACGAAGCCGTGCACGACGTACGCGTGAACGCCGTTTCTCCAGGCAATGTCTACACGCCCCTCTGGCAAGAAGCGATCGACGCCGCACCCGATCCAGCTGCCTGTCGCGCCGAAGGCGACGCCGCTCAACTCTTGGGTCGCATGGGAACGATCGAAGAAACCGGCAAGCTGTGTCTATTTTTAGCGGCCGAGGCGACCTTCACGACGGGCGTGGACCACATTCTTTCCGGCGGCGCTGAGCTCAGCTACGGGCGCAAGACGCGTAAGGATGCGTAAGGTTAGTGAACTCGGGCACGGCCTAGCACCGGCGAACCCCTAGCCACCGCCTCAGCAGGTCGTGATATACGGCGCGCCATGCCGATCACCGCAACGGACCGCCATTTTCATCTCCACAACGCGACGTTGAGCTATATCCTCAGTGTGACTGAGCTTGGGTATCTCGCGCTCTGGCACTTCGGGCCGCGCGTTTCGGATGCTCACGTGGAGTCGCAGGTGAGTCACAGTCCTTTGGCTTGGGCCACCATCGTGGATCCGAAGCTTTCGTCGTTCACGCTCGAAAGGTTGCCGCAGCCGCTCGGTTTTGGGGGCCGTGGAGATTTTCGCACAACGAGCCTCGAGGTTCGCACAGCGAGTGGGTCGCAGGTTTTAGATCTTCGCTACAAGCGACACGTTGTCCAAGCGGGAAAGCCCAAATTGGCAGGGTTACCGCAAGCCTATGCCGAGGTGGACTCTGAAGCGGAAACGCTCACCGTGACACTCAGCAACGTTACCGGAAGCATTGAGGTCGATTGCTGCTTTTCAATCTTCGCGCATTATCCTGTCGTCACCCAGAGCTTCTGCATTCGCAACACCTCCAATGCGCCGATCACCCTGGAAAAGGCTCTGAGTGCGTCTCTGGACCTGTACGGTGCGCGCCAGGAGTTCGTGACTTTATGCGGCGGCTGGGCGCGTGAGCGCCATGTAGAGCGTGCCCCGTTGCGCCAGGGTGTGCAGAGCATCGGCAGTACGCGCGGCAACAGCTCCCACCAATACAACCCCTTCATTGCATTGTGCGAAGAAGGCACCACCGAGCAGCACGGCCGAGCGATTGGCATGTCTTTAGTTTACAGTGGCAATTTTCAAGCCTCTGTTGAACTTGACACCAACCTCACCGTGCGCGCCACACTTGGCATTCATCCTGATGCGTTCAGCTGGCAACTCAAGCCCGGTACGGCGTTCCAAACGCCCGAAGCACTCCTCACTTTTTCTGAGACAGGCCTGGGCGGATTGTCTCAAGGCTTGCACCGTGTGCTGCGCGAAAGGGTGTGTCGCGGCTATTATCGCGACCGCGATCGCCCCGTGGTGATGAACAGCTGGGAGGCGCTGTATTTCACGTTTGACGCTGAAAAAGTGATCGAATTGGCGCACGATGCGAAAGCTGTGGGGGCGGAAGTTTTGGTGCTGGACGACGGTTGGTTTGGTAAACGCGACAATGATCTTTCCGGTCTCGGCGACTGGGTGGTCAATGAAAACAAGCTGAAGGGAGGCCTCTCTGCCCTGATCCGTCGGGTGCGAGAAGCAGGGGTTGAGTTTGGGCTTTGGTTTGAGCCGGAGATGGTATCTCCCGATAGCGATCTCTACCGCGCCCACCCAGATTGGTGCCTGGCCACTGACGGCTACGACAAGACCCTCGTACGCCATCAACTTGTTTTGGATCTCGGCCGCGGGGATGTGCAGGCGTATCTGATCGAAGCACTCTCAGCCGTGCTCGGCTCGGCACCCGTTCGCTATGTCAAATGGGACATGAACCGTAACCAAACGGAACCGGGTTCGGCACTCTTGAAAGACGGGCGTCAGGGAGAAGCTCAACATCGCTACATTCTGGGCCTCTACGCAGTCCTGGAGGCCCTCACTCAGCGCTTTCCCGAGGTCCTCTTTGAGGGCTGTGCCGGCGGCGGGGGCCGCTTTGATTCAGGCTTGCTCTATTACATGCCGCAACATTGGACGAGCGACAACACCGATGCTCGCGAGCGCACGCTCATCCAATACGGCACGAGTTTCGGTTATCCGGCGATAGCCATGTGCGCCCACATCTCAGCTTCGCCCAATCACCAAATGGGAAGAAGCACCCCGGTGAAGACGCGCACCATCGTGGCTGGCTCGGCCAATCTCGGCTTGAGCCTCAGCCCTAACCGGCTCACACCTGAAGAGCTTGCCGTGATCAAGGAGCAGATTGCCGAATACAAGCTGCGTCGCCATTTGGTGCAATTTGGCACTTTCCATCGCCTGCTGGATCCCTTTTGTGGCAATGCGGGCGCTTGGATGTTCGTGTCTGAAGATCGCCGGGAAGTATTCGTGGCCTACTCACAAACACTCTCTGCCACCAATCGTGCCGAGCCCATCGTTCGCCTGCGTGATCTGAATCCCAACCTCACGTACACGGAAGCGAAGACTGGCCAGAAGTTCGGGGGCGATGCGCTCATGGCGCTGGGGCTGCTCGTGCCTCAACCGCATCCGCAGGGTGATTTTCCTGCGGCCAGTTGGTTCCTCAAGGCCGAATAGCCACTATAGGCTAACCTTGAACCCCAGGCTGGCTCCGAGCTCAATTCCTGACATCGCCGTAAGCCCCGACCCTTCGCCAAGGGCGGTGACACTCCGAAACGGTGCACCGACCGTGAGCGAAATAGGGAGCGCGGCCGCCTTGCTGAGGCGGATCTCCGGCGTGGCCTCCACTCGACCGTAGGCAAACCACGCGCCGTATTCCGTTCCACGACTCGCCACGTTGGGCTCACCTGAAAAACTGACTCGACCCAGAGCAGAGGACACCCCCAAACGCAAATGCGCTGCTGAACCGCGCCAGACCACGCAACCCAGGCTCGGCTCCAGAACCAGGACCTGGCCCGCCACCGTTCCGAGGGGCCACCTTTCCCGAAGGCTGTGCCGATAGCCGAGCGCCCAGCTGAGGGTAAAGCACGTCGGCAACTCCCACGCTAGCAGAACATCCCCTCCGATCTGCTGTTGGCCCCCTTGATAACTCGCGACTGCGGCACGCCCCCCGAGCGCGAACGCCGCACCCGTCGACGCTTTTTGCACACGGCGCACAGCTAGCTTCACTTCGCTTGGCGCAGCTCGTTCGGCCTGTGCCGAGGCTTCGGTCGTCAGCGACATTTCAGCCCAGCTCGCGCGCAAAAGCTCATCCGCTGCGATCGCTAACGCCAGCTCTCGTGCGCCTTCCGGGAATCGTCCGAGGTCGATTTCCCGACTCACGGTCTTCGAAGTCACCGCATCTCGCACGCCCACCGTCACCACGACTTGTTGCTGCGATCCGACGTCGACCGGATTGGACGCCTCGCTGACACGAATGACGGCAAGCGAAGGATTTTCTGGGCTTACTCCCAAAAAACAAGCGCTGATCCCGACATCCTGGAGGCTCACTCGGAGATCCTCAAGCGCTCGCTCACGCGCAGCAGGCGAGACATTCCAGCTGTCAAAGTCGATCTGAACCCAGGGCCTCTTGCCACTGCCACACCCCGCGCGGCGATTCACTCGAGTCTCGGCTTGCACGCCTGGCGCCGCCAACCCGAGCGACACTGAGCTAAGGAGGCAAAACGCGAGGTGTCGGAAAGACATGCGCCTGCCAAGGTACTTCCGAGTGAGCCGTGCGTCGAGGCCGTGCTAAGCAGCCGACCCATGTTGCCGGGCCCACTGCTCCCCCCAGCCAAAGAGCCCGAGGATTTCGTGCCGCGCGCCCTATGCGAGGAGTGCAACCGACCCAAGCCGCTGTGTTTGTGCGCTTTCGTGACGCCCTTCGCTACTCAAACGCGCGTCGTACTCCTCCAACATCCTCGTGAAAGCAGCGTTCGCATTGGCACGGTGCGGCTTCTGCTTCTCGGCTTACCCAACGCTAGCCTCCACGTCGGATTAGATTTCTCAACTGACACAGCGCTGGAAGCGGCCCTCTCAAATCCGAACGCACCGCCAATTTTACTCTTTCCGGGCGAGAACGCGAAAGACCTTGAGGACTCGCCACCCGAGGGAGCTGTCACGCTCGTGGTGGTGGATGGAACTTGGTGGCAGGCGAATAAGCTGCTCAAACTCAATCCTAGAATCGCGAACCTGCCACGCTATTGCCTCAACCCGAGCGAACCAAGCCGCTACCGGATCCGCCGAGCGCCCACGAAAGTTCACGTGTCAACCATCGAAGCCGTGGTGGCGGCGCTTCAGAAACTTGAAGCCCCCGGCAGAGAGTTGCTTCCGCTCCTTTCGCCGTTCGATGCCTTCGTCGAACAGCAACTGAACTTCGCCAGTCAGCACCAGGCACGCCGGCACCTGAGGAAAGTTGAACGGAAGCGCCGACCCAACATCCCAGAGGAACTTTACGAAAACAGAGGCGCCCTCGTTATTGGGTATGGCGAAGCCAACACGTGGCCCCATTCCACGCCGAAGGCTCCTCCGCCGCAGATGATTCACTGGGTGGCTGAGCGCCTGGAAACGGGTGAGTTTTTCGAGGCCTACATTCGACCACGCTTCCCCCTATCCAGCGCGTTCTTCAAGCACACCGGGCTGAGCGCTGAGTACCTCACGCATGCTGAAGGATTTGGGGATTTTAAGGCGCGTTGGGATGCGTTTCTAAGACCAGGAGATCAGTTGGTGGGCTGGGGAGCCTATGCGTCATCCGTCCTAGAACAGAACGGGATTTCAGCCATCACGAGGGTTGATGCGCGCGAGCTTGCCCGTGGCTATCTCAAGGAGAAGCTCGGTGATATGCACGCATGCGCCGCTAAGCTCGGAGTTCCCCTGAAACTTCCGCGTACCGGCGGACGCGCGGGCGAACGGCTTACCGCACTCACGGCTGTCACCCAAGCACTGGTGAAACTCGCAGAAGCGGCGGAAAAATAGAGCATTTCTAGCTGCGGGCTTAACACTGAGCCAGCCCCAAGGGTTCAAGAACACCCTATCCTACATGCCGTGACCCTGTGGGGGCGGCATGGACTGATGACGAATGCGGAAGACCCTATTCGCTTTTCCTGTGCAACCTGATTCCTCCCACGGTTTACAACCCGCTCGTTCGCGTTGAATCCTCGCTCGCTGGCGCATGAGAGTGAACTAGTGATTCAACACAGAGCGACTGGCAAATGCTAATCAAGCACGATAGGCTCCGAGTGAGTTCGTTGCCCCCCCAGGAAAGTCCGCAATGAAGAATACCTATTTCCTTATTTTCTTAAGTGTTGCAGCCGCCAGCGTCGCACTCGGCCAGGCTTGTTCATCATCCAGCACCGTTCGAAGCGACGGCTCCATTGTGGGCGCCTCGGGCGCTGGCCCTGGCAATATGGGGACAGGCACCGGCGCCGCCATCACGGGACCGAACAACATCGATCTCACGATGGGCCAGTCGGGCAATGCTGCTAGCGGTGCAGGCAACTGCGGCGCTGCCAGCTGTATGGAGCGGGTTCCCGCTTGCGGCGATTCAGTGCTTGATGCTGGCGAGAAGTGCGACGATGGGAACGGGACGTCGGGGGATGGCTGCGGGGCTAACTGCGACGCGGTCGAGAAGGATTTTGCATGCCCCACGCCGGGCATGCCTTGCGTCACCACCGTGGCTTGCGGCGATTCTAAGATCACCGGCAGCGAAACCTGCGATGACGGCAATGCAGCTCCTGGAGATGGCTGCAGCACGGCTTGTGCACTTCAAGCCGGCTGGGTCTGTCCCGTGATTGGCGTGCGCTGCGGGGCGGCTCTGTGTGGGGATAGCAAGATCGCCGGAGCCGAGGAGTGCGATGATGGGAATTCAGCGGCAGGCGATGGTTGTGCGGCAACCTGCGCGCTCGAGCCTGGCTATAAATGTGACACGCTCGGCCAGCCCTGCAGCGCTACCACCTGCGGCGACGGCCAAGCCGAAGGTTCCGAGCAGTGCGACGACGGCAACTTCAACTTAGGTGACGGCTGCTCAACACTCTGCAAGTTTGAGCCGAAGTGTGCGAACGGAGTCTGCGAGGCTCGTTGCGGCGATGGCATCAAGCTCGAGATCGAAGCCTGCGACGACGGCAACCAGCGTAGCTTTGATGGCTGCTCTTCCACCTGTACGATCGAGACGGGCTTCACCTGTGAAGTTCTGCCGGACACTCCTATCTTGCCGGTGGTGTATCGCGACTTCGTGGGTACCCAAAAGAATAGCCCCGTGGATACGGGCCCCAAGCATCCCGATTTTCAGAACAATGGGGTCGTGACTCAACACGATTGCCAGCAAAGTATCGCCACAATGCTAGACGCGGCAGGCAAGCCTTCACTGGTGAGCGCCAACAAGTGCGTCAAAGATGCAGCTTCGTTCGCCCAATGGTACCGGAGCGACAACGCCATCAACCGTACCGTCGTCGACACGATGACGCTCACAGCCACCGGCACGCCCGGAGCCTATGAATTCTTTGACGACTCCTTCTTCCCGCTCACGGGACGCGGCTTCAACGACCCCAATGCACTCTTGGAGCACACACGCCTGACGCATCCAAGCGGTGCCGACAACTTCTCTTTCACCACCGAGCTTCGCTACTGGTTCACCTACCGCGGTGGCGAACGCCTCACGTTCTATGGGGATGATGATCTTTGGGTTTTCATCAATGGGCGTCGCGCGGTGAATATTCCCGGCCTGCACTTCAGCCAGACTCGCTGGATTCAACTGGGCACGGCTAGCACTGGGGCCACTGGCGGAGATACCAATCCGCCCACTGAAGGCATTTTCGATGAGGCAACGCTCGGCCTCACGCCAGGCGGAGTGTACGAAGTGGCCATTTTTAACGCCGAACGCCAGACGGGCACCTCGTACTTCAAGCTCACGCTCCAAAATTTCTTGAACGCGCATTCCGTGTGCAAGTCCACTTGTGGCGATGGAATCGTGGCTTCCAATGAAGCCTGCGACGACGCCAAGAATGATGGCTCGTATGGCAGCTGCAATCCAGATTGCTCGCTCGGGCCACGCTGTGGCGATGGAGCTTTGCAAGCAGCCTCCGGCGAAGTTTGCGATAACGGCATCAATCTCACCAGTCACGCGCCCATCGCAGACACCACGGCCTGTGCACCTGGCTGCAAGAAGCCTAACTTCTGTGGTGACGGCATCGTCGATGGACTTTTCGGCGAAGCCTGCGACAACGGTGTCAACGATGGTGGCTACGGTCGGTGTGCCGCTGAGTGCCGCCTGGGTGAGTACTGTGGCGACGGCATTAAGAACGGGTCCGAGCAATGTGATGACGGAAACAAGGTGGCCAACGATGGTTGCACTCCGGGTTGCTTGACCGGTTTGCGTTAAGAACGCACTCGGACATTATTTGACCGAGCTGGGCGCCGCCGAGCTATCCTGCACGCACGCACAGTGCTAAGGCTGGGCCCAGGAGGTGCCAGAAAATGCCGTGCTTGGAAGAACCAACGAGGTCAGGAGCGACGCTAAGTCTGCCTGGGTTTAGGCTCACACACCCAGTGTCCCAAGCTTCCTTCGAGAGCGCGTTCCTGCGCGAGCGAGAGCCGAGCCCCATTCAGCAAGCGCTAGCAGGCTCGCGGCGCTACGCACTTGGCCAGGGCGATGCGGTGGAGTTCTTGAAGTCTCTCCCATCGAGTTCGGTAGATTTGATCGTTACCGACCCGCCGTATGAGTCGCTAGAGAAGCACCGTGCGATCGGCACGACCACCCGGCTCTCCCACAGCAAAGCCTCCAGCAACAATTGGTTTCAAATTTTCCCGAATGAGCGCTTCCCCGAGCTCTTCACCGAGCTTTACCGCGTGCTGAAGAATCACTCGCATCTTTATCTCTTCAGCGATCAGGAAACAATGTTTGTAGTAAAGCCGATCGCCGAACGCGCCGGTTTCCGCTTTTGGAAGCCGATTGTTTGGGATAAGCAGAAGATTGGCATGGGCTATCACTACCGCTCCCGATACGAATTCGTTTTGTTCTTTGAGAAGGGCAAAAGGAAGCTTTTGGACTTGGGCGTTCCCGATGTGCTCAGCTATCCGCGTATCCACCGCGGCTACCCCACTGAGAAACCCTGGGAAGTGTCGCAAGTGTTGATCACGCAAAGTAGCTTGCCTGGGCAAATCGTGCTGGATCCGTTCATGGGCTCCGGCTCGGTGGGGGTTGCAGCTCTGCGCAATCAGCGGCGCTTCGTGGGCAACGATCTGTGCCAAGAAGCCCTCGAAGTCGCGGGGTCTCGGCTGGCGGTCGAGACAGCATCACCGGATCGGCTGGCGGTCGAGAAGCCATGACGGGCAACGAGTACAAACGGCTCATCGCGCAGTACGTCGTGAAAGAGTACGGCTCGAAGGTGAAGGTCTACGACGAGGTGAATATTGGCACCTCGATCATTGGCAAACAACGCCGGGTGGACTTTCTGATCGTGGAGCCGCTCACCAATAGAGCGCTAGCCATTGAGTGCAAGTATCAGGATTCAAGCGGGACTGCGGACGAAAAAATCCCGTACACGTTGCAGGATTTGGCGACGTTGCGCATGCCGGCGGCCGTCGTTTACGCCGGCGTCGGATTCTCGGAAGGTGTGCTGCATCTGCTCCAGAGCTCTGAATACGCTGCGTATTGTCAGCCTTCGGCCACGCTCGGCAAGCTGGCCCGCCAAAAGGGCCAGATCAACAGCGGAACCTGGCAGCTGGACCATGTGCTCGCGGTCACCTTCCAGTGGTGGGATTTGTTGATTGGCAATAAGCCTGAAGTGGTGCTTGCCGAGAATTTCAGCATGCTTGAAGTGGTGCTTACCGAGAATTTCAGCGTGGCCGACGTTGCTGCCGCCCAGCCTTCGGTCTCGGCCCAAAACGAGCAGGCTCCTGCCGGAGCCACACCCAGCGCAACTGCAGGTACGGGGGAAATCAGTCAAGTGCGCGCAGCCTCCAGCGGCGGCCAGAGCTTTGGGGGCGCGCCAGGTTTTGAAACCCAGCTCAGCCTGAACAGCACAAAAGCTAAAGTACCGTTTGGGCTTATTGATTGACGACTTTGGCGCCCGCCTGGCGGAACGGAGCCCAGGCCATGGGATCGTCATCCCCGAGCGCACCCGTCACGTACACGAACTTGAGCTTCTTCAGCTCCTTGAGCTCGGGCACCTTGGCGACTTTGGTGCGCTGAATGCTCAGCCGTTCCAGCTGCTTCATGCCAATAATTGGGGAAAGATCCGCCACCTGGGTGTCATCCAACGTCAGCTCCGAAATGAGCGTGAGGCCCGCAATGGGAGCGAGATCAGCCACCTGGGTGTGACCTAAGTCGAGACGATCTAAACGGCTGAGCTTGGCGAGCGGCTTCAAGTCAGAAACGTGGTTGCGCGAAGCGCCGAGCGATTCAAGGCCAGTGGCCCCGGAAATCGGCGAAAGATCTGAATACTCACCCTTGCCCAAAAATAGCTCTTTCAAGTTCGTCATGTAGGGAAAGAGGCAGATATCCAGCTCGTTCAAACTCACGTTCGCGAGGTTGAGCGAGCGGAGGCGTTTCAAATCCGCTTTCGTAACATTACCCGTCGGCTTCTGCAGCTTCAAGCGCACGGCGGCTTCAAAATCGGGTGAAGGAAAGCCCACCACGTCGGAAGCTGGACAATCCGCAGCTAACTTCTTGGGCTTCGCTTCCGGCGTGGGTGCTGGGGCTGCGGGCGGCGGCGTTGGGGCCAGAGTCGGAAGCTCCTTCGCACTTGGAGCGGGCAGCTCTTTGGTTTCAGCTGAAGGAGGCTTCTGTTCATCACATGCCATCGTCAGCGTGCAGACAACGAACAGCTTGAGTGCGGACTGGCAACTGTGGTGCATGGTCGCGGACTCTAACATCCGCAGCAGCCGCTGGAAAACCAGCTGGTGTTTCAGGTCAAATTCAGGGTAAACGCCCAATCCGTGACCATTTTCACCGCCATTGTCTTGGGGATCGTTGAGGGCCTCACCGAGTACCTCCCCGTGTCGTCGACTGGGCATCTTATCCTGGTGAGTCGTTGGCTCGGCGAAACGGGTGAGGCGTCTAAATCCTTCGATGTGGTAGTTCAGTTTGGGGCAATTATGGCGGTAGTTGTGCACTACCGCGCGCTCCTCTCCCAGCGATTGGGCAAGCTGGTGCGGCGTGAGCCGGGATCGGCACAGTTGTTCCTGGGTTTGCTGCTCGGGTTTCTGCCCGCCGCCGCGGTTGGGCTCACGCTCGCGAGTTGGATCAAAGAGCGTCTGTTTGGGCCGCTACCGGTTGCCTTCGCGCTTGCCGCTGGAGGCGTCCTCATGCTGGTGGTCGAGTACACGGTTGGCAAACGCCAGCGAGAGCTGGAGGATGATCTTAACGCGGTGACACTGCCTCGGGCGTTCTTAATTGGTGTTGGGCAATGCTTATCACTATGGCCCGGTACTTCGCGGTCGATGTGCACGATCGTGACAGGCCAACTGTGCGGGCTTTCCACGCGAACGGCGGCTGAGTTTTCGTTCTTGTTGGCATTGCCAACACTTGGCGCGGCGACTCTCTATGAAGGCTGGAAGGCGCGCCAGGTGCTGATGGACGGCGTGGGTGCCGTCAATCTTGCAGCCGGTCTGTGCGCGTCATTTTTCGTGGCCTGGGCCGTCGTGGCCACCTTTTTACGCTACCTGACTAAACATGGCCTGGCGCCTTTCGCTTACTATCGCTTGCTGCTCGCGCTGATCGTGTTCTGGTTCGCGTCTTAGTTTTTGATTTCCGCGCCGAGGTAGGCACTCTTGATCCTGG
>CAZSUA010000119.1:0-15309 GCA_964609655.1 uncultured Polyangiaceae bacterium | reverse complement strand
CCGGTGGAAGGTGCCACGATCGACGTGAGAAGAGCTGCGTCGGCAGCACCTGGTGTGCCCTTCCCCGAAAGCATGCCGGATGGCCCTGACGGTTTACGCTCCGACCGGCAAGGTGTATTCAACCTCTCAGCACTGAGACCCGGGGAGTACCAAGTCTCCGCGCGACGCGGGTTGGTATCGCTTAAGAAACCCGGCACGACGGACCACGCCGAGCTCGGCGAGAAAGTGACTATTCGCGCGGGTGAAACGGCAACGGTTCAACTCGTCGTGGTTTCACAGACGCGTACTATCAAGGGCAGTGTGGTCGCCGCCGACAACGAATCCGTTCCCGACGCCTTCGTGTTAGCGGCCTCAGAATCCGACGCTCCAGGTGCCCCAAACGACGCGGTCTACGCTACCCGCGGGTGGGCCTGGGGAAGCGCTGACAAGCCTGTGCTCGCTGGTGTTGACGGCACGTTCGTCATCTCGAAGCTGGCTCCGGGCAAGTACACGCTGCGCGCGTACCGAAAGGGAGGGGGCGAGGTGATTGCTGAACACGTGGAAGCCGGCAGCACAGTTAAGCTTGAAATCAAGCAAACGGGCTCGATCACGGGGAAAGCCACGCGCGAGGGGAGCGTCATTGAGCAGCTTCGGGTGCAACTTGAGGATCCGAAAACAGGCTTCACGCGCTCTGAGGTTTTCTTTCGCACCGAAGGTCGCTTCACGCTTCGCGATCTTCCGGCTGGTCACTTCTCCCTCACCGCAGCTGCTGAAGGCAGCCGAAGGAAGATCGAACTCGACCTTGGCCAGGCCGAAACGAAGACTGGCGTAACTCTTCCGCTCGAACCTCTCATCACCATCACAGGTCGCATTATCGACCAGTTCAGCAAGACCCCGGTCGCCGGCATACGTGCGATGGCGGGCTATCCCAATGGCGGCAACCTCGCGCTCGACGGGGAGCGCTACGACGAGCAACTCGTGAGCATCAGCGATGAGCAGGGCAGATTCACGATCCACGATGCACCGCGCGGAAAACTGCAGATCATTTGCAGTCCCCGAGAACCAAGCAGCAGCGATTACATGTACATCGCCTATGTCCATGTGATCGAAGGCGCTGGCACCATCGACATTGGGGATCTCACGCTCATCAAAAAACGGCTCAAGCTAGGCGAGGCTGTGGGTGATCTGGGCTTTCGCGCCCCAGGGGTGGACCCCGGCACACAACCGGAAAATTTTCGCCTGGAGGTCTCTCTTATCGAGCCTAACGGACCTGCCGCAGGCACGGACCTCAAGGTGGGGGACATCGTCAACACCATCGACGGCGTCGATGTGACCGGCAGCAATTGGCCGCGCATGTGGCCCCTGCTTTCGGCTCCCGCAGGGACGAAAATCACGTTTGGGCTGGCACGCGGTGTGACGATTGCCATCGTGCTTGGGCCTCCGAGGTAAAGGGCTCGAAGAGTCGATCTTGCCGCAAGGCTAGAAGTCGTTTGGTCATGGCCGTGCCCAAACCGAGCTGACGTTAGCCCAGATCTAAGGGTCCCGTCACCCACTTTGGGTCACCCCAGTTTAAAAGCGGTGCGCCCATCAGGTTACCAATGTTGAGCGCAAGGTTCGCGCGGTTGTTGCCATTGGCGTTGAAGGTGCGTCCCGTTCGGAGTTGGCCTCCGGCCTTACCGGCGAGCAAGACGGGTACGGGGTGATTGGTGTGCAACGATCCGTCGCCCATTTCCGAACTCAAGAACACCAAACTGTTGTCGAGCATGCTTCCCGAGCCTTCGGGTGTGTCCTTGAGGCGTTGGATGACCACAGCCAATTGGGCAAGCAGCCAGTTCTGGGCGATCACGAAATCCGGCCCTGGTGCGTGCTGCATGGGATGGTGTCCCATGTTATTCAAGCCGAGCCAGGTGAAGAACAACTCGGCACCGCTATGCAGCATCTGCAAAGAAGCCACGCGCGTGGCGTCGCAGTTGATCGATTGGTAGAGGAGCTCATTCATGGCGGCGCTCACCGCTGGGACGTCGGTCCCTGCTCCAAGGCTGGGCGCCCCGCCCGTGGCTCCCGTTTCGGGAGACACTTGGGGCCTCGGGCTTGGCCAGGCTCTGAGCATGGGATCGGTAGCTTCCTATCGCGCGGTTGCCTCCAGGCGGGGACCTCCGTACAGAGGGCGCCATGGGCGCGCAGTGGAAACAAAAGGGTCGGGAGCAAGCTGCTGACTCAAAAGGTCGGCTTTTTACCAAACTCTCCAAGGAGATTATGGTGGCAGCGCGAGCGGGCGGTCCGGATCCGAATGCTAACTCACGTTTGCGCATTGCGGTCGACCTCGCCAAAAGGAACTCCATGCCCAAGGAAACGCTGGAGCGAGCGATCAAGAAGGGCGCGGGCTTGCTGGATGACGGCAGCCATTTTGAAACGATTTTCTACGAGGGCTTTGCGCCATACCAGGTTCCCGTCATTGTTGAGTGCCTGACGGACAACAAGAATCGAACGGCGCCGAACATGCGGCTCTTGTTTCGCAAGGGGCAGTTAGGCGCTTCGGGCTCGGTGAGTTGGGACTTTAAGCGAGTGGGGTCGGTTGACGCATCTCCGCCACCGAAAGGCGAAGATGCCGAAGAGGCCGCCATTGAATGTGGGGCTCAAGAGGTCGCGATTGGGGACGACGGACAGCTTCAGTTCATCACCGAGCCTCAAGATTTAGACGCTGTGAGCAAAGGCCTCTCGGCCCGAAGCTGGACAGTGACGGCAGCTAACTTGGTGTGGCTCCCCAACAATCCGGTCAGCCTCGAAGCGGCGGCGAGAGAAGAAGTGGAGTCTTTTTTGGCTGCTCTCGACAACGACGACGACGTGCAGCGGCTCTACGTCGGTCTCAGCTGAGCAAGGTACGACTTACGGAGGGAATTCAACTGAAACTCAGGGACTGGGAATTCCCGGAAGCTTTCGAAGCTGTTTCGTGCGCAGGTCGATCAGCTTGTCGTCAATGCTGAACTGATCTGAACCGGGGAACCAATGGACTGGTGTTTCGCCAACGATGTCGACACACGAATTCATTGCTAGGCACGATGGTAACTGATGTCCGATCTGCAGGCCCCCGTCTTGGTCCAACGCGACAATTTCGCCGGTGTCGAGATCAGCGAGAACTATTGAACGGTGAATGTAGTCGCCGTCTTCAGTTCCTAATGTAATGGCGATCCAACGGCCGCTTGGACTGGTGGAGTCGACGCCGCAAGAAGCGTCGGCAATGGAGGTTTGGCCGCAAAGTTCGATAGGGTTGTTTGAACTTTCGTGTGTGTGAAGTCTTCCGTTGCGAAACTGCCATTTTCGCGCGCCGTTGGTGCCGGAGACAGCTGTCGACCTACGGATCGCTGGCACGTGAGCGCATACGTCCTTTGCGTCCGTCTCGTGGACGACGCAGTCTTCAAAATACTGCAGCCTTGAGGTTACCGCCCCTGTGGCAAGATCGATGCTTGCGCGTACCGCGAGATCCAACATGTTCAAGTTTCGATCCATCAGCGACAGACACGCGTGCGTACCAGAGGGGTTGATGAAGAAACCGGTTTCGTCTTGCACTGCCAGAGTAACGCCACTTGGCGCTGCGTGAGCTGTACATGACGAGGGATCCACCTCCCAATTGACGGGAACTGAAGCCACAACACGCTCTGTGTCTTTCGTAAGAGATCTCAGCTCCATAAGTGGGCCCGAGTTGTGAAGGAAAAAGATGGTTCCATCTGCGCGGCGCCGAGCTTGCGAAGCCGGCGTATCAGTTCTGCGCAGGGCTTCTCCGTTTTCACTAACAAGAAAGACGCCCCTTTCACCTGATGTGAGGAGCGTCGGGTGCATCGGCGATGGAGCCAGCGCTGACGGCGACACCACGTGATGCCCGCCCGTGATGGAGTGACACGCAGACAAAGACGTTAAAAGAAAAACCAAATAGCGCTTACGAATCGGGAGCACGTTGACGCCTAAGCCTCTTCCTAAAGCAGAATGTTCGCCCATCCAACCGGACTGGTCGGCTCTGGCGCTTCTGACGCTACCAAATGCAATTCACTCCGCGAAACATTCGGATCGCGTTATCTTTCGTCAACAGCGGCACGCCACAATCTAGAGCTGTGCTTACAATCACGCGGTCCGCTGGATCAGCGTGATCCCACTTGAGATCGACGCTCTTCAACCAAATCTTCGTATCGACAGGAACCACGGTGAGCGCACCTGTTCGAGCGACGCGGGACACGAATTCATCCATGGATATCGGCAGGGTCAGCTTGCCCCGCTTGATTTTGATCGCGAGTTCCCAAAATGAAATTGAACTGACGAATCCACCAACCCTTTCCATTTCCCCAAGCTGCTTTGCCGCCACCGCCGACAGTTGATTGGGATCAAGCGCCCACCAGAGCAAGACATGCGTGTCTAAAACGATCACGACTCAGGCCACTCTTGCGTTGTGGGGGCGAGAATATCTTCGTGATATTGAACGCGGCCTTGGACGTCGGCGAAAGCGTCTGCGGCGGCTGTGCGTTTGGCAATGGCAACGATACGGACGACTGGGCGGTTGTTGTCAGTCACGACCAACTCGTCACCCGTGTCTTCTACCCACCGCAGGTACTCAAGCATCTTGGCCTTGAGGACTCCTTTAGAAACTGTCTTCATTGAGATTGAGCTAATGTGACCGTAGTTATGACTACGGTCAAGAATGTTTGAGCCACAGCCGATGCCAAAGGGGCGAGGAGCAGCAGCCGGACATGCGTCCAGGTAGACGGGGCCCGAAGGGCGGCCGGCGTGAGGCGCTGGTCGGGCGGTTCTAGCCGATGGAGTAACCACTGCAAACCAGGTCACCGAAGGTCAAGGAGCAGTCACGGCGAGGAGCTGAGAAGCCCGCTCACGTTCGTGCTCGGCCTCATGGACGCTGGGCTGCCGCTATAGCCTTCTGGATGGGCCGAAGGTGCGGATCCACGAGCCGCGGCGGCGCAAAGACCTGCTGGAGTGTCGAATCAGATAGTAAGCATGCTTACTTTCTGAACTGTCGGTGGGAGGGCATGTCGAGCGGTCGGTGTCAGGCTTAGGTGTTCGAGCTATTTCGAGGGCCAGTACCGTGCGGCGTACGTGCGAGTAGCCGGGCGCCTGCGTGACCTTCCGGAGGCACGCCCTTGCCCCCGCAATTTATGTTTAGTGTGATTTGGCGCCGAGAAAATGCAGAATTGTGCTACCTCCGCTCAGGCTTGAAGGCCAACGCTGACCCGCCCGGGGGATGAGCGAGTGCGTGCGGGTTACCGAATTACAACCGTCACCGGAGGTACGACGAATTCATCCCATGCGGGGGTTAAGTTGCTCGTCTTGAGTTCGGAAACTTGCGCATCAACCCCACTCCCGTTTACGAGATTTTGCTGGTTCCACAGGTACACGGCTGGATAAGTTGTGAGCGTGCCGTCCGCATTTTCAACGACGGGTGCCATATAAAGTTGCGAAGCTCGCTTGTCTGTTTGACCTTGAACATTGAGCAAGAATGGGGATTTTCGTGCTGAGGCAAACACCAAAAAGTAGTATTTTTTGCCTTCGGCGCTTCGAACAACGGGTGACCATTTGGGCCAACTGTTGAGAGGCCCCGCCGGGTCTTTAATCGCACATGTTGGCGGATCGTTAGCCGCAAGCCGAACTGGGCTACCGCCCGCCGCGGGCACCACGAAGATCTCCCCGTCAGGCCGATAAAACATATACCCAGACATGTTCGGCACACGATTGAAGGCGACAAACCGATCGTCTGCGGAGTAGTCAGGATAGTACTCCGCAACGGCCGGGTCGCTCGCACCGGCTAGAGGGGTTGCGGCGCCTCCGCGTCCCTCGTTGTAGGGGACGGTTAAAATATCCACCACCGTTGGGTTGGGTGTTCCCTCCACGCCACCACCGCCCACGTGCCCATCAAGGGTGCTGTCGGTAGACGTGTAAACAACGCTCTGCCCGGAGTGACTAAAATCCGGAGCGACAGCTCCACGCGGGTCGCCTTCTCGAGCGATAACTCCCCAAGCCGTTCCCTTAGCGCTCGCCACGGCGAACGCTGCTTCCTCCGTGGCTCCCCCTGTGGCCGATAGTTTTACCTCTCCGGGCGCTTTGAGATCGATCCAGACGAGTTCGTCCGGACCCTTGTTGGAATTCTGGGGGATGAACGTATCTCCCAGCGTATTGAACATGGTAGGTGTGTATCCGGCGGTTAACATCTTTCGCGGGCCCATGGTGGTAACCATCACCCGTTTTGAACGCACCATCCAATCGTCCCGCGAGAAAGTGCTGATGCCCAGCCAAGGCAGATTGAGTAGCAGATTGCCCATCGGGGTGATGTACGAAGGCGATGCCCCCACGGTACCGGTAATGTCCGCTACAGCGAGGTTCCAAGGCCAGTGGTCCACAATAACGACGGATTTTCCGTCGGGTGTCGACGTATGGCAGCCGACGCATCTCACTTGACCCGAGGGTGCGCCATTCTCAGCGCTCTTGAGGGAACCGTTCTGCGCGTAGGTCACCTGCTTAACGTCAGGGGGGCTGAGCGTTTTGATGACGGCTTCTTCCCCAACATTAAAGCCGTAGAGTGTCGTCGTGTATTGCATCGTCTGCGGATCGATGCCGGGGCGATTGGTAATTGATGCCCAAAATACGAGGCTACCGCCAGCTTCAACAGGAGCCACCGTGAAACTAGTGGTGCTGGATTTGCCGGCGGAATCGGTGACGGTGACCGTAACAGGCTCGAAGACGTTGCTTCGCAGCCCATTCCAGACCTCTGTGGGTAACAACGCGATGTTATCTTGGGAATAGATGTGCAGATCGTCGGTTTCGCGGTCTGCGCTAAGGGTGATGCGATAGGGGGCTACGCCGCCTTCAAAGTGAAAACGCGGTCTGAGCCAATTCCTAGGGAGCAAGGACCCTTCCTGAGGCTCGATGATGCACGGGCCGCCAGCGCCAGAAGGGGCGGGAAACGCTGCCGCGACTTGGGCGGTGAGGCCCTCTTCAAAAACGGGGCCCCCCGAAAAATGGGTGCAAGGATTGCAGGATGCTCCACCAATGGTAATTCCTGGGTCTGGGGAAATATCGATGCCGGGAGGCGGTTGTGTACTTGAACCCGTTGGCGAAGGCTCGGGCTCCCCGCGGCTCGGTTTATCCTTCACGCCACCTGCGGAGCAGCTTGCCAAAAATAACAGAACCCAAGGGCCTGCGCTTCGAACCCACTGCATAGTGCTCATACACGACTCCGATGTGGCTTGTATAGGTATCGCGTTTTGAAGCGCGCGCCAATGTGATCGCTTGCATCGCTCCTTCGCATTTTTTGGAGGACAATACCGGACCGCTCGCGTTGCACGCGTTACCAACAGCTGCCACGAACCAAGTGGAAACAACTGCGATCTGAGCGATCGCAGGCGGCGCCTTTCCTCGTGAGCCCGTGCGCGCTATGCGCAAAGCATGCGCAGACGATCTCTGTTTGAGCTCAGTTTATCCGCAGCTGTCAGCGCAAGCTGCATCCCTAAGCGTCAACTCCAGGCGGCAGAGTCCAACGCGTTGAATGGCAGTAGTGGCGAAGCCGTGGATCCGAAGAGTGGAGTTATCGGAGGTTTTACGCGCGGCCTCAATCTGGGTAATGCGTTGGATGCGCCGAGTGAAGGTGAGTGGGGAGTCACGCTCACGGAACAACATTTTGAAGGCGTAGCTACTGCGGGCCTAGATCACGTGCGCCTGCCGGTGCGTTTTAGCGCCCACGCGGCGCATCAGAGGCCTTTCACGCTGGAGCCGTCTTTCCTGCAGCGGGTGGACTGGGCCATTGAGAGGGCAACCGTAAGGCGCCTTAGCGTGGTGGTTGACCTTCACCACTACAACGAGCTGATGGACGACCCCAAAGCACATATGGAGCGGTTCGTCGCAATCTGGCGGCAGATTGCTGAGCGCTACAAAGATCGGCCGCCAACCGTAGCTTTTGAACTCGTCAACGAACCGTGTAAGAACCTGACGCCCGTTCTGCTGAACGAACTCGTAAAACAGACTATCCCCGTAGTGCGGGAGTCCAATCCCACCCGGCTCATCATCGTGGATAGCTACTCCTGGGCCGCTTCAGAGTATCTGAACAAGCTGGAGCTGCCCGAGGACGCGCGGATCGTGGCGTCGTTTCATATGTACCAGCCCATCCTCTTCACTCACCAGGGCGCCGACTGGATGGGACCGGAGTACCAGACCGAAGGCGTGGTTTTTCCGGGACCGCCGCCACAGCCGTTGCAACCGGCCGCGGGTGCGCAATCGTTGGAGTGGGTGAGAAACTGGTTTAGGGACTACAATTCGCTACCCGCCGCCACCAACCCAAGCGGGCCAGGAGCGATTGCTCGACAATTCGAGTTCGCATCGAAGTATGTGGCAACAACGGGCAAGCGAGTTTACCTCGGTGAATTTGCCGCGATTGACAAGGCGGACCCGACATCGAGAGAAAATTTCCTTCGGATCACCCGCACGGAGGCTGAACGCCGGGGTTTTGGTTGGGCGTACTGGGATGATGGGGGAAGGAACCGCGCCTTAGACGTGAAGACGGGCTCCTGGGTTCCAGAAGTAGAGCGGGCCTTGTTCTGATCGTTGGTTGGTTTCCGGCTATCAACAATCGCAGCGTTAGCGAAGCGGCGCAAGCGACGCTTTTCACCCGCTCAAGAGTTCGAGCAACCTCGGGCCGAGCTTCGACAGCTGCACGACCTCCACTTGGCCTCGCGCGCTTGGGGGCGCATCGAAACAAACCGCTAAAAAAGGCAACGGGCCGAGCAGGGACAGGGAACGGGGCGGCGTCACCTCCGCCGCACGACGAGACGAGAGCTTGCATTCAATAGCAACCAGTCGCGTTCCGTCGCTGACGAGCAAATCGACTTCCTCTTTTTCCTTGGTGCGGAAATGGCTCAGCTCCCAGCTACGTTGATGCGCGTCGCGCGTTTTCGCCACTTCGGCGACAACCAGATTTTCGAATAGCGGACCAACCGCAGGGCTGTTTAACAGCGGTTCAGGTTGACTCCAGCCTTGAAGGCGCGCCGCAAGGGCAGTGTCGAAAAAATAATACTTGGCGGCCTTGATCAGGCGGGTCGTGCGTGACGTCGTGAAGGCCGGAACTTCGATCAGGTACATCATGCGCTCCACGGCGCCGACCCAGTCGGTCACCGTGCTGGAACGAATCCCTGCGTCGCGGCCGAGCTCGGATGCAACGAAGAGTCCGCCCACACGGCTCGCGAGCAAGCGCAGCACACGCAGGAACTCAGGCACCTTCTCGATGCGTGCGGCGCGCACCAGGTCCCTTTCGAGCGCTGTTTGTAGGTGGTCGTTCAAGTAGCGCACCGGGTCGAGTTGACGCGACGTCCAGAGCTCTGGAAACCCTCCCAAGCTGAACAGATCTGCCAACGTCGGTTTTCCCAGGCTTGCCGCGAGTTCGGCGACCGACAGACCGTGAAAACGAAAGTAACTCGCACGTCCAGTGAGGCTCTCGGCCACCTCGCGATCGAGCACGAGACGGTTGGAGCCCGTGAGCCAAGCGGAGAACGAAGGCCCAGGACTGCCGGCGCGTGTTCGGCGCTTGACGGCATCGACCCGAATCTTCAACTCCGGGAACAGCTCGGGGACGTACTGGGCTTCGTCGATCAATACCTCTGGCCCAAGTTCATCCAAGAACAATGCCGGGTTCTCGCTTGCTCGCGCCCGCGTCGACAGATCGTCGAAGCTCACTGCGCGACGGCTGGGCCCCGCACGCCGTTCAAGGAAACTCGATTTACCGGACTGCCGTGGCCCCAGCAGGACACTCACGGGCTGACCACTCTCCGGGCGCCAAGTGTGCTCAAAAGTTCTTTGAATCCACATGGTTGACTATATTAGTCTATTGGCGATAATTGGTCAAAGGGCCGAGCTATCGAGTGTACGGGCTGCGTCTGGGGGCGTGGAGTAGGGTAGCCGCGCGCTCGGGGTTTGCCGGGGCTTGTCATGGCCCGAGGCCCCACGGCGGATCCCCCTGGTGCAAAGCGTACGCCGCGCTCCGAAGGCCACGCCAAGAGTAGTCTATTCAGCCGATGGCGATCTGGACCCTCCGAACCACATCAACGAAGCCCAGGCAGCGGTGAACACGACCGACGGCGCTCAAAAACCAGTAGGATACCGGTGCAAATGGATCTCCGCACTGACGTGTTCACTTTCAACAAGGAAACACCCCTAAGGGCAACAAGAGCCCGGCGTCAGAATCTCAACAAAACTGAACCAAAGCGGCCCAACCGAAACCGGTGGTGGCGCGGGAGGGGGTTGAGGAGCAAGCCCGAAGACAGGCGAGGGCCTTTCACTATGGCTGGGCAGTTTACGCCACTTGCGAACGACGAGTACCTGGCCGCCTGGACCATTCTTGCGAAGGATGGGCGCCTTTTGTACGCAGCTATTGATAACCCAGCAGGTGTGCCAGTCGACAGAGCCTTTTGGGTGGGTTGCAGCTGAGCCTCCGAGCCTCCGACTATTGCATCGCACCGACGGGTCCTGCGGGTGCTTCGATCGGCATTGGCGCAGCCGGCGAGGCAACGTGCTTGTTTGGGCGTTCCCGGGTAGCTACGCTGTCCAGGTCATGGGCCGGGATTTCCTATCGTACTGAAGGTCAACAGGCTCAACACTAGGCCAGCATCTCCGCAGGCGCCTGCACCAGCTCGATCAGCACGCCTTCGCCCCCGATAGGTTCGAGCGCACTGCCTTTAGGATGGATAAAACACACGTCATGGCCCGAGGCCCCACGGCGGATCCCACCCGGTGCAAAGCGTACGCCGCGCTCCGAAAGCCACGCCAGGGCGGCCGGCAAATCATCCACCCACAAGCCCACGTGATTGAGCGCCGGCTGGTGAACGCTTGGGCGCCCCAAAACATCGATAGGTTGCATTAAATCGACTTCAACGGTCGCTGCACCCGAGCCAAGCTCCAAAATGTCCTCCTCGACGTTCTCAGATTCACTGCGAAACGTCCCGATCTTAGTCAGACCCAAAAGCTCGACCCAAAGCCGAAGGAGCGGGCCGCGATCTATGGCGCCGATCGCGATTTGCTGCAGGCCCAGCACTCGGAAGGGGCGCTCACTCATGGCTAGAGCGCAGGCGTTCGCCCCTGGAGACCCACCTGCACCTCCAGGTTGCTGTTGAGTGAGCGAATCACGCCTGTGGTCATGCCGGCATCCAAGAATACTCCAACATATTCGTGGAGCTCCACTTGCAGCCCCCCTCCCAGGTGCAACGCCAGCTCCTTCGGATAATCGAACTTTTCATAGCGGGGCTGGTTGCCTCCGCCCTCGGTTTCCCAAGCGACTGCCGGTTCAAAGAAGATCTTAAGACGCGAATCTTGCATCGAGTAAATGCGTGTTCCAATGCCGAACATGCGTATCGGCTTCGTATTCGTTTCCAGTTCACCACTCAATCCGAATCGGCCCCAGACAAACGGCTCTAAGCTATCAGTGACCGCAAAGCTAAGGGCGCTCTCAAGGCCATACGGCGCTTGATGCCCACAGAATTTCTGAGCTTCACCAGGATCTTTTTCTGGTTGCTTGCAGAACGCGCTATCGCCTGAATATCGAAACACCATGCGCAGGCCGCCGATGACACCCATGCGTAGGCCGAAGCGAAAACCATGGGTGAAGTCGTCGGCGTCTTTCTTCGCAGGCTTGGCTTCGTCCTTTTGAGCCGCAACTGTCGGCGTGGTGACTTCCGTCGACGCTGCCGGCGTGGCCTCAGCCGTCGCAACAGGCTCCCTTGCGACCTCGCTTTCGGCGGCAGCCCCACAAAGAGGAAGGGCCTGCACGTTCAGAAAAGCAGCGAGGGGTAAGATACTTCGAACCAGCGAGCGAGCCCAAGTCGACATGGGGCGGAGTCTAGCGGCGCCCTCGTGTTTCGGGAACCGAGCGCGGCCCGCCGGCCCTCGAACGGGCAAAAGCTTGGATAGGGCCATTTTTGAGCGGTCTTCGGGGTTCAATAAGCCAGCCGGTGGCCGAGGAAATTCACTCTCTCAGGGAAACCGGGTACGCTGAGACCTATGTTTAAAGAGTCGCTTCAGGGGATTGTGGACAGCACCGACGGCGGCCTGGCTGGCGTTGTTATGGACTTCGAAGGGATCCCACTCGAGGTCTACACGCGGAACGAAGGCCCCTTCGATATGGAGGTCGTCGGCGCTGAAGTGAGCGTCGTGGTGAAAGCCATTCAGCGCACCACCCAGATGCTGGAGGCTGGCGAAACGAAGGAAGTGGCGTTCAAGAGCGAAAAGCTCACGACGCTCATTCGGGTCATCAATGAGGGGTACTTCATGGCAGTGACCATGACGCCCGATGGCAACATGGGTCGAGCCCGGTACCTCATGCGAGTCTGTGCGCCGAAGCTTAAGAAGGAACTCGAACTCTGAGCCAGCGCAAAAATGGCCGCAACTCGTAAGCCAAGAACGCCGTGCGTGTACGTCCTGAGCGGACCGAATCTGAATCGGCTCGGAAAGCGTGAACCGGAAGTTTACGGCAAGGCCACGCTTGAAGAAGTGCACCGTGCGCTCGAAGAGGTTGCAGCCCGCGCAGGTGCGACGCTCGTGTGTCGCCAAAGCAATTACGAGGGAGAGTTGATCGGGTGGATTGAGGAGGCAGAGGACACCGGAGCCTCCGGGATCCTGCTGAATCCCGGAGCTTTGACGCACACTTCGTACGCGCTTCATGACGCCATCAAAGGCACGCGTGTACCCACTGTAGAGGTACACCTCTCCAACCCCGCGGCCAGGGAGGAGTTTCGGCATCATTCGTGTGTGGCTGCTGCCTGCCTAGGGACGGTTTCGGGATTCGGAACGGCTTCGTATCGGATCGCGCTTGACGGAATTTTGGCCCGCTTGTGAAGCCTCTGGCCAGTATCAGCCAAAATAACGCAGTGCGACGCACAATGATGAGCCTTGCGTAGCGAGATTCGCGCCGAGAGTGTGTTGTCACTCGCGGTCAGTCTCGACTAGGTTCGTCGGCCAAGCGCCGGAGACAGTACAACGTGGATATCCCCCTCAAGCAACTCAAGCATCTGCTCAAAACCCTCGAAGACGGAAAGGTGAGCGAGTTTGAGTTCGAAGACGAAAAGCACCGGATCCGTGTCACACTCGATCGCGGCCAGCGTGTGCCTGCGCTCGTCAGCTCCTTTCCCCAAGCCGCCCCAACGCCCGCATCAGTAGCTACGCCAGCGTTGCCCGCGCCATCGGCGGATGAGGCCGGAGTGTTTGTAACCTCACCCTTTGTCGGCACCTTCTATCGCTCCTCGTCGCCTGAAGGGGAAGCCTTCGTGAAACCCGGCTCCACTGTTTCTACGGGGCAAGCCCTTTGCATCGTGGAAGCCATGAAGCTCATGAACGAGATCGAAGCGGAATTTGCCTGCACTATTTTGGAAGTGCTGGTTGAGAACGGCAAGAGCGTGGAGTTTGGACAGAAGCTTTTCCGCGTGAAGAAGTAACCCACTTTGAATCCAGCACCGGAATTCGACAGAACTCATGTTTAAAAAGGTTCTCATCGCCAACCGCGGCGAAATTGCGATTCGAATCATTCGTGCGTGTCGGGAGCTCGGGATCAAGACCGTTGCCGTTCACTCGGATGTGGACGCGAATGCTCTCCATGCACGCTTTGCGGATGAAGCAATCTGCATCGGTCCCGGGCCTGCCGTGCACAGCTATCTCAACATTGCGGCGATCATCAGCGCCGCTGAAATAGCCGCTGCGGATGCCATTCACCCCGGCTACGGATTCCTGTCTGAGAATGCTAATTTTGCCCAAATTGTCGAAAAATGCGGGCTGACGTTCATCGGGCCCAGCTCAGAATCGATGAAGCAATGGGGCGATAAGCTCTCGGCGCGCGAAGTGGCCAAGACGTTCGGCCTGCCGCTCCTGCCCGGCAGCGTGGCCCTTGATAACGCCGTGCACGCCGAGGCGGAGGCCAAGCGGGTTGGGTTCCCGGTGATGATCAAGGCGCGTGGCGGTGGTGGTGGTCGCGGGATGCGAGTGGTGCGCACGGCGGATGAAGTGGCGCGTGCTTTTGAATCGGCCTCTGCGGAAGCCCTCTCAGCTTTCAAGAATCCAGAACTCTACCTTGAGCGTTTTATTGAACGCCCGAAGCATATCGAGTTTCAGGCGCTAGCCGACAAGCACGGGCAAGTGTGGACGCTCGGCGAGCGAGAGTGCTCGCTTCAGCGCAGAAATCAGAAATTGATAGAAGAGGCGCCCAGCCCCTCGATCGATGAAGCGTTGCGCACCTCGATGGGCGAACGAATTCGCGAGGCAATTCGCGAAACGGGCTACACGTCGCTTGGAACGCTCGAATTTCTGCTGGATGAAGACAAACAGCTCTATTTCATGGAGATGAACACGCGCGTTCAGGTGGAGCATCCGGTCACGGAAGTAGCCACGGGCGTCGATCTGGTGGTCGAGCAGATCCGTGCGGCGGCAGGCGAGAAATTGACCCTGCCAGACACGCGCTCGTGGAAGTTCCGTGGGCACGCGATTGAATGCCGCATCATGGCTGAGGATCCAGAAACGTTCGCGCCAAGCCCCGGGAAGATCACCGAATATCACCCGGCAGGCGGCAACGGCACGCGAGTTGATTCGGGAATTTACGGCGGATTCACCGTGCCCCCCTTCTACGATTCCTTGCTCGCGAAGGTCATCACTTCCGGACCCACACGTGCGGTGGCCATCACCCGCATGCTGCGCGCTCTGGATGAATTCATCGTGGGTGGCATCAAGACCAACATCCCGCTGCACAAACGTCTGCTGCGTGAGCCCGATATGGTCGATGGAACGATGACCACGCGAACTGTTGAAAATATGCTGGCGGCTGGCAAAAAGTCCTAAATTGCGCGTCTTGCGCCACTTTTGCCGGAGCCGTACTCTGAGCCTACGGTGCAGGATCTTGTAGCGCGCGTGTTGAAGGGGGAAGTGCGTGCGGCGGCTCGTGCCTGCCGGTTGGTGGATGACCGCGGTCCGGGCTTCCGGGCACTGCTCAAAGAGATTTACCCCAACACTCGAGCCGCATTTTGGATCGGTATCACAGGCAGTCCAGGTGCGGGCAAGAGCACACTGGTCGCGGCCATGGTCAAGCATTTTCGAGCCGCTGGGAAGCGTGTTGCTGTGGTGGCGATCGATCCTAGCAGCCCCTTTTCCGGAGGTGCCATTCTCGGGGATCGCGTCCGAATGCAGCAACACTTTGAGGATCCTGAAGTCTTCATTCGCTCGCTGGCCACCCGCGGGGCTTTGGGGGGCCTTTCGCGTTCCGCAGTTGATGTGGCGCGGGTGCTCTCCGCTTGGGGGGCGGAGGTGGTCTTGTTGGAG
>CAZSUA010000118.1:0-15325 GCA_964609655.1 uncultured Polyangiaceae bacterium | reverse complement strand
ACGCTTCACACTGCCACCCGAACTCGCTGCCACTTCATCCACGATTTGGCGGCGATGGCGCGTGGTGTAGATGACGCCGCCGTCGAGAAATTCATCGGCGATAGCGCTGGCTTCGTCCACTAAGCCGCCAGGATTGTTGCGTAGGTCGAGGATGAGCGCGTTCAACCCTTCGCCGTTCGCGGTAACCAGCTTTCCAAGCGCTTCCTGAAACTCTGTGTGGGTGCCACTCTGAAAGCTCTTGATGCGCAGATAGCCAACGCCTTCATTCAATAGCTTGGAAGCAACGCTCGAGACAGTGATAATCCTACGCACCAGCGTGAGCGTGAGCAGCCCTTCGTGAGCCTTTCTGCGCAGACTCAAGCTGACTTTGCTCCCAGGTTCACCGCGCATGGTGCGCACCAGGTCGGCGGCGGATTTCCCGCGTACCGGTTGACCGTCGATGGCGATGATCTGATCACCGGGCGCTATTCCACGCTGCTCGGCGGGAGAGCCCTCCACCACGGACATCACGGTGACAGAGTCGTTCCCAAAATCGACCTCGACTCCAACGCCTCCAAAACGGCCTTGGGTGTCGCCCTGAAAAATCGCGTAGTCCTCGCGTGGCAGGAAGGACGAATGCGGATCCAGCTCGGCAACCATGCCTTTGATAGCGCCTTCGATAAGCCGGCTCCGATCCACTGGGTCGACGTAGTCGTTTTCTATGCGGACCAGCACCCGAGCGAGCTGATCGAGCACATAGTATGGACTTTCCTGTTCAGTGGTGGCGTTGGCGATGCCGGTCGCTAGCGCGCCTCCGGCAAAGGCGACAACCGCGACGAACGCAAATGTGAGCACAGACGACGTCTTCGACATACTGCCGACGAGTATACGGGAGGAGGGCAGTGCCTGAAGGGGACTGCGGCACGTTGGCACTAATCTGCCGACAACCCTCTAAAGTTTCCCACAGAGGGGACGTTGTTGAATTTGCAGAGCGATCGGTATGATTTGGTCCGGCGACCAGTGGTCAGTGGCAGCAAGTCGCAGTGCGGTTTGGGTCACGAGGCCGGTCTAAGGATTGATTTGATTCTTCTCAAAGTGGTACAGAGTACTGTTTCACGCACCCAATTCTAACTCGAGGTGATGTTCAGTGTCCGACAACGACGCCAAATCCGGTGGTAGCGATAAGCGAAAGCAGAGCCTTTATTTCCCAGAGGCCATGCTCCAAGAAATCAAAGATGAGGCAGCGCGGCTTGATCGCTCGCTGTCTTGGGTGGTCCAGCGTGCGTGGAAGCTCGCGCGTCTTGAGATCAAGAAAATCCCCAGCGTCAACGACGTGGGGGATGATGATGACTCTCCCGAAGCCGGCTAACCGTTAGCTTCGGTGAAAGAGTCGTTTGCGCTCGCCGAGGACGGCACCCGCTTGTACGTGCGGTGCCGTCAAGGTCCCAGCCCCGTCACCGCATTGCTGTGTGATGGTCTGGTGTGCGACGGCTTCATCTATAAATATTTGTGGGATGATCTGGCCGGATCGATGAGCGTTGCCCATTGGAACTATCGGGGCCACGGCAGGAGCGCCCTCCCCGTTGATGAGCGAGCCATCGAGGTCACTGATCATGCACGCGATCTCGACGCGGTTCGTCGTCACGTCGGTGATCCGCCGGTGATCCTGATGGGGCATTCGTTTGGAACGCAAGTGGCACTCGAGGCTTGTCGGCTGCGTCCCGAGAAAGTGGTCGCGATGGTTTTCATCTGCGGGAGCTTTGGTCGCGTCACGCATACCTTTCATGGCTCGGACCTCTTGGCCAACGTGCTGCCCGATCTGATCGCATTTGTCGGGCGCCACCCGAAGCTGGCTCGGGGTTTATGGTCGCGCGTGCCGCCACGGGTAGCGCTCAAGGTGGCACTTATGACGGGCGAGATTGCGGCCGACAAGATAAGGGTGGAAGACGTTGAGCCCTATTTCAGGCATGTGGCCCACGTGGATTTCAAGATGTTTCTTGGCATGCTTGCCGCCGCCGGTGAGCACTCCGCAGAAGATGTGTTGGCGGAAATTAAGGTGCCGGTTTTGCTGATCGCCGGCGAAAAAGATTCCTTCACCCCCCACTCCATTTCTGAAGCCATGGCCGAAGCAATTCCCGCGGGCGAGCTTTTCACGATTCCCAACGGCACTCACGTGGCAGCGCTCGAGCACCACCTGCTCGTTCACGAACGGATTCAGCGCTTTACGGAGCAGCATGAGCTCCTGGGGGTTACTTGACTGAGCCCATCGATCCCCAATCGCTCTCCGCTCTTTTGGGTTTGCTAACTCACGACATGCGAAATCCGCTGTCGGCGCTGCATAGCAATCTCAACTATCTCTCGACAGCGCTTGGCACGATCGATCGAGATCTCAAAGAGGCCGCTGTAGATGCCGTGGCTTCTTGCGACGGCTTGATGCATGTGATTGAGAACATGGAAATTCTGTCGTTTCATGTTGCGGAGGGCCTGCCCTTGCCGCACGTGGCGGTGGGATTTTCTGCGTTTGTCACCGAGGTGGTGGAGCGTTCGCGGCTTGCCGCGGAAAGTCACGGTGTCGCCGTCCAGTTCTTAGATCAGGTGCCCCGCGGAGTGCGGGTTCGCTCCAATCGGCAGATGTTGGCGCGAGCCGTCGAGAATCTGGTCCGGGGTGCGATTCAGTACTGTCCTCCAGGAACGGCGGTTAGCGTCGTTGCCAAGAGTGAGGGTGGGCGCTGTTCGGTCGAAGTCTTAGACCTCGGGACACCGCTACAGAACGAAGAGTCAGAAGTACTGTTCAGCGTCGCGGGTCAGCTAAAATCAAAGACCGGGGGAGCTGGCCGTTACAGTCGGGGGCTCGGGTTCCTGTGCGTGAAGATCTGTGCCGATGCGGCGGGCGCCGAGGTCAAGGCGCTCACGTTGCCTGCGGGTCAGGGCTTCGAAATTAGCCTGCCAGTTTACGGCTGAATGATCGCCACTGTGTCCGTGTTGCGATACAGCAGCTTGCCCGTTTCGCCGGGGCAACCCCAACAGGAGCTGAAGTGCAGCCGGGGACGAATCGATGGGCTATAGGCTAACGCTACGGGGCCGACTTCATCTTTGAGGATGAAACTGGAAGCGAGCTTGTAGTCGTCTTTACCGAGCACATAGTAGGCTAAAACGAAGGACGTATCCTTACCCGAACGGGCGGTCACGATCAGGTATTCTGCGCCGGCCACCGGACGCCACAGCAAGGGAGCAACGGTAAACAGAAAACCCTGGCGATCACCGGGTCCGCGGGCCACGACCGTATTGGCCGCATCAGGTTCACGAAAATACACGAGATCCGTCGCCAGCGCTTGGGTGCGCGGCTCGGCGAGCAGTAGCTTCTTCAGCCGTTCTTGCGGCAGGCTGGGTTTTTCGAAGGCGGCCTGAAGCGTCGGGGTGGGCATCGTGGCCGCGTTGGGTGCGCCATGGCAGCAGCGAAATCCAAGATCGGCACTTTGGGTGTTGGCGGGTAATGCTCCTCGAAGGGCGCAGCGTGGGCCGTTATCTGGAGAAGATGCGGTGCCCCGTGTGACGGACAGAAGCTTGCCCGTTTCGTCACGGACATCGCCGCGAACCCACTCGCGCGCTTTGACACCCATGGCGAGGACGTCGAACCCGGAGGCACAACGCTGCGGAGTGGTGGAGCACGCGTTTTCCCATTCGGCGCCGGTCACGTAGCTGTCGTTGCCAGGACCTTTGCAGGCTCGTTCCCATTCCAACTCGGTGCACAGGCGTGCCCCGGCCTCGGTGCAGAGCCGTTCGGCATCTGTGCGCGTAACACCTGTAGCCGCGGGAAGCGCCGGGTCGTTGGGGTAGGGAAGCCGATCAATTCGAAAGGGTCCGAGTTCAACTTCGTAGCGAAGAGGTTCCACCTCGGGGAGCCGCCCGCGCTCGCCGGGCAGGGAGCCCGCGAAGAACGCACCGCCCGGGATGTCCACAGCCTCGTGGGCGCGCACTTGACGCTTGGGGATCTTCACCAGCTTGCGGGAAGATTTCTGCGTTTCAGTCTTGGGCTGGGTGTGGGGTGGCTGTTTCTGACAGGCCATGCCAAGCACGAGCCCGAGCATTGGTGTGCCGAAGCGACTGGGACGGCGCATTCGGTGAACAACGGCAAGCAAGCAGAGCACCTGCCGAGAATGGTCAGCGCCCCTGAGCGAAGCAAGTCCAAAAGCCGGGTGCGCGTGCTAGCGTTGTTTGGCGATGCCGCACCCCCTGGCCGCCCACTTAGCCCCGATCATCGACCAGGAGCTTTCGGAGCTGCGGCTGATCGTGGCACGCTTCGTTGCCAGCGAATCGGATCCCGAGGAGCGCCAACGTTTGCGCTTGTTTGGTGCCCGTTTGGGAGCGTTCAAAACGGAGCTGGCTCGCCACTCTCACGTGCCGAGTTCCGAGGAAATGGAGTTGGCGCTGACCGTCCTGTTAGTCACCAAAGTGGGTTTGCCTGGAGCTAGCCCGGTGCGACGGAAGCAAGAAGGCAGCTAGCGGGCTTATTGCCAATCTCGCCTGGTTGTAGTTCCCTCCCGCTAAGTCCGACATGCCGCCTCGCCTGCCCCGCACCGCTCACCAACCTGAGTATCAGGTTGGCCCCGACACCTACGTCATCGTTAGCTACACGCTTTATGACGCTGACGGGGAGGAAGTCGCCACCTCGGTGCCTGAAGGCCTCAGCTTTCTATTTGGCTATGGACAGTTGCCCGAGGTGGCTGAAGCGGCGTTGGCGGGTGCCTCCAAAGGCCAGGTCAGGAGCGCAATTCTCAAGCCTGAGGATGCCTTTGGTCGTCGCGATCCGGAACGCGTGATCGAGGTTGAGCGTTCCGAGCTGCCAGCTGACGCCGAGGTAGGCGATCGCTTTGAGGCAGAGGCCGAAGACGGCAGCATGCTGCTGCTTGGCATCCTGGAGCTGACGGAGGACGTGGCGGTGCTCGACACCAATCACCCTCTGGCAGGGCAGGAAATCCGCATTGAGCTAGAAGTGGACGAAGTGCGTCCAGCCTCCGCCGAGGAACTCGAGGCCGCACAAGCCGAGTTGGCCGAGGAGGACCCCGAACCGAGATTGATCCCACCGGGCCGCTTGCTTCGCGGGGCCGGAAGACGCTAGGAGGAGGGGGTCAAAGGAGCAAACAATGAGAGATCAGATGGACCTAGCCAAATTCGATGTACGAGTTCGCGATCGCCAACTCCGTCGGGGCGCACTGACGCCGGAGGCTGTCGCAACCCACATAGAGGCTCTGAAGGACATCGCCGACCAGGCGGAAGACATCCCATTCCCACAGCCAGCGCTGCAGTCTGCCGAAGCACTTTCAGCTCCCGAACTCCGCTCCGTGACACAAATTGGATCGCGCGCATTGACCACTGCTGCGTCGAGCGCTGAGGACGATCTGGCCGAAGACGAAGACGAAGACGAAGACGAAGACGAAGACGAAGACGAAGACGAAGACGATCTGGATGAGGACGACGAAAACGAGGGCGAGGACGAGCCCAAGGATACTGGAGAAGCCAAAAAGGTAGATGAATGAGTGGAGAGTCGCGCTCTCGTTCCGGCTTGGATCTAGAAGGCGCCGAAGAGCAGCTGCCAGCGATTGATCTGGCAACCTTCATTCTGTCCCTGAGCCATTCGGCTCAGGTCCATTTCGGCGATGCGCCGGGTCCTACGGACGATGAGATTGTCAGCAACCTCGCGATGGCGAAGCAGTCGATCGATTTGCTGGTCCTGCTTCAAGAGAAGACGCGTGGTAATCTCACCGGCGAAGAGGAGCGGTTGCTGGAACAAACGATTTATGAGCTCAAGCGTCGCTTGGCCGAAGCCTTAGCCAAGCGAAGCGCGCACCGCTAGTTCCGGTCCGGCCCATAGATTTTCCGAAAGGGGGGATTCGCGGGGTCGCCGCGTAGTATTGCCGTCATGGCTGCAACGCTTCTGCACGGCTGCGGTTCGCTGGAATCTCCTTACGAGGTCGTCCAGGTTCGGCCCGACCATTCGTCGAATCTGGTAGACCGCGACCAAAATGTCCGGGGGCTGAATCAATCAACGCCGCGTTCGTCCAAGCCCCACAGCTCGGAGGTCGAGCTGCAGAAGGATCGTGAGCTTGTGGAACTAGCCAAAACTGGCGACAAAGTCGCATTTCGCTCTCTGATCGAGCGGCACCAGGGGCGCGCGTATGCGATCGCGCTCGGCTTGGTGCGGGATGAGCAAAATGCGCTCGAAATTGTCCAGGAAGCGTTCCTGCGCGTGCATCGGGGGTTGGTTCGGTTCAATGGCGCTTCAAGCTTTTTCACTTGGCTCTATCGCATCGTGACGAACCTCTCGATCGATCTGATGCGTAAGCCACTCCGGCGCGAGACACCTTTTGAGGAAGGCATGGAAGGCTCCTTAGAACGATTTCCTGTTCTCTTGGCGCAGCTGCCGGGCGCTCATCCGTTCGAGGCGATTCGGCGCCAGGAAATCGCGTTGCGTGTCCAGCAGGCCTTAGATGAGCTTCCCGCGTATCATCGTGCAGCAATCGTGATGCGGGAATTACAGGGGTTGAGTTACGAGGAAATGGCGTGCGCGATGAACGTGTCCAAAGGCACGGTCATGAGTCGGCTGTTTCATGCCCGGCAGAAGTTGCAGCGAGCGCTGGCGTCCTTCTATTCCGAGCAGATAGACGGAAGGCTGGTCGAGGCGCGGGACGCATGAAGGTTAGGTTCGGCGAAGTGCTAGTGCGTTTCCACGACGGCGAGCTCAGTTTAGCCCAGCAGGTGTCGGTGAACGATCGGTTGGGGCGGGATCCGTTTGCGCGGGCTCAGCTGAAACGCCTCGAACAAACCCGAGAGGCACTGGACACTTGGGCCAATGAGCGGAGTCAAAGCGTTGATTTGGCCGACGCGATCTTGGTTAAGCTCGGCGGGCCCTCCGAAAGGCCCAGTCAGCCATCCGAGCTTTCGCTGGCTTTTTCTAAGTCGAGAATCTTGGCGCTGCCCACGTAGGATTTGGTTTCGTAGCGGGTGATCTTGCCTACTTTGCGCACGATTTCTGCCATTCGCTCTGCTTCGGAGATGATAATGTTGGCGGCATTCGTGAGCTTTTCGTCACCGGTGAGTTGTCGGCGTAAGAGTTCTGCGTAGCCAATCACGCTTGTGAGCGGCTGATTGAGTTCGTGCGCCGCGGCGCCCGCAAGCTCGGCCAAGATGGCATGTTTTTCCCGCGCGCGGAGCTCATCTTCGGCCCGCTGCAGGCTTTCCTCCATACGCAAGCGTTCGCGAATGTCCGTGAAGATGCCTACCGAACCGATGGGTTTGCCGTTATCAATGACGAGCGACGCCGAGAGGATCACGGGCACGACGTCGCCATTCGCATTCAGCATATCAACCCGCTGATCTTCCAAGCGCCCATACCCGTCGACGTCTGGATCGCGGATGCTGCGCATGATCTGGCGCGCAACTCCCTCGGGGTACAGGGCTTCGACCTGAAGCTTGCCGATCACTCCGTTCGCTGAATACTGAAAGATACGTTCGGCGGCGCGATTGAAGAGCAAGACCGTCCCATTCAGGTCTGCCGACACGATACCGTCCACCGAGCTGTCTATCACTCGTTCCAAAAATTCTTTGGTTTGTTTGAGTTCGACGGCAGTGCGTCGCTCTTGAGTCACATCTCGGAAACTCAGCAGGATTGCATTCTCCTCATGCATCACCGAACTGAAGGAGACGTTGACGACCATGGACTGGTCCGCCTGGGTACGAATCGTGATATCCACTGCTCGCGGGTAGATCCCCTCGGCGAAACCCTTCAACAGTCGTTCCGTGCGTTGATCGTGACTCGGCAAAAACAGATCTGAAAGCGTCATGTTCACCAGCCGCATCTCTGAAAATCCGGTGATTTCGCGAGCGCGCGGATTGGTGAACAAGATCTGGCCACTGCGGCTCGTGACAACAATGCCATCCGCTGAGCTTTCAAAGAAATCAGCGTAGCGTTGGAAGAGTTGGACCCGTCGTTCCGCCTCGGCACGCGCGGTGGTGCTCAGGCGGGTTGCATCTCGAAGCGACTGGACCACGCGTGCGTTTTTTAAAGTAATGGCTGTTGTATTGGCGATCGTATTGGCGAGCGACAGCTCATAATCGTCGAATACGCTCAGCTCTTTGGCACGCAAAAAGATGGCACCCATTGGCTCCCGCTCGAACAAAATCGGAAACAGGGCAGAGCTGCGAAAAGGCAAACGTTTTCCAGAGGCGCGCACGCCCGCGAGTAGCTCGTGGACATGCGTATCGGGAAGCACTAGCGAAAGCCCGCTTTCGAGTACCTCCGCCACTTCGGGATAGTCGTGAAGCGCGATCGGGCGATCAACGATGCCCGAGTCGTCGTTGCTAGCCACCACGTGACCCGTTCCAGGTTCACCGAAGAGAATGATGCTCGCGCGATCCACGCGCATCAAGCGCGCGAGCTCGTCCACTACGATGCTGAGGGCGACGCGCACATCGGGAGTCGACGCCAGAACCTGAGAAAGCCTAAGTACCGTGCTCTGAGACACCTCTCTACGCCGGATGCGCAGCAGATAATCCCGCGATCGCAACAGCCCCTTCACACGCGCCAATAGTTCAACCCGACTAAATGGTTTCTGGATGAAATCGTCGGCGCCAGCGCTGAAAACGCGTTCCACGACGGCCTCCGAATGAGTGCTTGTCACCATGACGACAGGCACCGCATCAAAGCGGGCAATTTTTCGGACGTGGCTCAGGACCTTGTAGCCGTCGGCCCCAGGCATCACGAGGTCCAAAAGGATGAGCGAAGGGTCGTGCGCCGCCAGCCAAACGAGCGCTGCGGTGCCAGAATCAACGGAAGTGCAGGGAATACCAGCTGATTGCAGTACTTCGACGAGGTGTGTCTGAGTCACCGCATCATCATCAACAACCAAAACCGTCGGCGAATCCAAGTCGGGCTAGTATGCTTCAGCTTCTAGTGTGGCTCCACTCCCGTATTCGAGCGGGCACCGAGCTTACATTGGGGATGGTTGTAGGCTTTCCCCATCACCGAGCTTTTGGACGTCTTTGACCGGATAGCCAAGAGCATTGAGGGCAGGTCGTATGCTGGCGGCGTCGCCGACAATGGCGATGGTCAGCGTCGTGGGCTTGATGAGCTCCGTTGCAGTGCGGCGGAGCGCATCGAGTGGAACGGCTTGAATTTCCGCGGTCAGCTTGGCCAGTTGATCCAACGGTAGATCATGAACGAAGAGCTGAACCAGATCCGCCGAGATGCGGTTAGTGTGACCCAGGTGCTCGACCAACGAATGGACAATATCGGCCCGGGCTCGATCCACTTCATCTGAAACGAGCGGGCGTGGTGTAGTGGGCAGACCCAAATCAGAAAGCTCCCGAACGATTTCGCGCACCGCATCCGCTGTGAACTTGGTCTCTACACTTGTAGAGATTGCGAGCGCTCCGAAATGGCGGGTTGCCAGGTAGTTGCCAAAAGCTCCATACGTATAAGCCTTACTTTCACGGAGATTTTGGTTGAGACGCGAGGTGAAAAGGCCGCCAAAAGCCGTGACCAAGAGCTCTCGTTCGGCGTAGCCTGGGGCCCCCCGGGCGGGCAGCGTGTGCGCGACAAAAATGGCACTCTGGGGCGAGCGAGGACGGTCAAGCAGCAGTACATGCGTCGTCGTCGTCGTCGTCGTCGTCGCTGCAGGCAGCGTTGGCAGAATCGGTCGCTGTGCTCCAGCCCGTTTCCGCCATTCACCAAAATGCTTCTGCACCAGCTTGGTCAGCGTGGTTGGATCAAAATCACCCACCACATTCAGGCTAGCATTGCCGGGCAGATAGACTGTGGAGTGGCAGCGCACGATATCCTGCACCGTGTAACGAAGGAGGGCATCAGGGTAGCCGTGAACCGGTGTTCCAAGGCCCTTGCCGAGCAGCGCTTCAAACCCAATGATGCTTGAAAGCGAGCGTGGATCTTGAAGTGATTCTCGTACGTTGTCGACCCACTGCGCGCGGACCCGGTCGAACGTTTTTGGTGAAAATGCCGGCTTGATGGCGACTTCAGCGAGGAGCTTGAGCGCCGCATCGAGATCGGCGGGGAGTGCCTCAATGCTGATGGTGGTGCCGTCTCGACCCGTGTCAACGGTGAAGTCAGTGCCGAGCGCCTCGATCGCTTCGGCCAACTTGAGATCTGGGTGGACGGTCGTGCCTTCGGTGAGCAGACGAGCGGTGAGCGCGGCGAGACCAGGCTTGTCGTTCGGGAGGGTCTGGACATCGTGGCGAATGACGACGCTGAGCGAGAGAGTGCTGGCTTGGGTAGGCAGCGAATAGAGCCGGAGGCCGTTCTCAAGCGTCAGCAGGTGGGGAGTTGGGAAGCTGAGTGTGGATTTCACCCCGGGCGTTGGTATTGCCAGCCTCCAAGCTGCGGGGTCTTTGGGTGCAGCCTCTCCGATTGCAGCAGGCTCCTGTGCCGGGCTTTTCGCCGAGTTGACGGGCGCGCAACTGGGCAGGAGAGCCAGGGCAACTGCACTCAGTGTTGTCGCGATACGTGCTCTCATTGGGCGGCTCCCTTGGCAGCTGGCGGGGTCTTATCCGGGGCGTTGGGCAGCGTGCGCACGAGCACACGGTGTTCAGGACCTAGGTATTTTTGGAGTGTGGTGTGCACGTCGTTGGCGGAAACTTTGCTCATCCTGGTTAACCACGCCTGGAGGTGCGCGGGGTTCCCGAGGTAGTGGTTCAGTCGTTGGAGAGTTCCCGCCCGCCCGCTATCTCCACCTGACCCATTCAGATTCTGTAGGTCGCTCAGGGTCGAGAGCAAGAGTTTGTGTTTGGCGCGCGCCACTTCCGTCTCGGTCGGGCCATCCTTTCGGAAATGGTCGAGTTCGCGTTGTAACAAACCTTCCAGCTTTCCAGGATCCCCCCCGGCCGTGCCGACGGCGCTTGCCTGGAACATGCTATCGGTGGCGGTTGAATCCACCCAAGCGCTCACGCTCGATGCCACCCGTTCTTCGGTGACCAACGTGCGGTAGAGGCGGCTCGTCTTGCCATCCGCGAGGATCGCACTCGCAACATCCAGAGCCAAATCTGCGTCTGAGAACGCGGCAGGCGTTACCCAAGCGACAGCAACTTGGGGCAAGCTGACGCTCTCACGAACCGTGAGAGCTTGTGGTGGCGGCAGACGCACCGGGAAGTCTTTGCGACAGCTCGGCTCCGGAACGAGAGAACAAGGAGGGGCGGGGCGAGCCAAAGGAACCTGACCCGGTAGGGGCCCAAAGTAGCGGATGATCAGCGCTTTGGCGCGTTGGGTGTCGAAGTCGCCAGCCAGGGTGAGCGTGGCGTTACTGGGCGAATAGAAGGCTTTGAAAAACTGCTTAACGTCCCGCAGCGTGGCGCGCTTCACGTCGCGCTCCGACCCAATCGCGCCATCATGAAACGGGTGCCCGACAGGAAAAATGGCGTTCATTAGCGTCAGATAGCTCGCGCCATAGGGAGCGTTCTCGTAACTCTGACGGCGTTCGTTGAGCACCACCTCGCGCTGAACGTCCAGGCGTTCTTGATTGACCGCGTCGAGCAGAAATCCCATCCTGTCGCTTTCGAGCCACAAGCCAAGCTCAAGATATTCGGAAGGCACTGTTTCAAAGAAATTAGTTCGATCCCAAGAGGTGGTGCCATTTACGTTGGTGGCGCCTGCGGCTTCCAGCAAGTGGTCGAATTGGTGCCCCACGTGCTTGGAACCTTCGAACATCAAATGTTCGAACAGGTGCGCGAATCCTGACCGCCCTTCAGGTTGGTTCACGGGGCCAACACGGTACCAAATATTGATCGCTACGCGCGGGAGCGACTTGTCTTGGTGAAGAATCACCTCGAGCCCGTTTTGCAGTGTCAGCTTCTCAGCTGGAATCGAAACGAGTGTTACCTGGGGGTTGACGCTTGCCGGCGGGCCATCCGCCGCGCTTGCGACCCTGTTCGGGCTGGAGAAACCTAGAACAAGCACGGCTACAAGAAGTCTTGAGGCTGACACCGGTCCAGCTTAGGCTTTTTTGCGCAATTTTGAAGGGGTTGCTCCGAGCGTGCGCGAACACACCCCCACCGAACCCGAGCCGTGATCCGGCGGTAAGCCTTTGGCGAGGATACCAAGTTGGTGTTGATGCCCACCCCGGTGCCGCGAAGCGCGCCCGCCGCCCCTTTTCGCTCCTTGGAAGATAGTAAGCATGCTTACTACCAGGTGTTCGACGTTGAGATAGAGGTCACGGGCAAGTCGGGGGCACTTGGGGTTTCCTCCGCATGCGGAGCGTGCTAGCGAAGCACGCGGTATGTCAGGTCAAGGTCCCGGTTTTGGCAATCAGCATCCAGGAAACGGACCGGGTTATCCTCCGCCCGCACCAGGCTATCCGCAGATCATGCCAGGCTATGTCCAGCCGATCCGGAAGGAAAAGACGCTCCTGTACGTGGGTCTTGGCTGTGGCTTCGTGGTGCTCCTGCTCGTGGCGTCCGTCGTTGGGCTTGGCATCTGGGGCTATTTCAAAGCGAAGAGTGCTATGGAGGCGGTGTCTCGCGATTTTGCGCGCATGGGAGCGAATTCTGATAAGCCAGCGGCGCTGGGCGGGGTGATTTGCGTACAAGCGAGTAGCTGTTGTCGGAAGGTGATGCTCAAGCTCAACAATCAGAGTGAGTACGAGAAATGTGATAATTTCTTGGATGCTTCGGCGCTCGTCTGCCAAGCACAGCTCACCGCTTTCGCGCTCGCCGCGAACAATTTAGATATTCAATGTGCGGAGGCGCCGGCTGGTGTTCCAACGGCGCTCCCAGCTGCGCCCTCCGTGCCACCGATCTCGCCCTCCGTGCCATCAGTCTCGCCATCGTTGCCGCCTGCAGCAGATCGGCCGCAACACTAGCCCGTGCTACTTTTACAAAGGGCACGTGCGGCCTCGACGATGGCCGGAACCTGGACTAGCACGAAGTTCGCGGCTTCGCCGAGTGGAACAAAGCTGTTTTCGGCTGTGACTCGCGAGAGCCTGGCGCTCGGCAGCTGGAGCGCAAGCAGGGTGATGAGGGCCTCTGAGATATTCCCGTCCGCGCGGCATTCGTCGACGATCAGCGCACGCCCGGTCTGTGCCACGTGGGCCAGGATATCCGCTTCGGGCAGTGGTGAGAGCCAGCGGAGATCGAGCACCCGTGCCCGGATGCCGTGCAAGCTGGCCAATTGTTTTGCGGCCCGGAGGCTCAAATGAACGCCATTACCGTACGTCACGAGAGTGAGGTCCGGTGCGTCGGATTCGTAAATTCGCGCTTTGCCGAATGGGGCAGCACTCGCATCGCTCGCTAGCCAGAGCCCATCGCCGGTCTCGTGGAGATCTTTGGTGTGATAGAGAGCGATGGGTTCCACCATCACGACGACGCGCTGTTTTTCACGAGCCAACGCGAAGGCACTCTTGAAGAGTGCCAGAGCATCGTCCGCTCGTGCGGGAACACACACCACAAGGCCTGGGATATCCCGGAGCACGGCCAGCGAATTGTCGTTATGAAAGTGCCCGCCAAAGCCCTTTTGGTAGGCTAGGCCAGCGATGCGCACCAGCATTGGATTCTGAAACGCACCGTTCGAGAAGAAGCTGAGAGTTGCCGCTTCGCCGCGGAGTTGGTCTTCCGCATTGTGCAAGTAAGCCAGATACTGAATTTCTGGAATAGGCAAGAACCCTAGCGTGGCGAGGCCGAGTGCCAGCCCCAGGATGGTTTGTTCATCAAGCACAGTATTCCAAACCTGCGTCGGCCCCGCCTTCTGAAAGAGCCCCTTGGTGACTCCATACACACCGCCCTTTTTTGCGACATCTTCCCCGAAAACCAACGCGTCCGGATCAACGGTCAGCGCCGTGTCGAGCGCTCGCTGGATCCCGGCGGCCAACGTGAGTTTTTCGTCTGATGCGGAGAGCGGTGGGTTGAACGTTGGCAGCGAGCTCACCCAACCAACGCTGACATCGGTATTGAGCGCCTGCATCACTTCGCGCGCGGAGCCAAGCTTTGGCCGCACGATCACTTCTCGTAGCTTGCGATCCACACGCTTCTGGATCGCGCTCTCTAGGCTCAGTACTTCTTCTTTGGCGATGCGCCCCGTTTCGACCAAGGTCAACCCAAAACACAGCAAAGGGTCATGTGCCAGCGCTTCTTCAATCTCCTCGCGCGAGCGATAGCCCGTGTCGACATCACTGCCTGCGTGGCCCAAGAGGCGGTAGCATTTGAGATGAAGAATGGCGGGGTTTCGGGTCTTTCTGCAGTAGTCGAGGGCGCGCGCGGCCGCGCGATAGCTGGCGTCGATGTCCCAACCTGGGGCGTGGAAATAGTTGAAGTGGGGCAGCGCTCTCAGTTGTGTTTCGACCCAGCCTTCGGGCGAACGCACGCTGATGCCAAGGCCGTTATCTTCACACACCGCGAGCCATGGCAGCTTGAGATTCTGGTGCACCGTGTAAGATGCTGCATTGAGGGCGCCGAGCGCGGTGCTGTGATTGATGCTTGCGTCGCCGAAAGAAGCCAAGATCACGGCATCTTTGGGGAATTGTTCAAAGCGGCCTTGTTGGTGGCGGCGTGTGAGGCCGAACGCCAACCCCAAGGCGCGTGGTAGGTGAGAAGCAATGGTGCTCGTCTGCGGAATGATACCCAGCGCTTTGCTCCCCAAAGCCTTGTGGCGGCCTTGGCACAGCGGATCGTCTTTGGATGCTACGAGTGAGAGCAAGATGTCGTTCACCGGGTCGATCCCGGAAACTTGCCGTGCGCGTTCAACTTGCACGGCGGCGTCGCGGTAGTGCAAAAGCGCCAGATCTGTGGGCCGGGTGAGTGCTCCGAGCACTACGTTGCCTTCGTGTCCGGCACTCGCGATCGTGTAGTGACCGTGTGATGCTTCGCGCAGCTCCTGGGCCGCCCAATCCAGATGCCGGGTGATCAGGATCGACTCTAGCAGGCGCCGCGCTTCATCCACCGGTAGCGCTTCCGGTGCGATTACTTTGGAAGTGGCATGCGCTTCCGCGATTCGGGTTCGAAACTGCTCCAGCGTTTCTTTGACGCGCATGGTTGATGAATACAATGAAACGCGCCCTGTTTCACGCAAGGAGGCTCATGAGGTCCTCGCGGGTCAGGCCCTGCCCGACAGCGCCTGGCGTCAGAGCTGCGTCCAAAAGGGAGCGTTTCTTCTCCTGGAGGGCAAGGATCCGCTCGTCGATCGTGTCTTTGGCGACCACGCGATACAGAAAAACGGGGCGAGTCTGGCCGATGCGGTGTGCTCGATCCGCTGCCTGATCTTCGGCAGCGGGATTCCACCAAGGGTCGAGCAGAAAGACGTGATCGGCAGCGGTGAGATTGAGCCCGGTGCCGCCCGCCTTCAGGCTGGCCA
>CAZSUA010000117.1:516-15346 GCA_964609655.1 uncultured Polyangiaceae bacterium | reverse complement strand
CCCAAGTAGTGGTCAACGCCATGTTGGATGAGAATCCCGTCGGAACCTGCGGTGCCGGCCCGATTAAGCCGGGTGGCTCCTATTTGCGAAGGCTCACCAATCCTGAGTTCGTGGCTTCAGGTCGAGACCTCTTAAATCTCCCGCAAACGGAACTCACCAACGTGCGTCTATTTGCTGAAGGCACCAGTAACAATGCCGCGGGGCTGCGCGTCTCTTCGGCCCACGCAGCACTGTATTACGACGCAGCTGAATCCATCGCCAATCAGGCCCTGAGCACGCCCGAGCGCCGTGCCCAATTAGCTCCCTGCGAGCTTTCGGGAGCCTCCGACGATTGCTTGAAGCAGTTGATCGAAAAGGTGATTTGGCGCGGCTTCCGTCAGAACGTGACACAAGAGCAGAAGGCTGGCCTGCTGACTCTCGCTCACGCAGCCGTCAATGCGGCGGATCCCGACCCGTACAAGGCGGCCAAGCTCGTGATTCAGGGCGTCCTCAATTCGCCCTTCTTCCTCTACAAGAAGGACACCACGAACGACGGCCCCCTGATGCCCGTGCCGAATCCTGCTTGGAAGCAGCTCAGCAGCTATTCGCTCCTGGAACGCATGTCGTACTTCATTCTGGGAACGCTGCCCGATGAAGCCATGATGCAACAAGCACTCACCGAGCAGTACGATCGGTCGAGCAATGCAGTCGCCCTAGCGCGCCAGATGCTCGCGGATCCGCGCGCCAAGGAAGGGCTCTACCGCTTCGTCGAAGATTGGCTCAATTTGCCCAAGGTCTTAAAGGTTCCGCGAGATAAGAACCGCTATCCTGAGTGGAACGAAACCCTCGCTCAGTCGATGCTCAGAGAAAGTCAGCGTTACCTGGAAGATTTCTACTGGGCTGACAACGCCAACTTCACAGACCTGTTGACGAGTTCTTATAGTTATGTCGATTCGGGAATCGCTCCGATCTATGGCCTCCAAGCTCAGGGAGCCGCGCAGAAAGTGACCTTCGCGGCCAACCAGCCCCGTGGAGGATTCCTCACGCTGCCGGCTCTGCTCACCCTCACCGTTGTGGGTGGTGACGTTTTGGCGCCAATCGTGCGCGGGAAATACATCCGCGATACGTTCCTGTGCAGTTCGCCACCCCTGCCCCCCGCAACCTTAAAGATCCCCACCCCGTCCGCAGACACGAACGTCAGCGTTCGGAAGCGTTTGGCCTCACACTCAACCGATCCAGTCTGCGCGGCATGCCATCAGCAGCTGGATCCAGTGGGCTTTGGGCTCGAGCAATATGATCTGATCGGGCGCTTCAATCCCAAGGGCTTTGAACAGGAAAACCTGATCGGCAAGGGTCGGTTGTATGGGCTGCTGGGAGATCCAGAATTTCTTGGAGCCAAAGAGCTGGAGCAGCTCCTGCATGATTCCAATGCCACCCGCGGCTGCATCGTGAAGCATCTACAGAGCTACGCCTTTGCCCGAGGCATCGGCGAAATTGACGCCTGCACCGTCGCCGACAGTTTCAAAGCCTTTGAAGCAGGCAAGTACAATCTTAAGGAGCTTATCGTGAGCCTCGTCAGCAGCGATTCGTTCCGTCATATCACCCCAGGAGTTCAGTAATGAAACCCCGTCTTTCTCGTAGAACCATGTTGCGCGGCTTCGGCCTGGGCAGCATCGCTATTGGTCTGCCCGTCCTGGAGGCCATGCTGGACGACCATGGGAACGCCCTCCGCCCGGCTGGCGCACAAACTGTGCGTCAACCCAACCTCGCCATGTTCTTCACGCCCTGCGGGGTCAGCGTGAATGGTACCACGGGCGAGCCAACGTGGCATTTCTGGCCGCAAAGCACCGGCGCAGGTTACGCGCTGAGCCGCTGTCTGATGCCACTCGCCCCCTTCCAAAACGACTTCTTGGTGCTCCAAAACCTGTACAAAGCAGAAGCGGACCGCAATCTCGACATCGTTTCCGACGCGCATTCACGTGGGCACGCATCCTTCATGACCGGTGGGAGCGTCCAGACCAACGGGCAAGTTGAATTCCCATCGATTGACCATGTGGCTGCGGATGCGCTCGGAGCCACCACCCCATTCAAGGTGTTGGCGACGGCGCTCGGAGGTGCCATAGGTACGCCCAGCTACGCCAACAACATCTCTTGGAAGAGTGCCAACGCCGCTGAGCCTTGCGAACGCGACCCCGTCGCGCTGTTTCGAAAGCTATTCGGCGGGGGCGGCTCGGGTGCGACCCCGCTTGTAGATTACCACAAGAGCGTTTTCGACTACGTTCGGGGCGACCTCGACCGCATGAAGCTTCAGGTGGGTGCAACCGACGTGGCTCGCATAGATGAGCATGCACAGAGCATTCGCGAGCTTGAGGTGCAGCTCGCGGGAAGCCAAAACACCTCCGCTGACTGCAAAACTCCCACCCCCACCAATCCAGCCTACGGAGGCCAACCCTCAGAATACGACCACATAGACGGCTCGTATTCCAATGAGCGAGCCCAGGCGATGATCCAGCTCCAGGTTCTCGCCATGAGCTGCGACCTCACGCGCTTCACGAGCTTCATGCTGGCTTCCCGCGACAACAAGCGTCAGTTCCCGTGGCTGACCGGAGGTGGTCTCGACGTCACGGACGGCGGTGACGGCCACCACGCCATCTCGCACGACAGCAGCCCGAATGGGCTAGAGAAGCAAGCGCGGATCGTCGAGGACGAATTGAAACAGTTCGCCTACATGCTGGACCTCATGAAAAAGAACGTCCAGGGAGCCAACACGATGCTCTACAACTCCATCGTGATGTTTGCCTCGGAGTGCGGTCAGGGCGAAGGCCACGACTTTCACAACATTCCGATCGTCCTAGCAGGTAACGCCGGTGGCTTGCTGAAGAGCGGCCGCCACATCAAGTACGCTCCCGATAGCAGCTACAGCAGCTTGATGGTGAGCATCCTGAATCTCCTAGGCGTCAGCGCCAGCGGCTTCGGCGCTTACAAAGACGGTGCGCTCGGGGAATTAACCTAAGTGCTTCAAGCGACATGGTGCAACTTGGGTGTGCGATTCCGCGAACGGTAAGCCGTCGGTTCGACGCCCTGTTGTTTGCGAAATACGCGCGCGAAGTAATTGGCGTCTTCAATCCCCACTCGCAGTGCCACATCTCGGATATGAAGCTCGGTCTCCCGTAAGAGTGTTGCGGCTTTGCTGAGCCGCATCTCGATCACATAGCCCATCGGGGAGAGCCCAAAGGATTCCCGAAAACAGCGCCCAAGCGTGCTCCTGGACATGTGGGCCCGGGCCGCCAAGAGGTCGACCGTGACGGGCTCGCTCAGGTGCTTTTCGAGCCAATTGAGCAGCCCAGATAGCCGAACGAGCGTCTGCGGCATTGGACTCGTCATGGCGGCATAGCGGCGCGACAGCTCAACCAACACGCCGCACAGGAGCGACGTGCTCGCCACTTCAAAACCAGGCTTCCGCTCTCGCACTTCCTGATTCAGGTGCTGCAGAAGATCGTCGAGCTTTCGCAAGGCTCCGTCGTCAACTCGCAGGCGACTGTTGAAGGAGTGCTGAACCCGAAGCTCAGGCTCCAGCTTAAACAGTGCATGGTAGCCAGGCATCTGCCGCAACTGATGCTCTGGAAGTGGCAAGCGCCGCGGATCAAACAGGATGTTGGTCAAGCAGAGGCTTTGGCAATCTGCATAGCCGTGAGGCAGCCCGAGTGGCACAAAGAACACATCGCCCCGCTCGATCGGGAATGACTCAGTCTCCAACACATGCTTGCCCCGGCCCCCAGTAATGATCACAAGCTCAGCGTAGTCGCCGTGACGGTGCAGCTTCCAGGGAAGATGGTCAACTACGGGAAAAGCCGTCAACGGGAACTCAAGCAGCCCAGGAATGTAGTTGTGCTGGTTCATACTGACGCCATCAAGGTAGCACTTGAGTCAAATTTCAGCACGCTTGGTTTGCTCGGAATGATCAGCGGTTATTCCATTCAAAGCACAGACCTTCATGGGAACTGCAATCGCTTCACCTTGGCATCCATTTGAAGCGTGTTAGCGTCGTCGCGTGGCTCTAACACCTGCGCTGTTTCCTCCCGCACCCCAAGGCGTGAAAGGGCGAGCCAAGGAACTCAACGCGCTAACGAAGCGCATCACCGAGGGAGGTGTGCGGCGCATCGCCTTGGTCGGCGGTGGTGGAAGTGGGAAGTCCCTGTTGGCGTGCGTCTTGGGGCACCGACTCAAGCGGTATTTTTCTGGGGGCGCGCACTGGCTGCGCGTTGGGGCTTGGGACACCTCAACGCTGGTCGAGATGCTCTGCCGAAGATTAGGCGCGCCTGGCACTGCGGACATTTCGAGTTTGAAAGACAGCTTGAACCGAAAAGGCCCCATCCTGATTGTACTCGACAATCATGAAAATGACCGAGCCCTAGCAGCTTTTATCGAGCTACTCCGGGACTGTCCGGTCACTTGGATCATCACTGCGCGGCGTTGCTTGCTTTCGGGTGTTGAAGTGTTTCCTGTGATTGCACCGCTGATCAGTTCGAGTGAAGCCGCCTTTCCCCGCGTGGCTCAACTCACCAAGCTCTTGCGCTGGAATCCGTTGGCGCTCGACATCGCCGATGGCCTGGTCAGCACGAAGGCCGTGAGCGCGGCTGCGCTTCGGAAGTGGCTACTCCAAGCGGGAGTCGATCGCGTGACCGTCATGGCGCACGAAGACGATGTGCCTGAGGTGCGGCTCCTGGTTGCCTGGGCCTGGGCGAAGCTCTCGCGTGAAGCACGCCAACTGTTGGCGGCACTCGCCCACACTGAGGGCGATGACATTGATGAGGCTTCGCTTTATCGGCTCGCTCGAATCGGAACAGACGGAAAGGCGCTGGCAGCGCTGATTGCCTGGCGCTTAGTGCAACAGCCGCTACTCAACCGCTATACAGTGCATGCCGTCGTTCGCTATGCCATTCGGCAACGCACTCGTTTCCCGGCCCGACGCTTCTTTGACCACTATGTCAAACTGATGGAGCGCGATCCGGCCCGTGTTCGTCTGGAACAGAGCCACCTGTTTGCCGCGATGGACTACGCCCACCAGACTTCAGATCTTGACGCGGCGCTGCGAATAGAGCGACTTTTAGCCCTGGTTGAGACCCAAGAGCGCTGATTCATCACGCAGGAATACTTGGCTCGGGTCAGACAGGGGCGTGCTTTTCCAAATGTAAGGATCGGCACCCACCACCTGAACCACTTGACGATTGTCCTCCAACCCCGTTGAGGGTTCGGTGGTGGTGCCCCACGGCAACAAGGATTGCGCGGACATGTAGTGATTCACGAGTGCACGGCGCGAACTCTCAGCTCGGTTGCGCTTAGAACGGTGCAACAGATAGCCGTGACGGAATGGGGCCTCGATGGATAGAGCACTCCGGCCCGATGGCTTCCTGGCAATACCCACAAACACCCGTTTTGAACGCTGGCGTCGTCGAGCGCGATCCAGGCACCACACAGGCTGCGATCACGGGTTGGAATGAACCCTTCATCTTGGTGCCAGGCTTGCCCAGGTTTGCCAGCAGGCTTTGCGAAGAACATGGACTGCATACACTTGACGCTTCCGTCCCACCACGGACCGAGGTGAGCGCCGACAATCTCGCCCACCACTGCCGCAAGCTTGGGATGGCTCAGATAGCGCTGAATCACTGGACTTACCACGTGCGGCTGATGAATGCACATCAGGTTACTCAAGACGGCGATCCGTACGCAACCACTAACGCGGACGCCTATTGCTCGTTCCGCCAAAGTACGGCAGGTTCAGCGTGAAAAGTTTCAAGTACCATGATCGTTGTCGGCGCTTACAACACCTTGTCCGTTCAGTCGATGGCTCCCGAGGGCGCGCTCCTGTCCGATGGTCGCAACAGCGTGCTGCTTCCAGCTCGGCATGCACCCCCCAATTTACGTGCCGGGGAAGAGCTGAGTGTGTTTGTCTTCACGGATTCCGAAGACGTGCTGACCGCAACGACCGAGAGCCCGCGCGCCATCGTTGGGGAATTCGCGTGTCTGGAGGTCGTTCACGTGACCGCGCACGGAGCCTTCCTTAACTGGGGCTTGGATAAGGACCTGTTTGCGCCCAACAACCAACAATTTGAACCGCTCAGAGTCGGGGAGCGCCATGTGGTCGCCGTTTACCTCGATGCGCGCACCGAGCGCGTGGCCGCGGCGAGCCGGCTCAGCGGGTACTTTGACTATGATCTCAGTTCACTTGAGCCAGGGCAGGCGGTTGACCTACTGGTCTACGGATTCGGTGAACTAGGAGTCCAAGTTGTTGTCAATCGACGCTACCACGGCCTGATCTACAAGAGCGAGATCTTCCAGCGGCTCAGCGTCGGCGATGAGCTGAAAGGCTATATCCAGCTCATCCGTGCCGACAACAAGCTCGACATTAGCCTGAAACGGCGCGGAGCAGAAGCCGCTGCCGATGCCGTCGAAGTTTTACTCAAAGCCTTGAAGGAGGCGGGCGGCAGCTTGCCGCTCCATGATCGGTGTGCTCCGTCCGAGATTTACGCGCAGCTCGGCATCAGCAAGAAGGCCTTTAAATCCGCAGTGGGGAGGCTTTATCGGGCGCGCCGCTTGGCTTTTGATGAGCAGCGAGTTTGGCTGACACAGCCAGACGGGCGTTCCTAGCCTAACCCTGCAACCAGCGCGAAATATGGAAATGCTCTTCAAGCGTGCGCAAGGCGCCGAGGGTGTCGTCGAGGGTGCGGGGGGCTGCGGATACCAGCGTGTCGCCCCGGCGGACCCGAGCAAAATCAATATCGCGAGCTTGGGGTGCTGTGCCTTTCGCCTTCATCACGTTGATGAATTCCTGGGCAATCAGCGCGTAGCCGCAGGCTGTGGGATGAACGCCGTCCAGGGAGATCAGTCCTCCACTCTTGATGCGACCGGCAGGAGTCGTCTCAAACAGGCGTGTGCTGAGGTCAGAAAGCGCAGGCGGCAATTGAAATGTCGGTCGGCCATGGTTGCGGCGAACCGCTAACCCATCGAGCAGCACGCACATGTCGACCACGTGGAAGCCGCGAGCCGCCGCTACGGCACGGATGTGCAGGTTGTACTGGTCGATATAACTATCGATTTTGATGGCATCCGCCTTGGTGAGCTTCGGGTCACGCGCTTCATCGAACTCTTTGTCGTGGATCCAGAAGCGTGTGTAAAAATCAAAGTACTTCTCGTCGGGCGGTAGGTTGCCGCGAGACTTCATGATCCCGCGCGTGATAGGAGGAATTGTCACGTGCGGCACAGTGGCCACGTAGACGTGATCCGCGTCGATCGATGAGACCTCTTGCGCCAGCCGATCAAACTCCTTAGCGAAAGCTGCTGGCTTCCAGAGTGTGAACTTTGAACATACCCCGGGCGGCTCGTCGGAGGTTTCGATCATTTTCAGCTGCACGACGGTGCCGAGGCAATTATTCGAACCTAGAGCGACAATTAAGTGCTCAATGCCGCCCTGCTTCTGAGCAATCTTGCGAGCTACGCTCAGCTGCGTATCGGCGTTGCGCTCGGCAAGCTGAGCAGGATTTAAGACCCGGCGAGCCGTGCGCAGGCGCGGCACCGAAGGCGGCGAAAACCAATCATCTTTAGGCTTGCCGATTCGTTCGTCACAGATCTGGGGAGTCAGACCGTACGCATCGCCAGCCTCGAAGCCCCAAACGGCGAGGTTATGGTACAACGTGTCAGCGATGGGCGCGGCTCCTCGACCACGTTCCCAATACTCCTCGACTTCAGAGATGAGATCAGGAATGACGTGGAGCGAACGAAACCACTCAAACATCCCGATGTCGGCACCAAAGCGATCTTCCAGCCTGCGTGCGAGCCACTCGAGATTCAGCGGCAGGCCCCCACTCCCTCGAAAATCCGGCAGCGCAAACGCTTCACGAGCACCCAGGCTTTCGGCGATCAACGCGGGGTACGAAAAACGCGTGTCGGAGATCGCAAACGATTGAAAACCCTGGGTGAGACTATCCCCGATCGATACAAGCTTTGCTTTCGGCATGAACTTCTCCTGATGACTCAGGCGCCAATCTGCCCGCTTCGGGCCAGCCGAGGAATAGTTATTTGTTGGAGTAGAAGCCAGGCAGCTTTCGCAAGGAAGCGAGCGTGGCCTCTTTCCGCTCAATTCACAGGATATGCGACCGTTGGCGGGGTGCCTGGAAGAGCGGGACGCATCATGGGAGGCAACCGAAAGCGCTGGGGTTTGTGTGGTGTTGATGCAGTGGGAACTGGGCTCGCGTTCGAAGTTGTTGGGCCCGGCGCCACGGACTTCGACTCCTTCAGCACTAACGTCTCACTGCTCGGAGCTTCCTGGGTGAGCGTTGCCTCCGAATTGGGCGTCTGCACTGGCGGGGCCGTAGGACTTTGACTCGCTCCCCGCTGAGTGGTTTCAGGCTTCACGCCCGAGACTGCAACCGTTCGTTGAGGAGCCGGCTTCACGCCATTGGACCCAACCAACGCCTCCTTCGAACTGCGAGCTTGCTGCCACAAAGCACCGGCTCCAATTGGAATAAGCAGCAACAACACCAAAACCAAAACCCACCTCTTGAACTTCTCTCGCCGCGCATCCATCTCCGGCGTGCGCACAACCCGAGGGCCCGCAAGCTCGGGCAGAGCCTCCTCCAGCGCGATGCCATCCTGCCCCGGCCATCCAGAGTAGTTCCCTGATTCACCCTCGCTGAAAAATTCGTGGTGCTCGTCGGGCTCCAAAGCTAACCCTGCATCCAGCGTGCGCCCCCGATCAGGCCTTCTTTTCGACGAACGGGACGATCTATTTTTCATGGTTGGAGCTGCTACGGCTGAGGGTTGAACGGATCCGAGGGTAGTGTCCGAAGCATGAACTGGCAGCGCACATTAGGCGAATGCCGCGGTGCCCGCGCGAAAAAATTAGGGTGTCTAGGCGCAAACTTAAGCCAAGAGCCATTTTGGTAGCCTAGTGCGCAAGGTGCTTGGCGTTCAACCCTAGGGGTCCAACGTTCGATGCCGCAACTTCAAGGTGTCGCCCCAGCTGCCCTTTTCGTTCCTTGAAAGATAGTAAGCATGCTTACTATCTTGTGTTCGACTTTGAGATAGAGGTCACGGGCAAGTCTGGGCGCTTGGGATGCTCAACCTCTGCGCGGGCGCGGCTTCGGTCCAACACTTGATCACTTGATCGAGACGGAAGCTGCTGCGAGCGCCCTTCGCGTGAGTGCACCGAGCATTTCACTAAAGCGTTTCCCTACCGTCGCAATCGCTCATGTTAAGGTGCGCAGTTAAGGAGTGTGGAAGTTTATGCGTACTGGCGTTATCAATCACAGTAGAGCGGCGTGGGTTCTCACAAGCGTTTGGGTTGGGCTGCTGATCGGCTGTACGGTCGAAACCAGTGAGGAGGATTTGAGCGTCACGGAGCTCCGGCAAGCCCTCTCGAGCAGTGATCTATTTGTTACCGAAATTGCTCAGAAGACGGACTACGCCGCCAGCATCGCCGACAAGGTTGAAGTCTACTGTGCGGCCGCGACTGGGTGCCCGGCCTTTCGAGTGTGCGACCCCACCAGCACTGGGACGATCGCGTGCTCGGCCGTGCAAGGCGCCCTCGCGTCTGGTGCTCGAGCCGTGATCTCGCGCGGCACCAGCATCACGACCAGCAGCTATGAACAGGTCTGGATCGAAGACTGCAGCGGCGCTTGCACCGAAGTCGTTGGCACCCGCGTCAGCGGCCCGTTCCCCTGCGCGGACGGCGCTGCGATGGCGCGTCAGGACTGCGCTGCGTCGAGCTTTGGCGTTTGCGGCGCCCCCGATTTAGGCCGTGGCGTGGCCTGTGCTGCCGGAGGTTGCGGCGATGGGATCTGCGCAACGAGCGAAACCTGTTCCACGTGTGCGGCCGACTGCGGCGCGTGCGTTTCGGCCGAGCCCTTCGCCTACACCGTTTCTTTCTCCAAAAATCAGCATGGCGTGGCATCATCGACCTGCACCAGTGCGACATGCTCGGCTCTCAAGAGTCTGATCGACACTGCGACCTCCAGCATCGAATTTGCCATCTACGGCGTTCGCGCCCAACAGGCTATTATAGACGCCTTGGCGAGCGCCGAGGCCCGCGGGGTCAACGTACGTGGTGTGGTCGACACAGAAAACGATGCTTGTGGCAGTCAAGGCACTTACACCTATCCGGACACGCCCCGTCTGATCAGTGCACTCCGGCCCGGTGCCGTCGTGTGTGATAGCGGTTCTGGCTACAGCTACATCATGCACAACAAATTCTTCGTCTTCGACGGCGCCAGACTGTGGACAGGCAGCACCAACGTGAGCGACACCGAAACCGGCGGCGAATTGAGCGCGAACGTCGTGTTTGTGGCCACATCAAGGCAGCTGGCGGCTATCTATCAGACGGAGTTCGAGGAGATGCATGCTGGGCTGTGTCATCGCAACAAGACCGACAACACGACCCATGTTCTCGGCCCCTCACAGTGGACTGACGGAACCACATCTGTGGAGAGCTATTTTGCGCCCACCGACGACGCCGCGACCCACGCTATGCTGGCCCTCATTAATGGTGCTGTCGCGAGCATCGACGTGGCGATCTTTTTTCTGACGGACGACGCGATCGGTGACGCTCTGGTAGCAGCAAAAAACCGCGGATTGCAGGTGCGCGTGATCTTGGATGCCACCGGGGCGGCGAGTGTCGGTTCTGAGATGAGCAAGCTCTGCGCGGCCGGGATCCCCTTGAAAGTTGAAAATTGGCCGGGCAAGGAACACAGCAAATGGGGCGTGGCTGACGGCAAAGCAGTGGTGCTTGGCTCCCAAAACTGGACGGCCGCCGGCAACATCAACAACGACGAAAACACGCTCTACATCAAGAACACATCGCTCGCGGGAGCCTTCGTGACGGAGTTCGCGAGACAGTGGGCCGATCTCGCCAGCGTTTCTACTTGCGTGTTGACCCCTGCAGAGGGCTCAGACGCGCCCGGAAGCTGTAGCGACGGTGTCGATAACGACTACGACACGTACGTGGACTGCAACGACTTTGGCTGTGCCAGCGACCCCGCCTGCAGGCCCGCGGAAAATACCCCTGCCCAGTGCAAGGATGGTCTGGACAATGACGCGGATGGATTGATCGACTGCAGCGATTCAGGATGTGTCGGGGTGGGCGTTTGTGCGGTCCAGGTCAACGAGTGTCTGCCTGCGCCTGCGAGCGCTTCGGAGTGGATCGAGCTTTACAACCCCTCTTCGACCAGTGTCGATGTGTCCGGGGCCTACGTCGACGACATGAGCGGAGGTTCCTCGCCAGACATTCTGCCGAGTGGAAGCGTCGTGCCGGCACAGGGATTTTTGTTGGTGAATCTGAATAGCTTCAAGCTCAATAACACCGGAACGGACCAGTGCCGTTTGCTGAACACCAACCAAACAGAGATCAACAGGATCAGCTATTCATCGGCGCCTTCCGGAAAGTCTCGGGCACGCATGCCGAACGGCAGCAGCACCCTTTCCTGGGATGCAACACCAACGCCTGGCGCAACCAATCAGTGAGGCTCCGCAGGCGGCCTAGCCTTTGGAGTCAGGCGCAGACAACGCGAGCTCGATCGCCGACTCAATCTCCCCGGAATCAGGCTTCACCGAGCTGGGCCATGCCTTAAGCGGCCGTCCCGCCTTGTCGATGAGGTACTTGTGAAAATTCCATTTAGGCGCGCCCAAGGCGTCTGAAAGGAGTGCATACAGCGGGGCACGCTCAGTGCCGACTGTCCGCACCTTGTCGAACATTGGGAAACTCACCCCAAACTTACTCGTGCAAAAATTGCGAATCTCTTCAGCGCTTCCAGGCTCCTGACCTCCAAAGTCGTTCGACGGGAAACCCAGCACTACAAGTCCGCGAGCTTCGTACTTAGCATTGAGCGCCTGGAGCCCCTGATACTGAGGTGTGTATCCGCACTCAGACGCTGTATTCACAATGAGAAGCACCTTCCCAGACCAAGCCGAGAGTGGCGTCTCGCTTCCGTCAAGTCGTTTCACCACGAGCGGATGAATGGTGACTTTAGCTGTGTTCATGGCGTGGCCTTCCGAGCTCGAAATGGATGGAGTCGGATCGTTTTTGCAGCCGAGAACGATCGCCATTCCCAGAGTGAATAGGACGGGTCCTGTACAGAGCAAGAATGAGCCAGCCACCTTTTGGCGTATGGGCATCATGGGCGCTTTAGGCAAGTGGGAACACCCGATGTGCCGTGAAATAGATGGCCTAGGCTTGCTGCCTCACGGGTAAAGGGGCGGCTCAGCAACGAACGAGAAGTCTTGATCAGGAGCGTATGAGTACAGCCCAAGCGACGGTGAATACGTCTTCATATGGAAAGTTTTGCCGTCGGGCTTCAGCTCCAGCAAGCGCAGGTACCCAAGTCCGCCCTCGTCGAGCATTTGATAATTGGCAAGCACCTGGTGCACAGTGTTGCCCGCGTCGCCCTGGCTCGCCAGAAGACCCGTACCGTTCACGAGCACGTGGCCGCTCACCACAAGAAAGATATTCTTGTGCTTGCGAATCAGCGCATTCCACAACATTTCTCCGTCATGATTGCCATCTATCGAGAGCTTGCCCTGCGCCGTCCCATACTCGAGGGGATTCCATTTTTGTGCCGCGCCCTTTGCCGAATAATCATAGCGAGTGGAGTCCCGGTATAGATACGCGTGGGTGGCGACGATCACTCGATGATTGGCGTAGCGTTTCACGAGGCGGTTCGCCCAGCGCACCGTTGCTGCGCGCGGGCTCCACTCAAGCATCAAGACGCCCAAGCGAAACTTCCCCGCGTCGATCGAGTAAAAAGCATTTTGCAGATCACCCCGCGTCATCACTTCCTTCAATGCCCCGGATTTCTTGGCCCAAGCCTCGTCGAAATATTCGGAGAGTAGGGAATGTCGATTCTTTGCCGTGCCGCGGTCGCCGAGATCGTGGTTGCCCGAGCTGAGAAGTAGCGGAAATCCATCGGCTAGGGGCTCGAGCGAAGCCTTGAAGAATTCCCACTCTTCGGGAGTATTGTGGTCCGTGAGGTCGCCCAACGTGATCGCCGCTTGGATGTTGCGTTCCTTGCGCTCTCGCATGAGGAAGCCCGACTGATTCCGCAGGTGCGGATAACGACAAGCCGCGTAGTATTGGGTATCAGGCAAAAGCGCGAGCGTGATCGTGCCGGGCCCTGGCGGAGCGAGCTCTTTGGGTTGAGTTGAGGTGAGAACCCGTGGCCAGTCGGCTTCTCGAATGTCTTCCGGAAGGCCGCATTTCGGACTTGCTGGTGCTGCCGCTACCGTGAGTGGCGGCGCTTTGGACGAAAGCTCGGACTCGGCTGGTCTCGTTGGCGGGGAACTGGCCGCTTGGGACACTTGGGCGGACGGAGACTTGGCAGCCAAGGCTGGTTCAGGCGCCTGAACCGAAGCCGGGCGCGGGCCGCACGCAGACAGTATGATTGCTAGAGCAACCAAGAGCCATCCAGCCTGGCTCGCTGGCGCGCGTCGATGCGTAGAGCTGCCGTCGTGAAACATGTTCGAGTACCTCGTCAAGATCCTAGGTGATCGGTCGTTCTTGCACCAGGCCACAGGCTCCCCGCAGAGGCAAGAGGGAAACGCTACCTGCTACGGTTTGATGCGTTCCACCACCGGGCGCCCGGTAGCCAAGTCTCGACCGCTCAGATCAACATAAAGCACTTTGGGAAAGGTACTGTGCTCGTCTGTCTTGACGTACATCCGCCCGAGGGCGCAGCGCACTCCGGACAGCTGCATAATCGCGCAAAACACCCCGTCATTCTGAACCACCCGAATGGGACGATCCTCACTGGCTTTCAGACGCATCCAAAACCCGTCGCGCGACACCTCCGAAGCGAGCTCATGCCCATACGCCAGGCGACGCTCGAGCCAACTCAGCTCCTCACGCTGGCCCCGTTCGGCGTTCATGAGCCAATAGGCCACCACAGGCTCAGTTGGGTCGGGGCGGCCTTGAGCGGTGAGCTTCAAGTCATAGGCCACGAGATTCCGGTTGGTACTGCGCTCTATCTGAAAAAGGCGCTGAAAACTCGAGGCCTTTTCTCCACCCAACGCTTGCGCCCCGAATGAAAGCACCAGAGGCGCTGCTAATAGGGAACGCCGCCCGAGCAGTCTTCGATCGCAAGCAAGATGTCGCGTCTCACTTTTCATGTTCCTTTCTGCCGACACGCGCAGAAAACCGAAAGCAAAAACGTACACAACGGCTTCTATCAACCAACATGGCCCCGCCCTGATACACTCTCGTCAAATTCGTTGCTGATTTGTCGCGGTGGCTTGAGCTAACCGAACACGCTCCCGTAGTACTCCGAGAACTTTGTCACGGGGCGGGACAAGCCGTTACCTGAGTGCCTTGAGTGCCCGCGAGCCACTGAGCACAGGAGATTTGCGTGGTGGGGTGGCATTGACATGCTGCGGTGCCGCCCGAGACGAAAGTGAAGCAACAGGCCGCCAGGGGTAGTGTGCAGCTATTCGCAGCGGGCACACCGGGTGTCGGAGCCGTAAAGATACACCCACAAGTGTCCATGACCTGTATACAAAACCAGCCTTCCTTAACCGGCCCCGTCAGTTTCGAACCGCCTGTCCCAGCACCGCCCGTGACCGCCGAGCCGCCCGCGCTGCTGCCCCTGTCGCGACCTCACTCTGCCAAAGCAGTCCTCACTGGTGCTCGGCCTGCTTTTTGAGAGCGCTCCAACCTTCGCCGCATGGGTCCCCGTGGGGTTCGTGGACGAGCTGGTTTCGGGCAGCTTGAGCCGACCGACGGCGCTCGCCTTCGCGCCCGACGGGCGCATTTTCGTGACGCAACAAACGTATGGCTGGCCCACTTTCGAAGGGCCATCTAACGACCCGGGGG
>CAZSUA010000117.1:0-506 GCA_964609655.1 uncultured Polyangiaceae bacterium | reverse complement strand
CGTGCGCCCATTTTTGCCTACGGGCACGCCGCCGGAGCGTTGAGTGGCTGCGCGATTGTGGGCGGCACCTTTGTCCCGCCCACCTCCCCGTTCAACCCGGCTTACGCCGGGCGTTACCTCTTCGCCGATCTGTGCGCTGGCTGGATACAAGCTATCAACCCAACGCCCACGGTTATCGCGACTGGCGTGAACCAACCCATCGACCTCGGATTCGACGGCGCCCTATACTACGTGCACTCGGGAGATGGCTGGAACCTCAAGCGCATTCGCAGCTTAACGGTTGAGCCGGTTCCAGCCTCCTCTGCCGGGGCAGTCAGCTCGTGCTCGCCTCTACGCTCACGGCTCTGGGCGCGCTGGCTCTAGCCAAAAGCCGCCTTAGTTGGCGTGCTTGACGCCGCAACGGCAACTTTCTTAGAGCGGGAGAAGGGATTCGAACCCTCGACGTCGACCTTGGCAAGGTCGCACTCTACCACTGAGTTACTCCCGCGAGAGGGGCCGTTCTGTAC
>CAZSUA010000116.1:0-15363 GCA_964609655.1 uncultured Polyangiaceae bacterium | reverse complement strand
TGGGGATACGGTGCTTTTGGAGAAGGCCACCTTCGATGTCGAGCGCGGAGATATCTTCATCATCCTTGGCGGAAGCGGTTGCGGTAAGTCCACACTGCTTCGCCACCTGATCGGGCTTGAGACTCCACTGTCGGGTAAGATTAGCATCGCGGGTATCGGCGCACCTCGCCTGGAGGGAGCCGCTCCGCGCTACGGCGTCATGTTTCAGTCGGGCGCCTTGTTCAGCTCCATGACCGTGGGCGAGAACGTTGGGTTTGCGCTCCAAGAATGGACGGAGCTACCCGCTGAAGCGGTCTCCGCGATCGTCCGCGCCAAGCTGACGCTCGTCGGGCTGGAGGGTGCCGAAAACAAGCTGCCTGCCGAGCTCTCGGGTGGCATGAAGAAGCGGGCAGCGATTGCCCGCGCCATGGCCTTCGAGCCGAACCTGATTTTTTTGGACGAGCCTTCCGCGGGTCTAGATCCGGTCAGCGCAGCAGAGCTAGACGAGCTGATCCTGGCGCTGAACGGCGGGTTGGGCCTTACAGTAGTGATGGTCACTCACGAGCTCGAGAGCATCTTCAAGGTAGGAAAGAATTGCATCATGTTAGATCGTGAGACGCGCAGCATCATCGCGACTGGTGATCCGAGCCGCCTTCGCACTGAAAGCGAAGACCCACGCGTTCGCCAGTTTTTCAACCGAGAAGCAGGGGGGCGCTAATGGCAGTGGGTACCAATCGCTGGAAGCTCGGGCTCTTCGTGCTGGTTGGGTTCGGCGTGGCACTCACGGCTGTCGCGCTCTTTGCCGCTCAAGCCTGGAATAAGAAGACGATCGCCTACGTGAGCTACTTCGACGAGTCGGTGCAGGGCCTCGAGCTCGGCGCGCCGGTGAAGTTTCGTGGAGTAACCGTAGGGCGCGTGGCCATCATCGACATCGCCGAGAATTTACGGCACGTCCAGGTGACGAGCGAGCTCAATGTCGAGCAAGTGGGTCGGCTCAATTTAGGTCAGGCTGGCACGGACAGCGGTAGAATCGTCATGCATCCCGATATGCGCGTTCAGCTGGCGCAGACGGGTATCACGGGAGTGAAATTTATTCAGATCGACTTCTTTGATTCGAAAACCAATCCGGTGCTCGTACTCCCCTTCAAGACACCCGACAATTACATCCCCACCGCTGCTTCCACCATGAAAAACATCGAGGATACGGTCGTAAAGACCGCCAATCGCTTACCCGAGATCGCCGACGACGTGGCTCGAGCCATGAGTCAGATCAGAGCCGTTGTGCAACAGCTCGAAGACGGAAAATTGCCGGCCCGCGCAGGTGAAACGTTGACTCAGGCAAACCAATCGTTGGTTGAGCTGAGCACCCAGCTCAAAGCGCTCAACGCCAGCCAGCTTTCGAGCGAAGCAGACAAGAACTTGAAGGAGTTCAATGTCATTCTCGTTCGAACGGGCAGCTTGCTTGCCCGGCTAGAAAGCGATCAGGGCCTATTTCGCAGCGCCGAACGCGGCGCGGATGCCATTGGGGAGGTCGCTCGAGGCGCCCGTTCACTCGGCCCCGAACTAGAGCTCACGCTGCGCGAGGTTCGCGGAGCCGCTCGCTCCATCAAGCGCCTTGCAGATAACCTAGAGCGTGACCCTGATATGCTGCTCAAGGGCAGAGCCAAGAGGCCGGAATGAACGCAGGCTCGGGTTGGATCGGCGTACTCGTCGCGGTTTTCAGCTTGCAGAGCGGCTGTGCGCTCACCTCGAAGGCCGATGCGCTTTCGCCGCGCTACTTCAGTCCCGAGCAAGCTACGCGGCAAGGTCCGCCTGTCGCAATGGGAAGCCTCGAGTTGCGCCTGGGCCAAGTCACCTCTGCCACGCACATCGACGAACGCATCTCGTACCGCCTGAGCGGGTCCGAGGTGGGCTTCTACGACGATCGCCGCTGGACAGAACTACCGGAGGCCTACCTACGACGCGCACTGGAACATGAGCTGTTCGAGCAGCGCGGCCTCCAACGCATCGTCACGGGTGCCGGCCCCAGTCTGGACGTGGAGCTCACGGCGTTCGAGGAGCTGCGTGGTAAGCCAACCCGAGCGCGGGTTACGCTGACCTTCAGCCTGCGCGACGAACGTCGCTCGCTCCTCGAAAAGAGCCTGCGGCTGGAGCGCGAGGTGACGGCACAGGCCGGCGCCGACCCTGAGCAAAGTCTTGCGGCAACGCTCTCCGCAGCTCTTGCCGATGCGGTCGCTTCCGTCGGCACGCAGGTGGTTTCGCTGCTCCAAAGTCAAAAGCAAGTAAGCGCCTCCGAGGTCTCGGCCACGCCTCAGATACCAGAGTAGAAAGCACGAGTCGGAGCGAGGCGTTCTCCTGTCAGATCGCCACCGACGACCAGACGGAGACCAACCGATATAGGAATGCGATCATCGGCAACGGCGGAGACTCTGAGCGGAAGCTCACTCCACCGTGACGGGTAGCTCAAGCACGAAGATGCAGCCCTTGCCGGGAAGGTTCTGAACGCGAATGTTTCCGCCATGGGCGTCGACGGCTTGCTTGGCAATGGCGAGGCCCAAGCCGAATCCACTTTGGCGGTTGTCGAGACGCACAAACGGGGCAAACGCGGCCTCGACTTTCCCAGGTTCGAGCCCTCCACAACGGTCTTCGATTTCGATCACTGCACGCCCGTTCGTGATGGCCCCGCGTAGCTCGACGATGCCTCCCTCATGCGTGTACTTCACCGCATTGCGGAGCAAATTGCCCAACGCAGAGCGAACCAGTCGAACATCGAGGTGCACACGTTCGTCCTTTTCAAGCACCACGCGAATATCGACTTTTTTCGATTCCGCTTCGGCGATCGCGCCCATCTCGACGTCCTCGAAGAGGGACCCGAGGGTCGTCCACTGCCTGCGAAGCTCAATGCCCGACGCGACGCGCGCGGTCTGCAGTGTCTGCTCGACGAGTTCACTCGTACGTTGCAGACCTCGCTCGAGAGCACCGACTGCGCGACCCTCGGTGGGAAGCTGTCCCTTGGTCTTGAGCTGCTGGAACGCCAACGTTGCGGCGGAGAGCGGATTGCGCAACTCATGGGCGATGAACGCGAAATGCTCGTTGGCATGCCGCATCAGCTCGGCGTCTCGTTGGTGCGTGTACTCCGAGACGGCGTGTGCAATCCCCGTGATCATGCAGTCGAAGACGACCTGCATTTCTCGAAAAGTGATCTGCTCGCCGGCGTCCCGCGCCGTGGCGATGATGGCGTCACGCAACGCTCCGTATTCGCGGACGACGGAATCGAGGCTGAAACCAAGGCGGAGCCGCTGTTCCCCGTGCCCAGCTGCGGTCGCACTACGCTCGGGAGAAGGACCTACCGATGAGAGACCTGCGTCTTCCCGCAAGGCGGCGAGGATCTCGTCCACAAACTCTGGCAGGTGATTGATGAGTTCGACCGCCGGCATCGCCTCGGGGGCGAGCGTGCCTCGGACCTGCTCTTTCCAACGAAGCATGACTTCCGCGGGTTTGGTCGCGAGTATCTCGTGGAGGGCCATGCCAGCAGGTATCGCACGAAAGCTCCCGGAACGCACCGGGGCTGGCCAGCCAGCAAAAGTTCCGCCTGCGGGCTCGCCGTGACGGACTTTTGGGTGCGCGAGAGGGCTCCGCTGCTGCAACACGCCGTTGGAATCCGGCGAGCTTGCCTCTGTTATCATCTCATTGTATCATGATAACATGGTGCGCACACAGATTTCCGTCGATGAGCAGCTCTATCGCCGGGCCAAGATCGTGGCCAAACGGAAGGGCATTTCTTTGGCCGAGCTGTGTCGGCGCGGCCTTGAGGAAGTGGTAGCCAAAGAGCCCTCCGACAAACCGTGGATGGCGTTCGCCGGCATTGTCGAGGGCTCACTGTCGGATAGTGAATCGGTCGACGAAGTGGTCTACGGCCGTGAGGCGCCGTGAGCACTGCAGCCTTCCTCGATAGCGGGATTTTCATAGCTCTGATGAGTCGGAAGGACCGCTGGCACCAGCAGGCCCTGGCCTTGTTCGGTGGTTCAACCCCCAAATGGAGCACCTCCGTTCTCGTCGTCTCAGAAACCTACACTTGGTTCCTCCATCGCATGGGCGAGGAACAGGCGCGCGCGTTTCGACAGCTGATCGATAATCTCAAGGGGCTAGTGCTATTGGACGCGACCCGAGACCACCACACCGCGGTGGTGCGCATGCTGGACCGATTTCGCGGAACCAAGTTGTCGTACACCGACGCGTCGAGCCTCGTTCACTTGGAGCAGCGGAAAATCAAGTGTGTCTGGTCCACGGACCACCACCTTGGGTTAAGCGGTGCTCAGGTCCTGCCGCGCTCGTAAGGTCCCGCTTTCGCCCTTCGGCCGCGATCGCTACCTCACTATACTCCACTTGCACAGGCTCGTGCAGCCGGGGTCGCCGTCACACTGCTCACCCGAGTCGATCTGGATGCGACCATCACCACACTTGGAGGCATTGCGACAAGCGGTGGTGCAGAGGCCGGGACCGTAGGGATTCACTTGGTTGCTACCGCCAAGATCGCACTCTTCTGGGCCATTTTTGAGATTGTCTCCGCAGTAGCCTGCCAATTGGCAAGTCGTGGTGCAAGACCCGTAGGTTCCGTTGTTCACGCCGTCGTCACAGGCTTCACCAGAATCTTTGACGCCGTTACCACATTTGGTGCGACATCGACTGTCGCAGGTATTTTGTGCGGTGCCATTTTGTGCGCCAGCGTCGCACTGTTCCTTGGCGTCAAGGATGCCGTTGCCACATTTGACCGACGGGATGGCCATCTTGCAGTCTACCGAGCAAGAGCCAGCGCTGCCGTCGTTGAGGCCGTCGTCACAGACTTCGGCGAAGCCAGCATCCACCGCCTTGTTGCCACAGTACGGTGCGGGGCGACACGCCGCGGTACACAGCTGTTTCCCATAGGCGGAGCTCACACTTTGGTTGTTCGCCCCCGCATCGCAGATTTCGCCTGCACCTGCTTGAACGCTTCCATCGCCACAGCGCGGCCCGAGAACGCATTGCGGAGCGCAAGTGCCATACGAGCCGTCGTTCTTACCGTCGTCACATTGCTCGCCGTTGGCGGTCTGTTTGACGCCGTCCCCGCAGCTCGGACCGAGCAAGCATTGATTCGTGCATTTGCCATAGCCACCCGTATTGCTGGCCTTGCCATCGTCACATTGCTCACCGGCTTCCATGCTGCCGTTGCCGCACTTGAGCTTGCAGGTCGCTTCGCACGTGCTCTGTGACGTGCCGTTCAAGATACCAGCGTCGCATTCCTCTCCGTTCGTAATGACACCATCGCCGCAGCGCGCCCCAAGCACGCAGCTGGTGGAGCAGCCTGCGTAGGCATCGCCAGACTTATTGTTGATGCCATTGTCGCACTGTTCACCAGAACCGATTTCAGCATCGCCACAGTACGGTGCCCATTGGCAGCCCGGTCCGCATTTTTGTTGGGCTCCGCCGTAAGTCGAAAGGTTGACGCCATCATCGCACTGTTCGCCGCTCGGCGTTTGAAGCGTGGCATCGCCACAGCGGGGGGCCAGCGTGCAATCATTCTTGCAGCCGCCGTACGCGCCTGTGTTCTTCGCCGTCCCAAGATCGCAGGCTTCGCTAGCAGTCACGATCGCGTCGCCGCACACGCTGACGCAGCTGCTTTTTGCAGTGACGAAGCTGCCTAACGTGAGATTGAAATTGCTGGCGTCGGTGTGGCGCTCGGCGTGAAATAGTACGATTTCATACACGTTGCCGACGACGAGGCCCAGCTGCGTTGCTTTCGCTGCATTCAACGTGACGCTGCCGCTCACTGCGCCGTGCAAACCGCCGAGATCTACCGCAAGCTTGCCGTTGATGAACACCCAAACGTCATCATCACCGGTGAAGCTGAGCACTTCTCCGCCCTTGTACTCAAACCAGTAAATCACCTCCGACGTGAAGCCGAAATTGTGCCCACTGTCCGGGACTTCCTTATCCTGGGCGACCCAGCCTTTGCCATCCAGCGGGAAGAAATCGCCGCTCAAGTACTCGTATTGACCGCCCACCTTGGTCAACGTCAAACGATCGATGGTGGTGAGGTTCACGCCCGGTGTGTCTCGGTACCATTGATCGAAAGCGGCGTTGCTGGTGGTCTGCTCATCATAGGGGCAATTCGCCAATGTGAACGTTTTGCCGAACTCACAGATCCCTGTGTACACAGGCTTCCCGTTTACACCCAGTGTGGCCTCAACCAGCTTGGGCGTGACATCATCGCCGGCGTAGGCTTCGAAATCGGGATGCCGCGTGTCCCCGGTTTTCGGCTCGCGGTTAAAGTCGCGATACGTTACCGGGATGCGAAGCGTATTGCCCAAGCTGGAGAGCACATCGGTGCACTTGAATCCTGCCTCCGCCTTGCAGGTGGCTGAGCAGCCATCTCCTGAAACGTTGTTGCCGTCGTCACATTCCTCTGCGTCCTTGGGCAGCTTGATGCCGTCGCCACAGCTCGATGTGCAGGCTCCGCCACCGCTCGGACAGGTGGGTTCCAGCTCGCAGAAGGGGTTGCAACCATCGCCAACGACCTTGTTGCCGTCGTCGCACGGCTCTTTGCCCTCTTTTTTGTTGTCGTTGCAGACGGTAGGCACGCAGGCCACGCCTTGGGTTGGGCATTTGTAGCCGTTTTCAAGCAGGCATTTCGAGCTGCAACCGTCGCTGTTGGCGGTGTTCTTGTCGTCACACTCTTCGCCGCCCGCCTTGATGCCATCACCGCACTGTTTCGCGCGGCAGACGCCCCCGAGCGGGCACTCCCAGCCGGCAACCACCTGGCAGCTGGCGCAGCCATCGGTAGCCACAGCATTCTTGTCATCACAGGTTTCGTTGCCGGTGACATTGCCGTCTCCGCAGACCACCGTGGAAACGCAAGGCGAGCCCGGTTGAGGGCAGGCGTAGTCCGCTTCGAGCACACAGACAGCGGCGCAACCGTCGCCACCGCGTGGCAGGCATTTCCCGCCTCCAATCCCGTTACACTGCGTGTCCGTTGTGCACGCTGCGTTGTTGTCGCACTTTGAGCCGTCGTCGCACTGTTCACCACGTGCAAGATTCAGCTTTCCATCTCCGCACCATTCGATAAGCGAGCAAGCTTGCCCAGCTGAGGGACAGGTGTAGCCTGGCGTGACCTGACACAGAAGCGTGCAACCGTCCGTGTCGGTCTTGTTCCCGTCGTCACAGTATTCGCCAAAATCTAGCCGCGAATCACCGCACTCCGCTTTTAGTACGGGCGTGCAAGCACCACCCACACCTTGCGCTGTGGGGCAGGTAAATCCCGGCTCGCCCGTCTTGCAATCCAGGAAGCAACCGTCACCCGATACCTTGTTTCCGTCGTCGCAGGCTTCGTCCCCGTTGACGATACTGTCACCACAAACGATCGTGCTCACGCACAATTGTCCGGGCGTTGGGCAGGTGTAGAAAGTTTCGAGCGTGCAGATGCCGGTGCAGCCGTCGCCGGGATCTGGATTGCCATCGTCGCACTGCTCGGTATCGGCGAGGTTCCCGTTGCCGCAGTATTCATCCTTTTGGCACTGCATGCCTGGCACAGGGCAGCTGAAGCCTGGCTCCAGCGTGCAATTCGCCGTGCAGCCGTCGGTAGGCAGAACTCCGCCATCATCGCAGCTCTCTCCAGCGTTGATAACTCCGTCGCCACAAACCGCGCTCGCAACAGGCACACACGCCAGCCCCGCCGTGGCACAGCCGTACCCAGCCTCTACCTGGCAATTGGCATCACAACCGTCGCCTGCGGCGGCATCCCCGTCGTCGCAGCCTTCACCGTTTCCGATCACGGAATCCCCACACACAATTGTGCTCACACACGCTTTGCCAACTTCTGGGCAGGCGTAATTGGCTTCAACGCGACACAGGCCTGAGCAGCCATCGCCGGGAATCGAATTGCCATCGTCGCAGACCTCCCCACTTTCGATGACGGCGTTTCCGCAGACGCCCGTGGGGCCACTCATCATGCAGCTAGGATCGGTGCACATGCCGGCTGCACCCGCCGAGCTGCCAGGCAGCGTGATACCGCCGGGTAGGCTGATCCCCGAGCCGCCCGTGCCTAGGCCTGTTCCTCCTCCAAGCGATGAATCTGCACCGGCCCCCATGTCCCCCGCGGGGCCTCCCACAGTCTGTTTCGAACTGCAACGAGCTGCTGCCAAAACCAATAGGCCGACACTCAAGAACTTGAGATGATTCATGGACGGGGTCCCTCACGCTCGGTTGTGGTCACGAAAGCTGCTTTCGTGTGTTCTCCCTTCATAACAAATTTTTGCAGGCTGTACATCATTCTTTATCTTCCGATTCGAGCCTTTTTTGGCTGCGATCCAGCGTTGCTTCAAGGAAGTGCTTAACGCACCTACACACGCACGCATAGTATTGCAACGGTGCCAGGGGGCGCCTGCAAGCGCATGCAGACTATTCCGTGCAGGTTATCGCTGTGTTCACGTGGAATGCAGGCTGTCCGCATCGGGAATGCTCTTCACGTCGCAGTAGGCGACCCACATCGTACGGTATGCCGCCTCAAGCTCACGCGCGAAGCGAACCGCGTCGCACAGGGGGGACCGTGCCATTTGGCCGCGGAGATCCGAGCGCACTGTTGCAAGACGCGCGGGGTTGGCAGCCAGCTCAACAGCCGCTGCCACATAGGCGTCGAGGTTTTCAGCCGCGAATTCCGGCAGACCCACGCGCGTGAGCAAGTCGAGCCCCACGCGCGATGCGTGCCGGGCGCCGACAAGTGAGATCACCGGAACCCCCATCCAAAGTGCCTCACAGGTCGTGGTGGTGCCGCAATACGGGAACGGATCAAGCGCAATATCAACCTCTGCGTAGCGCGCCAGATGTACGTCGACGCTTGCAGCCTCGGGAAAGAACTGAAGTTGGCGCCGAGCGACGCCGTGGGCCTCAAAGCGGGCTTCGAACAGCCTCTGCACCCCGGAGTCCGCAAACGGCATTGCCTTGAGAATGAGGCGTGAGCCCTCCACGATGCGGAGGATGCGGCTCCAGGCGGCAATCACAGAAGGGCCGACCTTCGCCAGATTGTTGAACGAGCCGAACGTGATCTTCCCACTCGTTGCGAATGGCGGTAGCGCGACATCCGGGGCCGTATCCCAAGGCTCGTAGCATAGAAAGCCATTCTGAAGGCGCACCAGCTGTTCAGTGTGGTCCGTCTCAACGGCACCCACAGGATCCACAATGGCGTCGGTGATACGATAGCCGATCGTTCGCAGGCCCGTGGTATTCGGATAGCCGAGCCAAGTCACCTGAACGGGTGCGGGCGCTCTTGCAAACACGCCCAAGCGATGACCGCGCGTATGGCCCGCGAGATCCACCAGGATGTCGACGCGATCCTCACGCATGCGCTCGGCGGCGGCGTCATCGCTCATGGCTGAGATGTCCACCCATTCGCTCGCCAGCTCTTTTAAGCGTGTGGTCGTTGCATCGTGGCGAAATCCTCCAGAATAACAGAGGATTTCGACTTTCGAACGGTCATGCGCTTCGAACAACGGAGCCAAAAAGAACGCGACCGAGTGGGTGCAGAAGTCCGAAGAAACGTAACCCACACGCAGCTTGCGCGTTGGCTCCTTAAGATTGCTGTGCGTTGAGTTGAGTGAAAGGCCCGGACAGGCATCGCCCCACGCACGGTGCTGGCGCGCGATCTCCGAAGCGGGCAACCCGCCGAGCAGGTTCAACGTGTAGAGTAGGTTGGAGGGCGCGTCGCCCTCAGTCGAGATCGCGATCGCCTGCTTCTGGTGTCTGAGGGCGCCCTCTGTGTCGCCCGTCAGCTGCAGCACGTTGGCCAGGTTGTTGTGGGCTTCTTTCGAGGTCGGTTCGAGCTTTAGTGCTGATTTATACTGCTTGATAGCATCACCGAGTCGCCCAAGCGCTCGGTAAGCGGCTCCCAGGTTGACGTGCACGTAGGCACGGACACGGCCGCGTCGGACTGCCGCTTCCATGAGCTCAATCGCACGCTGATACTCCCCGCGCTGATAACAAATGAGCCCGCTCAGCTGTAGGGCATCGGCGTCGTTGGGATTCGCTCGTAAGAGTTCGCCGTAAACGGCTTCAGCTTCAGCCAGGTGCCCTTGTCGATGCCAAGCTGCGGCGGCCGTGAGTTGCTCGATGCGGTTCACGCGGACGTCCGTGCCAAGACGAGTTCAAGACGCCGCGCCATTTCTGAGCCAGGGAATCCGAGCTCCGCAAAGCAGCGAAGCCTCGGAAGGCTGGCGTCTTTGGTATAAAACGAGGAGTAGTGCGAGAGGCGCTCGAGCTGCTCGATCGTTGCGGCGAGGCACCACTTCTCAAGCTCAGTTCCCGGATCGACGTGGTCGAAACGTGGGTTGGGAGACAAGAACGGTTCGTCTAACTCAAAGCGAACACCTTGGTCGAGCAGTGAGAGCACCGCGTCTAGCGAATGGATGGCCAGCATGCGATGGCCCAGCTCGTCGGCAACACGCGCCAGCGAGAGAAATCGGGACAGGCGCGGGGCCCCCTTAAGCAGGCTAGTCAAGGTGTTGAAGGCAGCTTGCAGTGCCGCGTAGCGGATCTCGGCAGGCACACTCCGGTCGCGAGCGAGCGCATACCCGCCAAGCGCGCCCTCAACCTGCTCACGCTCCTCAACCTGCTCACGTTCTTCGCCTGAGGATGTCGTACGGGATTCTGCCCAGCGCACGCTGAGTTCACGCGCGTAGGGCCACTCTGCGGCCAGTGATGACCAGCGCTCTCCCACGTCGAGTGACTGTGCGTTGCCGAGGCTGTTAGCCAGGAAACCAAGCTTCGCGCATTCTCGGGCCCGTTCGGGCGAACAAGCGAACAGATTCAGCTGGAACGGATCAGGTGCGATCTCAGGGGAAAACGGCACCAGCACGTTGAGCCCGGGCACCAAGCGGTAAAGCACTAGCCCCAGGTCTTGAAACGCACTGAGCAGCGCCGTGTTCACGAACGTTCCGTGTTTTAGCTCAAAAAGGCACAGTGGATCGTTGGCTGCGATGAACTGGCGACCACCTTCGAGAATGCGTTCCTCTTCGCCCTCGGCGTCGAGCTTGAGGAAAGAAATGTTGTTCCAACCGAATTCTGCTGCGCAAGCATCGAGCGTCCGCAATTGAATCGTTTCGGTAGTGCCGCCTTCTGTCCCGGGATTGAGCGTATTGAGTTCAGCATTTTCGTGGGTGAAGAGCACGGCGTTGCCTTCCCGATTGGACAAGCCTGCCTCGATCACTTCCACATTCGAGAGACCGTTTTCGGTCACACTGATGCGCAAAAAAGCCGCGGTGGCGTGCGTGGGTTCGAATGCCCACACTTTTCCGGAAGGCGAAACGCAACGGCCCATCGTGAGAGCGTAGACGCCGTAATTGGCACCAATATCGAGCACATTCATCCCGGGGCGCACCAGCGCTCGCACGAACGCAAGCTCAGCTTCAAACCAATCCCCTTGTTCCTTGAGGACGTAGTGCGTGATGAGGTCGAGCGAACGCGGCACCGCAACACGCAAATCAGGGACCAGCGGCACCAGTTCGTAATCGGGGGTAGTCAGCGGAGGCACGATCCAAAAGGATACGAAACCCGCAGTCTGCCGTCATCGGCTAGCTCGGCGGATCTCAAACGAACGGGGTAAAATCGCTATTCTTTGCGCCTTATGCTGGTTGTTTGAGTTCAGGAATCAAGCCAAACTGCGAGCATGGCTTTGGCAGGTTCGGTTCTCGTGCGTGGCGCAGCGCTGCTGGAGGAAGGAGCAAGCCTTAGGTTTGCTCTGGAATACGGCGGCCGCGAACGGGAGGCGTTCCTCTTGCGATTTCGCGGAGAGCTGCGGGCGTTTCTCAACGAATGCCCTCATTTCACTCTTGAACTCGATCTGGGCGATGGCCACTTCTTCGATACCAACATCGAACGGATATACTGCAAAAACCACGCAGCGCTGTTCCATGCAGACACCGGCGTCTGCGAAACGGGGCCATGCTTCGGGCGTTCGCTGACGCAATTTGTCGTTAGCTTGCAGGGAGAAGATGCTTCGGTGGGACCCGAATGTGTGCCAGAACCGATCAATGGCTGAATTGCACGCTGGAGCGAGTGGTAAAGCGGCTAGGCTGATGGTCTTCTAGGCGTCGATGATTTTCTGCATCTCTGCCGGCTGCTCGCTGTCAAAACTGTGGATGTTGCCCAATTTGCAATTCTTACGGCTCATGTTGCCGTGTACGCCTGTTCAGCGTAGGAGCAACGAAACCCATGTCGAACGACAAATTGAACCAATTGCTCGAGATTGCGAAGAGGGTGCAGATGACATCGCAGCAGCAGGAGCGTCAACGGCGTAGCTTCGCGTATGGCAACACTAAAATTGAAAACAAGGACATCACTCCGGAGGCGATTGAGACTGCCGCCTCTGCGCTAGCGTCCGACGACTCAAGATAGGTCAGGCTGCACATGAGTGAATCGGGGGAACGACACAGCAGGCTGGTGGAGCCTGCGCTCCCCTCGCCTACGTTCACCCGTGAGGAGGTTGTCAGGCGCGAGGCAGAAAACGGCTTGCAGCAAGCTGATCGTATGTTCGAGATGATCGACCATGCGGTTTCGGCGGGAAAGCTCCGCCTCCGCTCGTCGACACTGATCGAGCTGAATCGGTTGGCGGCACCTCCGCCTTGCGAGGACGTTCCGGGTTATGTGGATGATTTGTGTGACTATGTCGCCACGAACTGGGATGCTTCGTATGCGACACACCTTGCCGCCTACGTTCTGTGGCGTTTGAACTGGATCCACCCATTTGAAGATGGAAACGGTCGAACGGCGCGCGCCGCGTCCTACCTCGTCTTGAGCGTGAAGCTTGGCTACAAGTTGCCGGGTTCTCAGACGATTCCCGAGTTCATAGCTAAAGATAAGCAGCCGTACTACAACGCCTTAGAGTCAGCGGACGCGTCTTGGAAAAAGGGAGCGCTGGATCTCCGCGAGATGGAGGACCTGTTGAAGGGCTGCCTCGCGGCTCAGCTCGTGGATGTAGTGGAGCAGGCCTCATCGCGGGTCGTTGCAGTTGGCGGTGAAGCGCAGCGGGTTCCTGACGGCTCGCGCGCAAAGGAAGCCGAAGCTTTTCCGGGCAACACTAAGCCTCGGATCTTCGTTGGGTCGTCAACGGAGGGTCTGCCTGTGGCCGAGGCACTCCAGGTTGGTCTCGAGTACGACGCTGAGGTGACCGTTTGGTCTCAGGGCGTTTTTGGTCTATCGGGCGGCACACTTGAGACGCTGGTTGAGACGACGAAGACGTTTGATTTTTCCGTTTTTGTTTTGACGCCGGAAGATTTGATCGAGAAACGCGGTGACGTTCAGCGTGCGGCGCGGGACAATGTTATCTTCGAACTCGGACTGTTCATGGGGTCGTCTGGTCGTCACCGGACGTTCTTCGTTCACCCGAGACTTGCGGACATGTCGCTACCCAGCGATCTAGCCGGGATTACCGCCGCAACATACGACCCGAAACGCAGCGACGGCGATCTACAAGCTGCGCTCGGGCCGGCGTGCACTAAGATCAAACGAGCTGTGCGTGATCAAGGGCGGCGCGCCTGGTGACAGGTATGCGGCGGCGCTGCAACGGTGAACGCCATCAAGAATGACCAATGGACGGCAAAGCTTGGAAGTTGGGAGGGTTGATTCCGAGCGACAACCCTTTTTGAAAGATTGCTGCAACGAATATGTCCGGAAGGGAGAAGGAACTTCCGATTGCGAAGCCCGTATTTAACCAGAGCCAGCTCTCCACCTTCAAGAGGTTGCTCGCAATCCAGTCGGCGCGAACTTGCCTGACCTCGGGGCCGGACAATTCTGGGCGAAAATGTCGCACGACACCACCGTTCTGAACGGGATGAATCGAGGAGTTGACCGTCTCGTACACCTCACGGACCCTCGCGCGTGTGGTCGGATCAGAAGCGTTAAGTGGGGGAGACGGGTGGAGCTCTTCGAGGAGTTCAACGATGGCCATAGACTCGGTTAGAGCGATGCCCTCTATCTCGATCACGGGGATGCGGCCGAACGGGCTAATGCTAGCGAAATGAGCCGCGTCGTGGGGTTGGTCGAGATCAACCAGAGCATACGACACGCGCTTGTAGTCAAGACTCCAACGCACTCGGTCGCAACAGTTAGCGTGCGCCGCGCAGTAAAGACGAATCTGACCCAGTGGCTCAGAATTGTCGCTTGATGCCGTCATAGCTCGTCAGAAAGGGGAACGGAGGGCGTAGCGCCCGGTCTTCTTGCCGCCAATTTTTTCGACCACTCCGGCGGCCAGCAGCGGCCGCAACAGATTCATGGCGCCTTGCTTCGAAACGCCCAATGCGCTCCATATCTCCGCCGGACTCACGCTGCCGTGGTCGCGGAGCAGCTCGAGCAACTGTTCCTGCTTGGGGCGCAGCACGAGCTTCTCGGTCGATTTGAGATTGTAGGCCTGCACTCGCAGCCAAACGCGTTCCAGGGTGTGACGCAGCCCCTCGGCACAATACTCCAACCAGCTCGTGAGATCTTCGCCTGCCTTGCGCACTGCCGCCAGTGCCGCGTAGTAGCGCGGACGATCCTCCCAGTAGTATTCGTCCACTGAGAAAATGTGGTGGGTATCAAAACCGCGCCGATAAAGTTCCCAAAGTGCCAGCGCCCGCCCCGTTCGGCCGTTGCCGTCGGCGAACGGGTGGATCGCTTCGAAGCGGTAATGCAGGATGGCCGAGCTCAACACAGGCGAGAGCCCGCGCGCCCGCTTGTTCCACCAGTCCAGCAATTCGAACATGAGTCCCGAGACATCGCTGGGCGGCGGAGGCACGTAAGTTCCTACGCGCACAGCCATTGACCGGAAGCGTCCGGCCTCGCCCTGATCCATGACATCGCCTGCGAGAATCTTGTGCAGGGCGAAGAGATCACTGTGGCGGATCGCTTTCTTGCATGCATGTTTTTCCACGTAGCGCAGCCCAGCGAAGTAGTTGATGACTTCGCGCTGGGAACGCGGATCGGACGCGGTTAGCTTGCGGCCCTCTTCCAGAGCTCGCACCTGTGCCAAAGTCAGGGGGTTGCCCTCGATGGCGGTGGAGGCGTGGACGTTGCGCGTGCGCGTGTCCTTCTGCAGCGCGGGGATCCACGATAGCTCCACCGCAGCGCTCATGATCCGTTCTCGCAGCGCCGCCACGGCCTCGACCTGGCTCAGGAGCGCCACAGTGATGGAAAAATGCGGCGAATAGCCCACGCTTATAAGTCAAGCATAAGTCCACTTATGAGTCAAGGCGAGGGGATGCCGCCTGACCGTAAAATGACTTCGGAGAGCGCCGTGGTTGGCGGAGTAACGGCCTTGATATAGCGTGCGAGCATGGGACACAAAGTGGGAAGCATGGGCATGCGTGAGCACAGGTGGGCATC
>CAZSUA010000115.1:0-15399 GCA_964609655.1 uncultured Polyangiaceae bacterium | reverse complement strand
GGTCAGGAGTCAGGGTGGTCGGTGTTGGAAGAGGAGGTCTTTGATCCGTTGGAGGTGATCACGCGCATTCCTGCGGAAGATCCGGAGGTGTATGAGATGTTGTGCCGCGCCGATACGGTGGGTGTTTTTCAGATCGAGAGCCGAGCTCAGATGGCGATGTTGCCGCGGCTGCGGCCTCAGAAGTTCTATGATTTGGTGGTGGAAGTGGCACTGGTGCGGCCAGGCCCGATTCAGGGAGGCATGGTGCATCCCTATTTGCGGCGGAGGAATGGCGAGGAGCCGATCGCGGTGCCGCATCTCGATTTGTGGCCGATTCTGGAGCGCACTTTGGGGGTGCCGCTCTTTCAAGAGCAAGTGATGCAAATCTCGATTGTTGGCGCAGGCTACACCGGCGGAGAAGCTGACCAGCTGCGGCGCGATATGGCAGCCTGGAAGAAAACAGGGCGCCTGCTACGGCACCGCGAACGCTTGCTCACAGGTTTCGAAAAGAAGGGCATTGAACGGGCGTTTGGGGAAGCGCTGTTTGAGCAGATCAAAGGCTTTGGTGATTATGGATTTCCTGAATCACACTCGGCATCCTTTGCACTGTTGGTTTATGCTTCAGCTTGGCAAAAGGCCCATTATCCGGCGCATTTTGCCTGCGCGCTCGTGAATGCGCAGCCGATGGGTTTCTATTCGCCCTCCACGATTTTCCAGGATGCTGCACGGCATGGCGTACTGGTACACGATGTGTGTGCACTGCGAAGCGAGTGGGATTGCAGCTTGGAGGAAGCGGGCACCGGCAGTGCGATTCGAAGTCAGAAGCCGGGAGCGCAGCGTTCGATCCGGCTCGGTTTGCGTTTGATCAAGGGGCTCAGTGAAGCGGCGGGGCGGCGCCTGGTGAAGGCTAGAAAAGAGCAGCTATTTGATGACTTGCGGGATCTGGTGGAGCGAACTGGTCTCAAGAAAGATGAGGTGGAGCGTTTAGCTGAAGCCGGCGTTTTCAGAGAATTGATAGCTGAGCGCAGGCAAGCGCTGTGGCAAGCACGTGCCCCTCAATTGCATGGGCTCTTTCAAGGGCGTGCGTTAGCTGAACCCGAGATCCAGTTAGCGCCTTTAGCGCCTCAGCAAACACTCTTGCTAGATTACGCGAACAAGGGCCTTTCCACGGTGGATCATCCGATGCGACATCTGCGTTCGTTCTTGAAGCGCGAGGGGGCTTTGGAGTCGCGCAGCTTGGCGCGCGTTAAAAAGGGACAGAAGGTGAAGGTGGCAGGCGTGGTGCTGTCGCGGCAGCAGCCTGGCACGGCGAGCGGTGTTGTATTTATTAGTTTGGAGGATGAGTTCGGATTTATTAATTTGGTGCTTTGGCGCAATGTATTTGAACAGTTTCAGCAGGTGGCACGGCACGCCTCATTGCTGTTAGCCTATGGGGAAGTGGAGCGTGAGGTGAACGGCTCAAATCTAGCGGCGGGGCCGATTCAAGGAGTGCTCATGCCTGTTTCTCCGCCTAAGCTGGCTCCCGCAAAATCTCCGACAATCCACGTGATCGTCGAGAGGCTTCAGCGTTTGGAGCTCAACCAAGCGAATTTTAAGCGCGTCTCACGCGATTTTCACTGAGGGACTAAGCTACTTGAACTTCGTTGCTCTCGTCGCTCTCCGGCAGCACCGTATCGATGGGCGCTCCCTTCAACATGCTGTCGCGGTGACGAGGTGCCAATGTTTCGCTGCGAGCCTGCACGCCTTCGTTGACCTTCACACTGACGAGCTTGGAAACACCGGGCTCGCCCATGGTCACGCCGTACAACACGTCCACGGATTGCATCGTCTTCTTGACGTGGGTAATAATGATGAATTGGCTCCGCTGCGTCATCGAGCGTATTGCCTCGTTGTAGCGCGTCACGTTGGCCTCATCGAGCGGTGCGTCGACCTCATCCAAGATGCAGAAAGGTGAAGGCCGATGCTGGAAGATCGCAAAAATCAGCGATACAGCCGTGAGTGCTTTCTCGCCGCCACTCAGGAGTTCAATATTCCCAAGCTTCTTGCCGGGCGGCTGCGCAATAATATCCACACCCGTTGCCAAGAGATCTTCTGCGTTCGTGAGCTGGAGTTCGCCGCGGCCCCCATGGAACATCTTTGAGAAGGTGGCCCGGAACAGCGCATTGATGGACTCAAAGGCATCCTGGAAACGCTTCTTTGATTCGCGATTCATGTGCTTAATCGCCCGATCCAGGTCGAGCAGGGCTTTCTCAATATCTTCTTTTTGCGCTGAAAGTGAGACAAAACGGGTCTCCGCGTCGTCGTGCTCTGTCTTCGCATCCAGATTCACAGGCCCCATCCGATCAATGAGCTTCGTCAGCTCGTCGATTCGACGGTGGTGCTCCTCATCGGGAGCCAGGCGCAAATGATAGGTGCCGACCACTCGGTTGAGATCGAGCCCACGGAAACGTTCACGAATGTTCTGTAGGAGATGCGTACGCCCGAGTTCGTTGCGCTGCACGGACATTTCGTGCTTGCGACTCGCTTCATCGATCTGCCCAAGCTCTTCGCGCAGCTGCTTCAGAGCTGCTTCGTGCTCGGTGAGAGCTTGGCGCGCCTGATCCAATTGTGCGCGAACCGTAGTCAGACGCTCGTGGGCCAAGCGTGCGCCATCGAGCGCCACGATCCGAGTTTCCCGCGAGAGCATCAATACGGCTGCTGTTTCGCCGTAGTTCGCGGCGGATTCTTCCATGTCCTCTTGCAGGCGATTCGCTCGTGTCACCAGCTCTGAAATGGTCGACTCCACGCGCGTGGCTGAGGCTCTTGTCGCGTCCAGCTGCTCACGCACTTGCGCCAGGCGAACTTTGCGATCCATGACCAACTGAGCCTGCGCTCCAGCCTGTTCTTTCCACGAAAGGGCTCGTGCTTCTGCTTTGGTGAGAGCCGTCTGCGATTGCTCGAAAACACTCTTGAGCACATCCAATTGTTGGCGTGACTCCTGTTCTTCCTGAGTACTGCGCGCAATCAACGCCTCCAGCTCAGCCATCTCGGTTGCGATAGCTGAGTGCCGCGTCCGCAAGCGCTGAAGCTCAGCGTTGGTTCGCACCAGGTCTTTTTCAGCGCTCACGTGGGCCAATTCGCCTTCGTGCGCACCCTTTCGGGCTCGATCCACAGCTGTTTCCACGGCTGTGATGCGTGCGCGTAACGCATTATGGCTCTGGAAAAGCTTCTGATATTCAGCATCCAGACGAGCCACTTCGTTCGTCAGCGAGTGCATTTCGCGCTTCTGCTCGACCATCGCCGAGGCCACTTCGTCGCCACCACCACCGCTCACGACCCCGCTCGGCCGCGCTACCGTGCCGTCGAGAGCGACGGCAGTAAACTCGGGGTGACGCGCAGCAAACTGTACAGCATGCTCGCTGGTGGTGACCAAAATCGCGTCGCCCACCACCGCTCGGACCAGGGCTTCATCCTTGGGGTCGTAACGCAGCTGGTCCGCCAGCGCGCCGAGAACACCGGGCTCATCCCCAAAAGCTCGAGCTGCCCCTGCGACATAGCCAGGCCTTGCCGCGACAACACTGGCGCGGCCACGCTGCTTCTCGCGCAGCTCATCCAATAACTGGAGCCCCTGAGCCAGCTCAGACACGACGATATACTGGAGGCGCTCGCCCAAGAGCGAGGCGAATGCCAGCGTCAGCTCCTCGGGCGCTTCAATCCGATCCGCCACCATACCAAGCACATTCGGGTCGGCCTTGCCGAGTATCGCGCGGGTTCCGGCGCCCACTCCTTCGAGACGGCGGTGCAGCTCTTCGAGCGCACGCAGGCGATTCCTGCGCAAGCTTAGTTCATTTTTGCGACCATCCACGGCGCGTTCACTGTCCAAGAGCTGGCTCCGCAGCACATGGATCTCTTTTTCAAGCGATTCCTGTTCGGCAAAGGTGAGGCGTTTGCCTTCGGCCGTTTGAGCGACGCTCTGCTCCAGAGCGTTGCGGCGGGCCTCAAACTCGTTCTGTTCGCCGAGCACGGACTGATGTTCGGCCGAGAGCTTGTCGCGACGCGTGTGCGCTTCCGTAATCCGTTGAACTAACCCGTCCAGACGGACCTCCGCTGAGGTGGTGCGGTTGGTGGCCTCCGCCACTTCACGTCGCGCGCCGTTGACCGTCTGATTGGCAGCGGATTCATCGGTTCTGAGGGCTTCTAGTTTCAGATCTTCGACTTGGGCGTCAGCCTGGCGGGCGGCTTCGTCTGCAGCAAGGGATTCGACACGCTGCAGGAGGTCGGAGTGCTCGGAGCGGAGATCGGCGAGCTTGGGCAAGATCTCCGCGTGCTCGGTCTGCGCCGCTTGGAGCCGTTCCGTGAGGTGAGAAAGCCGATCACGGGCGCGATCCATCTCTGCCTGCAGGCCACTCACTTCGTTGTCTGCTTGGAACGCTTGGCGTGCCGCTTCATCGGCCAAAACTTCGGTTTCGGTGGCAGATCTTCGGATTTCCTCCAGGCCTGCGTCGGCCGCATTGAGCTGTTCCTTCAGCACGCCCGAAAGGCTCTGGGCCCGTTGCAGCCCATCGCGATCCACTCGTTCAGTAACCAGCAGCTCCAGCAAGCGATGCGACGCATCGTGCAGCACGAGATCTTCGAGCTCATCGCGATACACCAGAAAGCGCTCAGCCTTGGCTACTTGGCGTTTCAACGAAACCCGGGTTCGGTCGATTTCGGCAATGATATCGCTCACCCGCGCGAGATTCTGGCGAGTCAGCTCCATTTTGCGCTCGGCTTGGTGGCGCCGATGCTTGTACTTGGTGATGCCGGCGGCCTCTTCGATAAAAAGCCGGCGATCTTCGGGGCGTGCAGAAACAATCTGACCGATTCTGCCTTGCTCAACGATTGAATAGGCCTTGGTGCCTACGCCGGTACCGAGAAACAGGTCGGTGATGTCGCGCAGCCTTACCGTCGTGCGGTTAAGCTGATACTCGCTAGTACCGTCCCGGAACAGCCGTCGGGTGACGGCGATTTCAGGAAAATCTTTGTACTCCAGCGGGAGGGACTCGGCGTACTCCGGGTTGGTGTTGTCGAACGTGAGCGTCACTTCAGACAGGCCAGCCGGACTCCTTGAGTCCGAGCCGTTGAAGATCACGTCCTCCATCGAGCGTCCGCGGAGATGCTTGGCGCTCTGCTCGCCCATGCACCATCGGATGGCGTCCACAATGTTCGACTTCCCGCAGCCATTCGGCCCGACGACCCCAATCACGTCGTGATCAAAATGAATGGTGGTGCGGTCCACGAAGGACTTAAACCCTGCTATTTCCAGCTTCTTGATATGCATCAGCAATAATCCAAGACGATAGGCCCCGCGAGTATTAACTAGGAGAGGGTGCCACGCGAGCGGCACCTGCCCAAAGTCCGGCCAGCCTAACGCAACCAAGTGTGATGTATGGCCACGTCGTGCAACTTCACTTGTACGACCCTGAACACCTGCGCACAAGCCCAAAAGTGCAGTATCGGATCAAAAGATCAGCGTCGTCGGTCCTGCTTCACGCAGGGTTCGGGGCATCAAGCCCCAGCCATGATGGTTGACAGGCGCTGTTCGCGGACGCATTTCCGAGTCGCCCATGACTTACGAATACATTTGCAGCGCCTGCGCCCACACTTGGGAAGCGGAGCAATCGATCAAGGCAGACGCACTCCGGAGCTGCCCGGAATGCGGTCAGGAGACCGCAAAGCGCCAGGTTTCCGGCGGAGGGGGCTTCATCCTCAAGGGCGGCGGTTGGTACGCAGATGGCTACACCAGTGCAGCCGCAAAGAAGCCGGACTCTGGAGACTCCTCCAGTGCAGACTCGTCCAAGCCCGCAGGCGCACCAACGGCCGATAAGCCCGCCACAGCGCCCGCGCCATCCGCTACGCCGAGTTCCACCGCGAGCACCCCGGCCGCGGGCTCGTCAGGCAGCGGTTCAACCAGCGGCAGCACGACTTAGCCCTCAAAAAAGCTTCTCTGGCCAGCAGGCGAGTGAGCTGCTGAAATGCGCCCCATGAGCCCACCCCAAGATCCTGATCTCGGTCGCCTGCGCCAGGCGTTGCGCGCCTTAGATCTGGAAGTTCTCGGTCGCCTCAATCAGCGAGCGGCCCTTTCGCTCCAAATCCGCTCGTTACGCGAGGGAGATGTTAAGCTGGTGATGATAGAGCCGCCTGAAGAAGCGTGGCTCGCTGAGCTTGCAGCGGCGTCCGAGGGCCCGCTGCCGAAAGAGAGCTTGCGAATCATATTTCGATCGTTGAGCGCTGAGGCTCGTGGGCTGGAACAGCTGGTCCGGGTGGCTTTTCTGGAGCCCTTGGGCGGTTTCGGTCACGCGGTTTCGAAGTGCTTCTTTGGTTCGAACGCGTTGCTGGAGGAGAGCCCCACCACCGAAGCAGCCCTTGAGCAAGTGGCTCGTGGGCGCGTGGGGTTCGCCGTTATCCCGCTAGAGTCTTCGACGGAGGGGCTGGTGCAGTTGTCGGTCACCGCGCTCGCCAAGACAGATCTCCCGATCGTTGCGGAGCGCTCGATTTCAGCGAACTACGATTGGATGGGCCGGCCAGGATCGCCCAGAATTGAGCATGTCTTTGCAACTCCGCACGCGCACGCGGCCTGCGAGCGTTTCCTCCAAATGGAGTTTCCGGAGGCAGTGGTGGTCGATGTGCGGTCTCCCGCGGCCGCAGCCCAACAGACGGCCGAAACTGCGAACAGCGCATGTCTTGTTCCGGTTGGTTGCGGTGAGGATTTTGGGTTAGCTACCCTCAGAGCCAACGTGGGCGCTGACTCAGAATTGAAGCACCGTTACGCTATCGTAGGTAGCCGGCCCGCCATGCGAACCGGTAACGACACCACCTGCCTCCTATTCGGAGGCGACGACGCGCCGGGCGCCCTCCACGGCATCCTGAGCCAATTTGCCGAACGAGGTATTAATCTGAAAAAATTGCAATCCCGCCCGCACGATTCCGACAGCTGGGAGTACGTGTTTTACGTTGAAATCGGCGGCCATGTTTCGGATCGGGCAGTGGTCACGGCGCTCGAAGCGGTGAGGCGTTCTACCAAGTATTTGAAAGTGCTCGGAAGCTTTCCGAGCGAGTCCTGAGCACACTCGGAGTCTTATGTCAGAACTCGTCACGGCCAGTATCGAGGGTCTTCGGCCCTACCAAGCTGGTAAACCGGTGGAAGAGCTTGAGCGTGAGCTTGGCATTGAGAACGCCGTGAAGCTGGCTTCGAATGAAAATCCGCTCGGGGCCAGCCCACAAGTCCTGAAGGCGCTGCCTGGCCTGCTCGCACAAATCGCGCGTTATCCGGACGGGGCGGCGTACAAGCTGCGCCAAGCGATCGCCGATTTTCACGCGGTATCGATGGCAGAGGTGATCTGCGGCGCGGGCTCGAATGAGCTCTTGGAGCTGCTCTACAGAACGTTCACCACTGGCGAACATCACGCTGTTTTCGGCGAGCCTTCGTTTGTGATTTACCGCGCGGGTGCGCTGGCGCATGGCGTGCCGTTCAGCGCCGTTCCGCTCCTCAACGAAGTGCACGATCTGGAGGCTATGGCTGCAGCCGTGACGCCCCGGACGCGCCTTTTGTTCATTGCGAACCCCAACAATCCAACCGGAACTTACGTGGGGCGCCAAGCACTAGAACGTTTGCTGCGCGATGTGCCTGCGTCCGTGATCATTGTGTTGGATGAAGCCTACGTCGAATACTCGGACGCCCCAGATTATCCTGATTGCTCGAAACTGCGGCATTTGCGCGAGCGGCTGGTGGTGCTGCGAACGTTTTCGAAAGCGTACGGTCTGGCCTCGTTGCGTGTGGGGTATGCACTCGGGCCAGCGGTTCTGATCGATTACATGAATCGTCTGCGCGCGCCGTTCAACGTGGGCCATCTGGGGCAAGCCGCAGGAGTGATCGCGCTCGGGGATCAAGCGCACGTAGCTCGGAGTTGCGAACTCAACCGCGTTGAACGAGCGCGTATGACGCAGGAGCTCGCGAGCTTGGGGTTCCAGGTAACGCCCAGCCAAGCTAATTTCGTGTGGCTGGACACGCAGCGGAAAGCTGGCGAAATCTACGAAGCTCTGTTGCGAAAAGGGGTGATTGTTCGGCCTTTCGCCGCCTATCCGCGGCACTTGCGCATTACAGTCGGAACCGTCGCCGAGAATGATCGGCTGTATTCCGCCCTTCAAGGAGTGTTGGCGTGAGACAGTGGTATTTCAGCCTGGGTGTGCTGGCCTTGAGCCTTAGCTGTTGGCTCGGCTGTGCGAAAAAGGAAGAAGTGGTGGTGCATACCGCCGAAGGCAAAGGGCTGTCGATCCAGGAGCTGGAGCGTGATCCAGTGGCTCTTTTGCCGGGGCGCGCCGTTGCGGTGGGGTATCTGGATGCGCAGCAGCTGTTCGCTTCCGAGTTTGGCACACGCTTGCTCGGGATCTGGGCACGTCGGGCTCCGATCCCGGCCGGCGCTGGCTTTGAGCCCCGTCGCGATCTGCAAGCGCTTTTCTTGGGCGCCTATTCCATGCAAGGCGCTGATTTTCTGGGTGTAGCGCTCGGCAGCTTCAATCCCGAGCAGCTCGAGGCTGCTGCGGCCACGACCCGCCAGACGCCCCAGGGCATTCCAATTTCTGAAACGCGCTATGCCGAACGTCGAGTGTTCGTCGCCGATCAGTTAGGATTTGTCGCGCTGAGCCCCAAGATTTTGCTGGTGGGAAACGCAACGGGCCTGCGGCGCGCCTTGGATCGCATCCAACAGCGACGTGTGAAGCGCGAAATTCCAGCCTGGTTTGCCACCCAAATCGGCAGCCAGCCCATGCCGCCGATCGTGCTCGGCGCAGATTTTCGTACAACCCCGGTGCCAGAAGCCGTGCGCCAGAAGTTGCCGCTCGTGATCGGGTTGGAAACGATTGGGCTCATCGGTAATTTTCAAGCACCTGGGATCAATTTAGCCGGTACGTTCAGTTATGCCGACGCCGCTTCGGCACTTCAGGGGGGCAACAACTTGACCCAGCTTTACCAAAACCTCAGTTCTTATTCGTTCCTCATGTCGCTCATGGGCATCGGTCAGCCCGTGCAGAAGCTCCAAGTTCAACCCAAGGAGCGAGAGCTTTCAGTCGTGGCTGAGATTGACGGCCGCGCGGTGGGCCAGCTCCTGGAGCAAGCGGATGCCTGGTTGAACGCGAATACACCTAAGGGGCAAGCCCAATGAAGCGCCTGGTGGTAGCGATCGACGGTCCCGCGGGTGCAGGCAAGACCACCGTGAGCCAACGCGTCGCAGAGGCGCTCGGGTATACGCTCGTCGATACCGGGGCGCTGTATCGATCGGTGGCGCTGGCAGCCAAGGATGCAGGCGTCGATTGGGAAGATGCTGCTCGGGTGGGGCAGGTGGCTGAAGAGCTTGCTCGAACCGAGGCCATTCGTTTCGCCCTTGGGCCAAGCTCGCGGCGGCGCATTTTGTTAGGAGAACGCGATGTTTCTGAGGCAATTCGCGCTGCGGATATCAGTCAGGGTGCGAGTCGCGTGTCCGCGATCCCGCGCGTGCGGGAAGCGTTGCTAGAAATGCAGCGCTCCGCAGGGAAAGAAGGCGGGGTGGTGTTAGAGGGGCGCGACATCGGCACCGTCGTTTTCCCGGCAGCGGAGGCGAAGTTCTTCTTAACGGCTGCTGTCGAAGTGAGAGCTCAGCGCCGTCACGAGGAGTTGCGGGCCAAAGGTGCGCCAGCCGATCTTGAGGAAGTGGCCCGTGAAGTGGAAGAGCGGGATCGGCGGGACAGTTCGCGGCCGATTGCGCCGCTGCGCCAAGCGGACGATGCGATGATCGTCGATAGCACGCAGCTGAGCATCGACGAGGTCGTGGCTCTGATCGTTGAACGGGTGCGGGCTGTCGCCAACGAACTCCTGCCCACGGCATGAGCCGCCTGGTTCAGCGTCGAGTGTTGGCCCACTTGAGCCTGCTCCTTGGCTTTCCTGGCGCGCTTGGCTGCGAGCGCAGCACAGCGTTCGAAGTGCGTAGGCCAGGCGCAGCACCCCAGGTTTTCGACGCCACTGATTTCTTGACGAACGATCTGGATCTGGTGGTTCGTTTGGATTTGAAGCAGCTTCGGCTCGCGCTCGGGCCTGACGCTCTGCTGAAGCTGCGCGCTCAGGCTGAGAATCAGGGAGCGAAGTCAGGTGCTTTTGGCCAAGCTTTGGAGCAGGCGCACAGCGCGTGGCTCGCGTTGCGGCCTTCAGGTTCGGCGGCAACCACCGACAGTGTGCTGGTCTTGAGCGGCGATTTTTCGACCACGGACCTTCATCGGCAAGAGCCTGCGACTTGGAGTCCCGCGTTAGCGCTCGGAGGTTTGCTTCGCGTGTACGAACGGCGAGGGAGCGCAAAGCGCGCAGAGCCTGCGCGAGCCTACGCACATGGGGATGACACGCTCGTCTTCGTGTCGGTAGCGGAAATCGACAGCGTTGAACGGGTGATCGCCGTAGGGCCCGATGAAAAACGTTTGGAGCCGATGGCGAGCGGGCTCCTGTCTTTTCAGCTGCGGCCCCGGGTGCTCCCGGTATTTCTGGCCGCCCGTGCTCCGAAGTTGAGCGGGCTCCTCGAACAGGCCAGCAAGGTGTCGGGGCTTCTGGAGTCCGAAGGCGAAACGCTGAAAGTATCGTTAGAAGTGCTGTTTTTGACGGAGCAGGCGGCAGCGGAAGCGCTCAGTTTGATCCGTCAGCTGTTGGAGGTCGGAAAGGAGCTGTATCCGAAGTTCGGGGAAGCCCTGAATGCGCTAAAAACGCAGGTGCAAGGTGTGTCCCTGCTGTTTTCTGTGCGGCTTAGCCAGTCTTACTTTCGTTAACAGTCGCAGTTAAGCGCCAACCCGTGCTACGCGGGCGCCCCATGTCGGCAACTGATCGTCGCGGAGGTCTCTCACATCGCGCGATTTTTTCTGCATTGGCGATAGCCGTCGCATCGGGGGTTTATGGTGGCGCACTCCTCTACACACGGTTTGTAAGCTTCACGCGGGTGGCGGCTTCGCATGTTCCCGCGACCTTTTCGGCCGCAGTACGCGTTGATGTGGAGCAGGTGATTTTGTTTGAGCCTGTCCGCCGCAGCCTGTTTCCGTTGCTGAATGAGCTGCCGACGCCCAGCACGAAGGAAGCTCCTCGTGTTCGCAGGCTGGAGAGCGAGGCCGGCGTTCAGCTGGCAATCGACCTCCGAGAGCTGCTGCTGGGTTGGGATAATGCGGGTAACTGGCTGGGCGTGATCGCTGGCAAGTTTCCGTCCCAGCGTGTCGCGCAAGCGGTTGCGGCGGAGTACGCCAGCTCCATCAAGCAGCCGATTTCCCCACTGAGCCTTGCCGGCGCCGTTGCAGCTTTTCAGTTGACCCGAGAGCTCACGCTCGCTGAAGCCGTTGATGGCGCGTTGCTGCTCGGCAACCGAAAAGGCGTTGAGCTTGGCCTTCTGGCGGAGGGGCACCTATTGCCCAAAGAGGGGCCTGGAGCCTTGGCCATTTCGGGGGGAGAATGGCAGCGCTTGGCTCAGCGGGCCGTAGCTGCAGCTTGGCCTAAGCCCGAGCTGGCAGCAGAGTTCAGCAAGCTTGCGGGGCTTAACGGCAAGGTTGAGATCGGCTCGGAGGTGACGCTCGATTTGGAGCTGCATTTCAGATCCAATGCCATCCCCGACCCTTCAGTGCTGCGCGCTATGCTTGAAAGTGCCGCAAACACACAACATTTGGACACGCTCCCGAGGGCCAAAGTCAGCGTTGAACAGCTCAGCGCTGGACGCGCGCGAGTCAGGATCAGCTGGCCGAAGGAGGCGATGCTGGCCTATGCGGAGCAGGCGGCCCAGGCCATTTTAGCTCACGCCAAGCCAAGCAGTGTGCGCCCATGAGGGTCAGGCACCGAAGATGTCATGATTCGGCTCGGTTTTTGCGTTTGACGCCCTCTCGTGGGTGCGCTACCTGAGCGCCCCCTCAATCAATCAACCCTAACCCCCATGCTCTCGCACGCAGTGCGAAGCTCGGACCAGATTGTTCCTAGGAGCACCAAAACATTACCATGGCTGAAACTCAACTGACGACCCCACAGGGTGACGACCTCAGTTTTGCCGCTTTGTTCGAAAGCGTCGCAGAAGCAACCAACACCTCCGAGCTCGCAGGTGAAGGGCAAATCGTGAGTGGATATGTCATCCACGTCGGGCGCGACAATATCATCATCGATATTGGCGGTAAGAGCGAGGGAACGATCAGCGTCTCGGAGTTTGCTGACGCTCAGGGCAATATCACCGTGAAGGCGGGCGATCGCGTCGACGTCTTTATCGAGAGTCGCGAGAGTGATGAGGGCCTGATTTCTCTGTCCAAAGAGAAGGCCGACAAGATGCGGGTGTGGGACGAGATCTCCGCCGCTTGTGAGCGCGATGAGATCATCGAAGGCACCATCAGCCAGCGTGTTAAGGGCGGCCTCAGCGTAACGATTCGCGGCGGCGTTAAGGCTTTCTTGCCGGGTTCTCAGGTTGATTTGCGGCCGATCCGCAACCTGGAGCGCTTGATCGGACAGACCTTCGAATTCAAGGTTATCAAATTCAATAAGAAGCGCGGCAACATCGTGCTCTCCAGGCGTGTGCTGCTCGAGCAAGAGCGCGACGCGATGAAGGCCGACACGCTCAAGACTCTCGAAGAGGGCCAGGTTCTCGACGGAACGATCAAGAACCTCACCGAGTACGGCGCTTTCGTCGACTTGGGCGGTATCGACGGCCTGCTCCACATCACGGACATGTCCTGGGGTCGCGTCAACCACCCGAGCGAAGTGTTCCAGGTGGGCGATAAGGTCACCGTCAAGGTGCTCAAGTACAATCCGGAGACAGAGCGCGTCAGCCTCGGCATGAAGCAGACGCAAGAAGACCCCTGGAATCACGCGCAGGAAGCGTATCCGCTCGGTAAGCGCGTCAAAGGCAAGGTCATGAGCCTCACCGATTACGGTGCGTTCGTGGAGCTGGAGCCTGGCGTTGAAGGCTTGATCCACGTCTCGGAAATGAGCTGGACCAAGAAGGTCAAGCATCCCTCGAAGATGCTTGAGATTGCCCAGGAAGTGGAGTGCCAGGTTCTGGAAGTCGATTCCGCTGCCAAACGCATCAGCTTGGGCTTGAAGCAGCTCGAGGCAGATCCTTGGAGTCTCTTCACTGACAAATACAAGCCTGGCGATAAAGTCACCGGCAAGGTTCGCTCACTCACCGATTACGGCGTGTTCGTCGGTATCGAAGAGGGTGTGGACGGCATGGTGCACAAGACGGATCTGTCGTGGACGGTCAAGGTCAATAACCCCGCCGATCTTTACGGCAAGGGCGATGACGTCGAAGCCATCATCCTGTCGATCAATCACGATGAGAAGAAAGTCAGCCTGGGCGTCAAGCAGTTGTTCGACGATCCATGGGATGATCTCATGGCGAACTACAAGCCTGGCACCGTGCTCGAGGATATTCGGGTCCTGCGCCTTGCCGATTACGGCGCCTTCGTCCTAGTGAAGTCAGGCATCGAAGCCCTGATCCCCTCGAACGAAATGCCCGCCAATCTTGTGCTTGAACCGGGTCAAATCATTCGCGCGGAAGTCGCCAATCTCGACACCATCGATCGTCGCGTGGTGCTGACGATGCGTCAGCCTGGCGAAAGCCCGGCGGCTGAAACGCTCAGCGTGATGCGGCGCGAGCAGGTTGGACAAGGCGCCACCCTGGGTGACGTCCTGGCCTCCAAGTTGAAGGGCCTCAGCGTTTCTCCTTCGCAGCCCCCTGCTGCTGAGGCGGACGAAGACGAGGATTCCGAATAAGCACCCACCGTGTGAAGTGAGCGGAGAAAAATGACGGCACGCCCGGAGCTCGAGTACTCCGGTTGGACACGACGGCGCATCCTCTTCCTGGGGATCAGCGCTGTCTGTTTGCTGGGTGTCCTGATCTGGGCGTCGTCCGTTCTGCTCCCGTTCATCCTTGCGCTGGTGCTCGCGTTTGTCCTGACGCCGCTGGTGACCTTGGGCGAACGCACGGGGCTGCCACGGGGTGCCTCGATTATCCTGGTGTATTTCGTGGTATTGGGCTCGCTCTACACGAGTGTCGCCTTGCTGGCGCCACGCATGTACGCCGAGGCAGAGCGGTTCACGCGTGATGCCCCGACGTTAATTCGTGACGCTACGAGAAGCTGGGGGCCCCTCGCGGAAGCCTGGGTCGAAGAGCACCGGGGACGAAAACCGGGGGGCGTATCGACAGCGCTCAGCTCCGGGGCCATTGCGGTCATTCCCAGAGCAGAGGGCGGTTACCAGCTCGCTCTCGGTTCGGGAGTCGAGGTCATCCAAGAGACAGAGCGCCAGTGGCGGGTTGTCGCGGTGGACGACGTGGACCAGAGCTTCAGCCTTGAGAAGCTGATGAGTGACGGCTTGGACGTCTTTCTGCGCTTTGCGAAGCAGAATGTGGTCGAGCTCTTTAAGCTGGGGCAAACTGTGATTGGCGCTATTTCTCACGGGATTTTCTCGTTTTTCATGACGCTGATGGTCGCGGGCTATCTGATGCACACACGTGAGGCGGTCTTCGGATTCTTCCAGTCGCTGTTGCCGGCACGATCGGGGCCTAGCTTCGAATTGCTGCTCGTGCGGCTAGAAAAAGGTCTCGCGGGCGTGGTGCGCGGCCAACTCCTGATCTGCCTAGTGAACGGCGTGCTGAGCGCCATCGGGTTCTGGATGTTTGACCTCAAGTACTGGCCCATTTTGGCAGCAGTGGCAGGCGTGATGAGCATCGTGCCCATTTTTGGCTCCATTCTGAGCACCGTTCCTGCCGTGCTGGTGGGATTGACGCAAGATTTCTGGATCGCACTCTGGGTGTTGCTCTGGATCTTGGGCATCCATCAACTCGAAGCCAACCTCCTGAATCCGAAAATTATCGGTGTTGCAGCCAAAATTCACCCGGTGCTCGTCGTGTTTTCGTTGGTGGTGGGTCAACATTTCTTTGGGCTCTGGGGCGCACTCTTGGCCGTCCCCACACTCTCAGTGGTCTTGAGCCTCTTCAATCATTTCCGCTTCGAAGCACTCCCAGAAATCCCGCGTGACAGCATCGCCTCGCCGCCGATGGCACCCGATACCGACTAGGCCAAGGCAAGCGATCGACCTCGGTGGAGAGAGTGCCTGCCTGGACCAATCAAGAAAGTAAGCATGCTTACTATCTCTTTTGCCAAATAATGGCCCCCAATTCCCTGGGAACGGGCTTCGGCGGAGATGCTAAGAGATCTTCAGCGTTCGTGAGCTCGAGGTCCCTTCTAAGCAAATTAAGAAAGTAAGCATGCTTACTATCTCTTGCGCGAACTAGAGGCTCCCAAGTCTGAGCGTGGTGCCTTGCGTCTGCGCGCGGCAGAAGGCTATAGCTCGCCTGTGGGCAACGAACTTCGAAAGCTCAAAAGAGGCCAGGCACGCCAGGAAGAAGCTGCTTTAGGCAAGAATCCTCC